>DAOUGZ010000190.1:0-57972 GCA_034428955.1 Anaerolineae bacterium | reverse complement strand
GGTTGTTGAGGTCGCCAAAGAGGTTGCTCTGCAGGTGCCGCTGGTTGGGTTGGAACATGCTGTTCGCCTCCGATGAGCCATCACGTCTACATAGTATAACGCAATTCTCATCGATTGGACTCGCTCTCAATTGTTAAAGAACTACCCTTTTTTCAGTGGAGTCGTCAAACGCAATGTGTACCGCGTAATGCGTAATCTCGCTCCTGGCAAGGCTCACCACAAGAAGCGACCTTACGCAGTACGTAGTACACTAGATGCCACGCATGACGCATCACGTGCCGCTCAATCCTTCACCTGCTTGAGCCCGGGCCCGAACGGCGGGTAGACGATGCCGCGCTCGGTGACAATGCCGGTCACGTAGCGGTGCGGAGTCACGTCGAACGCCGGATTGGCCACAGGGACTCCCTCCGGCGCGATGGGCACGTCGCAGATGTGGGTCACCTCGCGCGGGTTGCGCTCCTCGATGGGGATGGTGGCTCCAGTCGCCAGGGACAGGTCGACGGTGGAGGTGGGGGCGACGACGTAGAAGGGAACGCCATTCTCGCGGGCCAGCACGGCCAGCGTATAGGTTCCGATTTTGTTGGCGGTGTCACCATTGGCTGCAATCCGGTCCGCACCGACCAGAATCAGGTCAACCTGGCCGCGCGAGCAAAAGTGCCCGGCCATGTTGTCGGTAATCAGGGTCAGCGGCACGCCCCAGCGCTGCAGCTCCCAGGCCGTGAGCCGGGCGCCTTGCAGGAAGGGGCGCGTCTCGTCCACAAAGACGTGGATGCGTTTGCCCGCCTGGTGCGCGGCGCGGATGACGCCAAGGGTGGTGCCGATATCGACGGTAGCCAGGGCGCCGGCGTTGCAGTGAGTCAGCAGGTTCATACCATCGGCAATGATCTGCTGGCCGAACTCGGCCATACGCCGGTTCGTCTCTACGTCCTCATCGGCGATGGCCCGCGCCTCGGCCACCAGGGCCGCACGCGCCAGCTCGGGTCCATCCGTCAGCGACCCCTGCGCCACGCGGCGCATACGCTCGATGGCCCAGAAGAGGTTCACCGCCGTTGGCCTTGTGGCGGCCAGGGCGTGAAAAGCCTCTTCCAGATCGGCCTCCAGGGATTCCGAGGTCTGTGCAGGGCTCTGCAGGGCAGCCAGGGCGACACCATAGGCCGCGGCGGCGCCGATGGCCGGCGCACCGCGGATTTGCATCTCGACGATGGCGCACGCCACATCCTGATAGCGGGTGTACTCGCGCCAGACCTCCTGGTGCGGCAGAAGCCGCTGGTCGATGAGCCTCACTGTCCCATCGCGCCACTCGATCGTCCGCACCGTGCCTCCTTTTTCGGCCACAATAGGCAGCTTGCAGGGGCGCAATGCCCCAAGCCGCGAACGCGGCTGCAGCCCAGGCTGCCGGGCAAAAAAAACTCTCCCGGATGGGAGAGAGGGTGGCCAACTCTCTCATCTTCCAGGTGCACCAAGCGAGCGCACCTGCCGGAATTGGCACCATAGCCGAGGGCCGGCCGCGATGCTCAGGCACCGCCCGCGCAGCGGCCAGACCTGGATTGGTTGCCGGGGCTTCACAGGGCCGGTCCCTCCACCCCCTCTGGATGAGCAGGTCTATACGACTCCCACGCAGGGGTGGGCGTCGGTTGATTTGGGCAATACTACCATAATGGGCAGACCTTGTCAAGGAGGCTATCGAGCCGCCGGCCTGTTGGCCCAGGAGTTGCTGCCCTGCGGCCAGATTGGCCGGATGGGCCACGACGAGGAGGGAACAGCGATGGCAAAGCCAGCCACGCTCATGGTCGGCGAGCACGAGGTGCAGATACCCGCGGGAACGGTACGCCTGGAGGGTACCCTGACCATCCCTGAGGGGGCCACGGGCACGGTGGTCTTTTCGCACGGCTCGGGCTCCAGCCGGTTCAGCCCGCGCAACCGCTACGTAGCGGGCGTGCTGCAGAATGCCGGGATCGGCACGCTGCTTTTTGACCTTTTGACGGAAGCCGAGGCGCAGGACCGGGCCAAAGTGTTCGATATCGACCTCCTCTCCGAGCGGCTCATCGCCGCGACCGGCTGGCTGCGCGAAGAGGCCCTGCCGGAGGAGATGGGCCTGGGTTTCTTTGGCGCGTCGACCGGCGCCGCCTCAGCCCTGCAGGCGGCAGCGCGCCTTGGCCCGGGGGTCGGCGCCGTCGTCTCGCGCGGGGGGCGGCCGGACCTGGCCGAGCGCTATCTCTCGCAGGTCGTCGCGCCGACTCTGTTGATCGTCGGCGAACTCGATACGCTGGTCATCCAGCTCAACGAGGCGGCCTATGCGGCACTGGAGACGGAGAAAGACCTGGTTATCGTCCCCGGCGCTACGCACCTCTTTGAGGAGCCCGGCACCCTCGAGCAGGTGGCCGATTTGGCGGCCAACTGGTTCAGGCGGTATCTGGGAGGCGCCGCAGCGGCGTGACGGCGAGGGCGGCTTTGCCTGCCCTCGTTGAGCTTGGTATAATGGAACAGGCAAAGCTATCGAGTTTCTGACCTTGTTTGGGAGTATCTGCGCATAATGAGTCGTGTCGTCAACGTAGACAGCGTAGGGACGCAGCGCCAGCGGCATCGGCGCACGATCGCCGAGGCCTTGCGCCGCCTGATGAGCAAAACCGAACTGGACGAAGAAGCGCGGGACCTGGCTGCTCTGATCGTGTTCTCGCTCCGAGAGATCGACCAGGGCATCGAACAAACAACAGCCGCCTGGGAAAAGCGCGATTACTATCTCAAAGCCGACCGCTTCGCTCAGGAATGGCAGTGGGTCACGCCGGCTGCCGATGAGCTGGAGAGAGTCATCCGCCAAGGCACTTGGGAACTCTTGCCCGCCTCCCTAGCGCGCCTGATGCCCCATTTCTCGGACATTACCATCGGCCGCATGGTGCGTTCCAAGAGCCTTTGGCAGGGCTGCTACGAGCGATTGGTGGCGGGCACAGCCGGATAAAGCTGCCGGCGAGCCGGTAGCGTGTGGAGGCCTGCGATGTTTGCGGAACTCAGGATTGGCGACTCGCGCCTGGAATTGGTCCAAGGAGACATCACGACCCAGGATACGGACGCCATCGTCAACGCTGCCAACCCTTCCCTCCTTGGCGGGGGCGGAGTCGATGGGGCCATTCACCGCGCCGGAGGACCCGAGATTCTGGAGGAGTGTCGCCGGTTGGGCGGCTGCCCACCCGGCGAAGCGCGGATTACAGCCGGCGGGCGTCTGAAGGCCCGCTACATCATCCACGCCGTGGGACCCGTGTACTATGACGGCCAGGCCGGCGAAGCCGAGCGGCTCGCCAGCGCCTACCGGAACAGCCTGGAGCTGGCAACGCAGCACGGGCTGCACAGCATCGCCTTCCCATCCATCAGCACGGGGGCCTATGGCTACCCGCTGCCCGAGGCAGCACCCATCGCGCTTTGCACCGTCATCGACTATTTGTGCCGGCACCCCGAGATCGAGCTGGTGCGCTTTGTGCTCTACGACACGCCCACCTTTGCCGCCTATGAGCGAGCACTGGCCGTGCATGCAGAGACCTAAAAGGAAGACATGGATCGAGACGTATCCCTGCGGATGAATGGCACCATCCCTGCCCTTGTAGAGTCGATGCGCCCACTGCACTGGGCCAGGAATGCCTTTGTCCTGGTCGCTCTGGTCTTTGATAAAAAGCTCTTCATGTGGCAACCGGTCCTGCGGGCAGGCGCGGCCTTTGCCCTTTTCTGCCTCGTCGCCAGCGGCGTGTACCTCCTGAACGACCTTCTGGATATGGAGCGAGACCGCCAGCACCCGACCAAGAAGCACCGGCCCCTGGCCAGCGGCCGCCTACCGGTGCCGCTAGGTGCTCTGGCCGCAGTGCTCTGCCTGGGGGGCGGCATCACCATGGGTATGCTCATGCAACCGGCTCTGGGCCAGATCCTGCTCATCTATGCTGTGGTCAACATCGGCTACTCTATAGGGCTGAAAAGCGTCGTGGTGCTGGATACTTTTGCCATCGCTTCCGGCTATGTGCTGCGCGTAGCCGCCGGCGCGGCGGCGGTCCGGGTTGAGCAATTCTCGCCCTGGCTCTATGCCTTCACCGGCCTGTTTGCCATGCTCGTCTCGCTGGCCAAGCGGCGGCACGAGTTGCTGCTCCTGGCGGAGAACGCCGGCCAGCACCGCACCAGCCTCAGCAACTATAGCCTGGCCTTTTTCGATCATACCATCAGCATGATGGCCGGCGGGGCTATCGTGGTCTATGCGCTCTATACCTTCTTTGCGCCCAACCTGCCCAGCGATCACGCCATGATGCTGACCATTCCCCTCGCCATGTTCGCCTTCTTGCGCTACCTCTACCTGGTCTACAGCCGCGGCGAGGGAGGCGCGCCCGATGACCTCTTTTGGACGGACCGGCCGCTGGTCGTCGCAGCTTTGCTCTGGGGTGGCGTCGCCGCCGCCATCCTCTATCGCGACAGCGTGATGCAGTTCTTCCACACCTTGCAGGCTATCGGGCCGTAGCAGCCTCCCCATTGAGGGCGGCTTGAGCAGCGCTTGCTGCAATACCAGAGGTTCGCAGTGCAGGGCTCAAATCGCGGCCTATCCTGAGCGGGCAAGGACTCATCTCATAGGGCCGCGGAGCCCCTTGCCATAGTGAGACGGCGCGGCCCCACTGGGCAGTCAACTGTTGGTAACGACCGTCCCGATTGGAGAATACACATGGAAATCACCCTACCGTATGGGCACGAAACCCGCACCGTGCGCCTGCCGCGCGAACAGGTCGCCTGGGTCTTGCAGGCGGCGGATCGCCCTCCCCTGCCTGACGTCGCTGGGGCTCTGCGCAAGGCCCTGCAGAGCCCCAGCGGCAGCCCGCCCCTGGCCGAGTTGGCCCGCAAGGTGCAGGGCGAGGTGGTCATCCTCGTCGACGACGGTACGCGCAGCACACCGCAACACCTGCTTCTGCCGGTCATTCTCGAAGAACTCGGCCGTGCCGGCGTGCCTGATGAGCGCATCGTCCTGCTCATCGCCCTGGGCACCCACCGCCCCATGAGCGTGGCCGAGCAGGAGGCGCGTTACGGTTCGGAGGTCCTGGCGCGCGTGCGCGTCGAGAATCTGGACGCCCACAACCCGGCCACCTTTGTGGACCTCGGCGAGAGCCCCAGCGGTGTGCCCATCCACGTGGCGCGCCGCTTCTACGAGGCCGGCCTCAGCCTGGCCGTGGGCAACATTGTCCCGCACATGTTTGCCGGCTTTGCCGGCGGCGCCAAGATGGTCCAGCCCGGCGTCTGCAGTCCGCTGACCACCGGCCGCACGCACCTCATGGCCGCCCCGCACGTGCACGAGACCCTCGGGCGCATCGAGAATCCGGTGCGCGCCGAGATGGACCTCATCGGCCGGCGCGCCCGGCTCGGTTTTATCGTCAACACTGTGCTGAACCGGCACGACGAGGTCATCGAGGTTGTCGCCGGGGATATGGTCGCCGCCCACCGGCGCGGTGCCGAGACGGCGCGCGCGGTCTTTGGCGTGCCCGTGCCGGAGCAACCGGACATCGTCCTGGCCGGCTCTTACCCTGCCGACCGCGACTTTTGGCAGGGCGCCAAGCCTCTAAACTCGGCGGCCATGGCCGTCCGCCCCGGCGGTGAGGTGATCCTGCTCATCCCCGGGCCCGAGGGCATTGCGCCGGACCATCCCTATATGGAGCAGAACGGCTTGCGGCCCGTCGAAGACGTGCTCGAGGACGTTCGCGCCGGCCGTTGCCCCGACGAGGTCGCCGCCGCCGCCTATATCGCCTGGGACGTGAGCCGGCGCAAGGCGGGCGTGACCTTTGTTTCCGAGGGGATCACGGCCCAGGCCGCCGCGAACATTGGCGCCCGACATGCGGATACGGTCGAAGAGGCGCTGGAGGGTGCCCTGGCTCGCCTGGGGCGCGGGGCGCGCATCGGCGTCATCCCCGCTGCCGGCGAGTTCCTGCCGTTGCTCTAGCCGGAGTTTGCTTGCTCATGCGTTATCAGGCCGTGGTCTTTGACCTGTTCTGGACGCTCATCTCGCTGGAATCCATCGGCGCCCGCGGGCCGCGACTCTGCGACGAGCTAGGCGTCGCCGCGGAGCGCTGGGACCCTGTGTGGCTGCGGTACGAGGACGGCCGGGCGCGCGGCCGCTACGGCTCCACCGAGGAGGTTCTGGCCTGCATCGCCGCCGACCTGCAACTGCCGCCGGACCCGGAGCGCCTGAACGCGGTAGCCGTCGACCGGCGGGCGCGCTTCCGCCGCGGCCTGATGGAGATCGAGCCCCAGGTCCTCACCGGGCTGGGGGAGCTGCGCGCCCTGGGCCTGCGCCTCGGCCTGCTCAGCGATGCCGACTGCGACGAGGTCGCGGCCTGGCCGGACTCGCCTCTCCAGCCCTACTTTGACTGCGCGCTCTTTTCCTGCCATACGGGCCTGCGCAAGCCCGACCCAGCCTTTTACCTGCGCCTCTGTGAAAAACTGGGCGTCAACCCGCGGCGCTGCCTCTATGTCGGTGACGGACGCAGCGATGAGCACATCGGCGCGCGGGCTGTGGGCATGACGCCCATCTTGATGACCGCCCACCTCTCCCGCTACCTGCCAGAGCGCATCGCCCTCATAGCACCTCGCTGCGATCATGTGGTGGAGAGCGTGGGGGAGGTGGTGGCGCTGGTGCGCGGAGAGCAGGCGTAATCCGTACTGCATACTGTGTAACCCTCTCGTGGAGCAGCGGGGGCTGCTCAAGCGGACCTTATGCAGTACAAAACGAAGGATGATTACATGCCGGCACAAACCCGGGCCCGTTCGTCTGCCCTCACCCTCTCCGACCTCGGCTTCCTGGCCGTGCTGTTGGCGGCCAACCTGGTGGCGTTCGCGCCGGATATTTTGACCAGTGCCCTCTACCCGAGCCTGGCGGTGCGCCTGGGCGTGCCGCTGGAGACGGCGGTGCTGCTCACCACGCCACGCGCGCTGGGCCAGCTCGGCATTCTGGCGCTGGGGCCGCTATCGGACCGGGTAGGGCCCGGCTGGGTGCTGGCCGGCGGTGCACTGCTGGTCGCTGTGGGGGCCTGGGGCGCGGCCGCCACCAGCAGCATGGCCGTCATGCTGGCCGTGCAACTGGCTTTCGGCCTCGGCTTTGCCGTCGCCATGGCGACCATACCAGCCATCGTGGGCGATCGCTACCCCTATGCCAGGCGCGGGCAGGCCCTGGGCATCGTGCGCCTCTCCATGCCGCTGGCCCTCATCGTCGTCGTCCCGGCCCTGGTGGCGCTGGCCAACCGGCACAGCGTCGTGGCCGCCTACGGTGGGCTAGGGGCCGTCGCCAGCCTCGTCTTTGCGCTGGCCGCCTGGCGCCTGCCGCGCGTGGCCGGGCGCAGGACGGGGCGTGAGGTATCGCCCGAAGCGCGCCCAGCACACTGGCTGCGCCCGCGGGTCATCCTCCTGCTGCTTTTGAGTGTAGGCTTTTCCATGGCCCCGGCAGCCGTCTTTGGCTTCCTGGGCTCGTGGGTGACGGAAACCTTTGGCGACCCCGCACGCAACGTGGGCCTGGCCCTCACCAGTGACGGGATGGGGGCGCTGGCCGGGGCGTCGCTGGGCGCTCTGCTCATCGACCGGCTGACCAAGCGGCGCGCGGGCATCGCGGCCCTGGCCCTGGCCGGCACCTTTGCCCTGGCCATCGCAGCAGCGCAGCACGCCCTGGGTCCGGCCCTGCCGGCCATCGTGGGCTTTTCCGCCTCGCTGGAGATAGCCACCATCGCCCTGCCGGCGCTGCTCAGCGAAGCCGCACCCCAGGCCCGAGGCACTGTAATGAGCCTCTGGGCGGCCGCATTTGCCTCCGGCGCGGCCATCGCGCCCATCGTCGCTCGCTACCTCTGGCTGCAAGGGGGCATGGGGGCCATCGCCGGAGCAGGCGGCGTCCTCCTGCTCCTCCTAGCCGGCGGCTTTGCGGCGGCGGCCGTAGAGCCGCGCACCGCCTGAACAACCCGCATTGCTTCTGCTGCGGGGCGGCAAATCGTCGATATCAGCCTTTTCATGCTGATCATCGCTTTATTGGACGTCTGCTTCAGCTTTGGCTACGATTATTACGGTCATGCTCTCGGCACAAGAATGGAAAACGATCTCCGGTTTGAACCGCCTAATAGTGCTTCAGGGGATCTGACAGTCAAGCCCAACTGCAGCGGCGCCACGATATCTGTGTGGCGCCGCACCAGGCACAGAGTATGTCCGGCTAAGGGGATGCATCTCAGCGGGCATCTATCCTAAGGCAAGCCCTCCTTATTTGCCTGTCGCTCCCATTCGCGAAGCCAGTCCATCTGATTCTGAAAGAACCGGGCGTCAACGCAGTCAAGACCGTGCAACTCGATAATGGTTGCTTCCAGCGCGAAATGATAGACGCCGATGAGGTCGGCAAACGCTGCGATTTCACGCTGCGTGATACAAGCCTCGCACTCGTATCCCCGCAGAAACGCCGCGAGCCGCTTCTGGGAGCGTGCATATCCGTTCCGGTCGAGCCGAAAAAAGTCCGCCGCGCAGCAAAAGAGCGCAGCGTCGTACATTGGGAACGAGTGCGACGCGGTGTCCAAATCGAGAACATAGAGCCCGCCGGATGGAGTCCGTAGGATGTTTCCGATGTGGAGATCACCATGGCAAAAGCCGCGTGGCAGCCCCTCGATGCGCGCCCAGAGCTCATCTCCGAGGGCACGGTACTCCCCGAGGAGGGAGCGCTCGACCTGCTTCGCCTCCAGGATTCGCAGATAACGGTCGACATAGAAATCCCGCCCAGGCGTTTGCAGCGCCCCGTGATAGCCTCGCATGATGGTATGCAGCCGCCCAATGAGCGCTCCGACGGCCTCAACATCCTCGTCGGGCCTCAACTCGCGCCCCTCCAGGTATTCCGTCAGGACGAATAGACGCTCTTCGCCCAAGAACGCGCCATCCGCGCACGGCGCACCATCCCGCGATGGTACGATCCGCGGCACCGGAAATCCTTTGCCGCCAAGATAGAGCAGAATGTCGGCCGACTGGCGCGCAGTTGCCGCAAACGCGGGCGGTATGACTTTGAGAAGGAAACGCCCCTTCCCCGCCTTAACGTCGTAGGAAACACTCCCGCCTTTGCGCAGGAACAGCACAGACTCCGCATCGAGCCCGAAAAGCTCGGAGAGGGTCTCGCATATTTCCTGCATTGCTTCTTCTGATCCGTATTCCCCAGAGTTCTCTCGCCGTGACAAAGAGCGCCCTTCCTGTTCCATTCCGTGATGGGAGCCACATTCACTGTAGCCCAGAAAAGAACAAAGGCTCAACCGTCGTATCAACGATTGAGCCCTTCTTTGGCGGAGGGGGTGGGATTCGAACCCACGGTGAGCACAAGGCCCACAACGGTTTTCGAGACCGCCCCGATCAGCCGCTCCGGCACCCCTCCAGGCGACGATATTATAGCATAGGCGGGGGCGGATGGCAACCGATCGACTCTCGCGTCGGTTGCCATCTTGTGGCACTTCGAGGCAAGCCGCGGCACGGCTGATGCTGTCTCTGCAGCAGGGCCGGCACAAGCCGGCGGAAACGGGAGGACCAGATGGAGCGCAACGAAGGCACGGCCGACCACATCGCCCGTGGGGTGCTGGGTGGAGTCCTGATCTGGCTCGGCCTATCGCCGCTCGCGGCCGGTGAGGTGCGCCCCTTCCGCCTGGGGCTTCTGGCCCTGGGAGCGGTGCTCGGCGCCACGGCCATCACCGGCCGCTGTGGCATCTATCGCCTGGTCGGCTTTTCCACGTACCGCAGGTAGCCGGGTGGGCTTCCAGAGTCTCTGGAGACTCTGGAAGCCTGATTGTTGACGGGCCTCTGCCGCTGTGCTAGAATGCGTCCTGTGGCTACAGAGCGCATCCCCCGGTCTGCGGCCTCTCAGAGAGGGCCCCGGCTTTCCGGGGAAGCGGGTCGTTTCGTGTGCCCCCTGAGAGGAGCAGGTCTTGCCTCCCGAGTATGCGGCCTGGGCAATCGTGGCGCTCGGCATGCTGTGTGGTTTTCTGAACGGCGTGCAGGATAGCGGCAGCCTGGCAGCGGCCATGATCTGCTCCGGCACCGCCGGGCCGCGCAGGGCGTTGCTCGTCGCGGCGCTGGCCCAGTTCGCCGGCGCCCTCGCCGTGGGCGTCGCTGTGGCCTACACTATCGGCCGGGGCATTGTGGATACCAGGCTGATTACGACCCCCGTCGTTCTGGCCGCTCTCATTGCCACCATCCTCTGGAACGCTCTGACCTGGTACCTGGGCATCCCCTCCAGCACCTCTCACGCTCTCGTCGGCGCCCTGGCCGGAGCCATGTGGATGCAGTCGGGAGCGGCCGCCATTTCCCTCTCCGGCTTGGGGGCGGTGCTCCTGGTCCTATTGTTTGCGCCCTGGCTTGGCTTTCTGGCGAGTTTTGCCGCCATGCGACTGCTCCTCTTGGCCCTGCGCAACGCAACGCCGCGCGTGGGGCCGGCCATGCGCCAGCTGCAGTGGCTCCTGGCCCCGGCGCTGGCCTTTGGCCATGGCGCCAATGATGCCCAGAAGGTGATGGGCATCGTAGCCCTGGGCCTGCTCTCCACGGGCGAGTTGTCCTCCTTCACCATCCCACCCTGGCTGCAGTGGGTGGCGGCCCTCTCTCTGGCTGCCGGCACCAGCGTGGGTGGCCTGCGAGTAATGCGCACCCTGGGGCTGCGCCTCTATCGCATACGGCCGATTCACGGCTTTGCCGCCCAGGCGGCAGCCGCGGCTGTGATCCTCACATCGAGCATCCTCGGTGGCCCAGTGAGCACCTCGCAGGTCATGAGCGCCAGCATTGCCGGCGCCGGCTCGGCCCAGCGTTTCTCGCAGGTCCGCTGGGGGCTGATCGGCAACATCATCACGGCCTGGCTGCTGACCATCCCGGCCACCGCCGGCCTGGCGGCCCTTGCGTGTATGCTGCTTGTGAGGGTCTGAGAGGAAGGGAAAGATGAAGCTACCGTTCGGGCGCAAGCAGAATCGCTTCTACGAACTGCTCACGCAACAGGCCGAAAAGACACTCCGCGGGATGGAGGCCCTGTTGGACTATGTCACCGAGCCGACAGCGCACAAGGCCGCGACCGTCGGCATGCTGGAGGGCGAAGCCGACGAGGTTCGACGCATCCTCATCGACGAACTGAACCGCACCTTTATCACCCCCTTCGACCGAGAGGATATCTTCGCGCTCTCGCGCACGATTGATGACGTGCTCGACTATGCCTATACTACAGTGGAGGAGATGACCACCCTGGGTGTGGAGCCGAACGAGTACATCCGCAGCATGGCTTCCGTCCTCTGCGATGCCGCGCACGAGCTGCACCTGGCCATGCTGCGCCTCAAAGAGCACCCCCAAGTGGCACTGGACCATGCCACGCGTGCCAAGGCGCTGGAGAATCAGGCCGAGCGGACCTACCGTCAGGCCATCGCCGACCTCTTCAGTGGCTCTGAGGACCTGGAGCACGTCATCCTCATGCTCAAGATGCGCGAGGTCTACCGGCACCTCTCCAACGCCGCCGACCGGGGCGATGAGGCGGCCAACATCCTGAGCGATATCGTCGTCAAGACAACCTGAGGTCAACTGCTTCTTGCCATTGGAAGAAGCTGGGTGTATGATATCACCGTGAGTTACCGGCTTTCCGTTCGGCCGCCGGTGCGTATGCTCAAGCCCAGCCAGGCGCCGCATCAAATCCAGGCGGGTTTCGGGTGCAGCAGGCGGCTCCGAACGGAACCCGGTGCGGGCGAGGTAGAGGGGGTTACGGTTCTCTCTGAGGAGGCAGGAATGGGTCGCACTGCAGCCAGGTTGGCGTTAGGTGCAATTCTTCTCTCGTTGCTTTTGGCCTGTTCGCGCACCGACCCAACGCTGCGCCCGCAGACTGTTGCTCTATCCCCCACAGCGGAAGAGATCTCCGCCCCCACCGCGGCGCCGACTGCTACGGCTACGCCAGCGCCCACCAGCACGATCCCTCCTACCGGCCGGCTGCCGGCGGTCCTGGCCCGGCTGTCCATCTCCCTACCCGAAGGGGACGCCTACAGCCCACAGGCGGCGGCCATTGATGAGAAAGGGCAAGCGGTAGTACTCTGCCGTTACCACGGCCAGCCGGGAGCGCCCACGTCGGCGCTGATCGTCGTCGACCCGGAGCAAGGCACGCGCGGGCCCGCCCTGGCCCTGCCCGACCAGGCGCTCGGAGTGCTGGCTGTGGCCTCTGGGCGCGCCTATGTGGGCTATCAGGATGCCCAGTATCGCCAGCATCTGGCGGCGGTCGACCTGGAATCAGGGCGCGTGCTGGTGGAGGCGCCGGTGGATGGGCTCTTTGCCGGCGATGCCCTGGCCGCGGATACGGCGGGCCACCTCTATGCCCTCCTGTCTGAGGCGCTAGAGGTGCGTGACCCAACAACCTTGCAGGTGATGCGCAGCCTGCCGCTGGAGGGCGAGCAGGGGCAGCGTGCTTTGGCTTACGACCCGGCGCATAGCTGCCTGTATCTGGCCATTGGCGAGCGCCTGCGGGCCTATCGCACACCGGACCTCACGCTGCTCTGGGAAGCCAACATGGCGGGCAGCGAGATACGCGCCCTGTTGCTCGATTGCCCCAACGAGCGCGTCTACGTTCGCTGTGAGCGATATGAGGAGGGCAACCCCATAGCGAGGCTGCAGGCCCTTGAAGCCGGTACGGGGCACAGCTTGGGCGAGGTGCCGGCGCCCGAAGGGCTGGACTGGCGCCTGGTCGCCGCCGACGGCCTGGCCGGCTACCTGCTTTTTGCCAAGGGGGAGCAAGCCAATACGCGGCTGTGGCAGACGGCCCTCGACGGCTCCGCCGCTGGGGTGCAGGCAACCGTCAGCGGCTATGCCCAGTTGCTGGCCGACGGCGCGGGGCACCTCCTGGCCCTGGTCGCCGACCGGCACCTGGTGCACATCTATGACGCTGCGAGCTTGCAACCGTTGAGTTGCGTGGCCACGGGGATCGAGATTCAGAACCTTGTTACGAACCCGCTGCGCGAGCGAGCCTACCTGAACGACTCGGCCGGACGTGTGCACGTGCTGGACAGCCGCACCAACACGCTGCAGGGCACGCTGCAGGCCGGCAGCGGCGCTCTGACCCTTGATGCCGCCAACCGCCTCCTCTTCGTCGGCCGTGAGCCCTGGGGGCACGAGATTGCCGTTATCGATACGGCGGCACTCACCGTTACGGCCGAGATCACCGGCGGCTACAAGGTTGCCGTGGACAGCGTGGGCCGGCGTGCCTTCGTCGGCTGGGCAGGCACGGGGGTATCCTCCGATGGTGTGCCGGGCGAGGTACAAATCTGGGATACCAACACCTTCCAGCGCATCGGGGCCATCACCCACCGCGGCGAGCCCACCTACAACCCACTGCGCGATGAGATCTATTTGCGCGACTATTCGGCCTATGTCGTGGACGGGCAGAGCCTCACCGTCACCGGCGAACTAACGCCGGATGTCAGCGATACGCCGATAAGGTGGTGCAACGGTTGCCCAATGGTGCAGAGCATCACCGTCGACGTAGAGCGGGAGTTGATCGTGGTGGGGATGACGACGCTCTCGGCCGGCAAGGGGCCCGGCACGATGCCCAAACCGCGCCTCCTTTCGGCGCGCACCGGCCAGCCGGTCACCCACACGGCGACGGTCCTGACGTCGCTGTGGGGTGATGTGGGACCGTTCGTCATCCCACCCGACGACGGCTGGGTCTATGATGCCGAGCGTTATGCCCGCTACGTGACCTACAACGCAGCTCTCGCCTACGAGGCTGGGGCCGAGGAACCCGCCGACTATCGCGAGGGCCTGAGCATCGACCTCTACCTGCCGGGGCGCTCGGTGGCCCTGAGCATGCGGGCACCCTACATCCTGGCCTACGATCCGCGCAACTGGCTGCCGCTGGGCTGGATCCCTTACCAGCCGATACAGGAGGTCGATCTGACCACCCGCCGCCTCTATGCCTGGGAGCGGTCGCTGCTGACGGTGCTCAGCTTTGACGGCGGCGACCCGCTGGCGCCCGAGCCGTCCACGCCGTGGCCCGACGGCAAGCGGTTCAACGCTATCGAGGCGATCCACTTCTCGCCCGGCTTTGCCGAGGACAATACCCTCTTTGTCGTTGGCGCGGGCCAGATTCTGCGCTCGTCGGATGCGGGGCAGAGTTGGACGCTGCTCAGCGGGCTACCCCCAGCACCCTCCTGGGGCATGCCCAGTTACTGCCTGGCCCTTTCGCCCACCTATACAGAGGACAGCACACTCTTTGTGGGTGGGCAGGTAGGCGAGTCCGTGGGGCTGGGCGTCTGGCGCTCGACCGATGGCGGCGAGACCTGGACGCCGGGCTGGCGCGGCTTGACCCACTTGCGCGTGAGCGATCTGGCCGTCTCACCGGACTATGCCGAGGACCGCACCCTGCTGGCCTACAGCAGCTACGAGCTCTTTTGGAAGGGCGACTCCGGCATGTCACTCTTCCGCTCCACCGATGGCGGCGCATCTTGGGCACTGGAGGCCACACACAGCAATATCGGAACCAATCCACCCCTGCCCGCCCCGGAAGAGGCCCTGCCCTACCCGAAGCAGAGCGTGCAATTCAGGGTCGCCGGCTTTGCCGACGAGCTGCAACTCTCCACTGACGGTGGCCTCACCTGGCGGCCGGTCCTGCGGCCCGAGCAGCCTGGGCTCAAGACAGTCGTGCGCTCACCGGGCTTTGACGAGGACGGGCAAGCCTACATCCTCACCCCCTACACCCTCTACCGCACTACAGATGGCGGAAACACCTGGGAGGCAGCGGACGACCCCAGGGTATCCCGGCCTGGAGGCAGCCCGGACCTGACGGCCCTGGATGTAGCCCTTGACGGTGAGGGGCAGCCCATCATCGCCCTTGGCGACCGCGACGGCGTGTTGACCCTTCTCGATCCTGACGAGCTGACCTGGGTACGCCAGCCGGTCCTGCGGCCGACGCCGACGCCGATTCCCACCCCTACCCCCTGCTCGCCCGCCGTCGCCCACCTTGGCGACTGGCAACAGGAGCAGATCGGCTGCCCCAGCGCCGAGCCTGAGGAGTTGGCAATGGCCGCTCAGGCCTTTGAGCACGGCCGCATGTTCTGGCTCTCGGGACGGCAAGAGATC
Source organism: Anaerolineae bacterium (assembly GCA_034428955.1). GTDB lineage: Bacteria > Chloroflexota > Anaerolineae > SpSt-313 > SpSt-313 > DAOUGZ01. Next base: position 42,879 of record DAOUGZ010000190.1, on the reverse strand, counting down.
TACCTCCTCTACAGCGACGGCGAGGCCAACCACTGGCTCCGCTACCCGGACACTTGGGAGGAAGGCCAGCCCGACCATGACCCTGCCCTCCAGCCTCCGGAGGGGCTCGAGCAGCCTGTGCGCGGCTTTGGCCGGGTTTGGCGCGAAGAGCTGGGTGGGCCCGAGTCCGCCGTCGGCTGGGCTACCGCCGCCGAGGAGGGGTATGAGGGGCAAGTACAGGCGTATAGCGGTGGGCTCGTCTTCAGCGCGCCCGAGGGCCGGCTTTTCGCCCTGCTTGAGGACGGTACCTGGGTTACGGATCGCTGAGGCGGTCGCTACTTGGGTCAGCGCCGCCCACGCGAAACCATGCAGTAACCGCATCTAGCGTTGTACCTCGCCGTTGCTGCAAGGCTGCCCTCAGGCTGCAGATCGCTCGGACAATCATGGAGTGGGGAGGAGCTTGCTATGGCCGGCCTCGGCCCTTTCCGCGCGCTGGCGCGCCGCCTGAACCAGGTCCCGAACGGCTTCCCGCCGACGGAGAGCGGCGTCGAGCTGCGCATCCTCGCCCGCCTCTTCCGCCCGGAGGAGGCGGAGCTTGCCGCCCATCTGCGCCTGACGCCGGAGCCCGCTGCCGCCATCGCCGCCCGCACCGGCCAGGAACCCGCCACAGTCCGCGCCCTGCTCAAGGGCATGGCCCGCCGGGGCCTCATCCGCGCCGAGCGCGGCCCAGGCGGCCTGCACTATGCCCTCTTGCCCTTCGCCGTCGGCTTTTACGAGTTCATTGGCGACCGGCTGGACGCCGAGCTGGCCCAGCTCGTGGAGGCCTACTTCGCGGAGGCGCACCCAGCCATCTTTGCCGTCGAGCCGGCGCTGCAGCGGGTCATCCCCGTCGAAGAGGCAGTGTCGCTGGACGTCGAGATCCTACCCTACGAGCGCGCCTCCGCCATGCTGGACGAGGCCAAGGCCTGGGGTGTGGTGGATTGCATCTGCCGGCGCGAGAAGCAGTTGATCGGCCAGGGCTGTGGCCGCCCGCTGGACGTCTGCCTGGTCCTCAGCGCCGTCCCCGGCGCCTTTGACGGCGCGGGCAGCGTGCGTGCCCTGACCCGAGAGGAGGCGTCGGACGTCCTGCGCCGTGCCGAAGAGGCCGGACTCGTGCACTCGACCAGCAACACGCGCACGCGCCTGCCCTACCTCTGGTACATCTGCAACTGCTGCCCCTGTTGCTGTGGCGTCATGCGCGGGGTAGCCGAGTTCGGCCTGGCCCGGTCAGTCGCGCACTCGGCCTTTGTCTGTGTCGTCGATGCGGAGGGCTGCGCCGGCTGCCAGGCCTGCCAGGAGCGCTGCCCCTTTGGTGCGCTGCGCATTGAGGAGGGGATAGCCCAGGTGGACGTCGCTCGCTGCGCCGGCTGTGGCCTCTGCGCCGCCGCCTGCCCATCCTCGACCCTGCGCCTGGAGCGCCGCGCGCCGGAGGATATACTGCCCGTGCCCATCGACCTGGAGGACTGGTGGGCGGCCCGGGCTCACAACCGCGGCATCAACCTGGGGCGGGTGCTGTAAGGTGGGGGCAGGAACGGCCTAAAGCCGTCATGTTCAGCGGTTTGCGCCCCAGGAGCGGACAAGCCACAATGACGAAGAATTGGATGACTAGAGTCACCACCTTATAGGATTCCCCTTCTGTCGTTTTTGCTTCAGGGACTGTGACCAATCACAGCAAAGAGGACGAGCAGGGCAAGGCGACCCTATGTAGTGGTGACTTTAGTCACTTATGCCCCAAGGACAGACAAGCTGGAACAACGCGAGCAATTGCCGCTTCATACCGGCTGTTCTCGTCACCGGAGGTGCCGCCGATGCCCTACGAGTATCGCAGTCTCTCCCCGGAGGAGCGCCAGCGCATTGTCCAGGAGCGCCGTGAACGCGGATTCCCATGGCACGCTCCACCCCATCCGTTCCGCGATGCAGGCTACTACCTGCTCACAGCCACCAACTACGAGCATGCGCACATCATGGCCCTGCCCGAACGGCGCACCGAACTGGAGATGCGCCTCCTGTCGGGCCTGCAGGCAGTTGGCGTAGAGATCATCGCCTGGGTCATCCTGCCCAACCACTACCACGCGCTCGTGGGCATTGAGTCGCTCGAGGACGTTTCAGGCGTGCTCAAGTTCGTGCACGGGACGACCTCGCGCGAGTGGAACGTAGCCGATGGCGTGACGAACAAGCGGCGGGTATGGTACCACTATACGGACCGCATGATCCGTGGCGAGTCTCACTTCTTTCGAGGGCTGAACTATGTGCACTTCAACGCGGTGAAGCACGGCTATGTGGATGATCCCTACGATTGGCCTTGGCAGAGTTTGGAGTGTTACCTTGAGGTGTACGGGCGTGACTGGCTGCGCGAGCGGTGGAGACTGTATCCGCCCGATGAAATGGGGAAGGGATGGGATGACTGAGGGAAGGCGCAGCGCCTTCAGACGCTTGCGCTCATGAGATAGACGAGTCGCACTGGCGGGGAACGAAATGACTAAAGTCATTACTACATAGGGACAGGCCTATGTAGTGGTGACTTTAGTCATTTCGTTCCCCAAGAGCGAACGAGTCGCCATGGCGTAGACCCAAAAAGTCATTACTACATAGGGATTGTCTTCAGGCTTCTGCGGATTTCTCCTCTGTCACCGCCAGGTACCTCCGTACCAGCCAACGGGTCCCCAACCAGCCCGCCAGCCCAAAGAGAACGAACAGCCCTTCGACCGCCCAGAGCGCGGCGAGGGAGTTGAGGCCGGCGGTCTGGACGTGCGCAGCGATGGTATCGACGGCCGTCTTGTAGGCGAAGGCGAGCCAGAACCAGCGCGACCGGCGCGTGGCGAGGGCATAAAAGATCAGCACCCCCGAGAAGGCGTGCACCCAGACGACCGCCAGGCGCTCCACGACCGGCACCAGGCCCTGCCGGATGTTGCTCGCCTGTGCCAGACTCTGCAGCGCTTGCGGCGGCAGCGACGATGGGCTGACGAGGCCAATGAGGGCCAATAGCAGGGGGCCCAGAGATAGGAGCAATGCCTCGACGGCGCCAAAGCCGATGCCGAAGGCCAGAGCGCTCTGCCAGGGTGCCGGGGTCCAGCGTTTGTGGCGCAGGGCCAGGTAGACAAAGCCCACCTCGAAAATCCCGGTCAGGGAGCCGACGTAGACGTCAAAGATGGGTGTGGCCACGGCTGCGGGCAGGGCCGCAGAGAGCCCTCTGTACACCAGCGGGTTAGTGGGAATGGCCCAGGCGAACTTGAGCGCCACACTCACCGTCCAGGCCAGGGCGCCGAGCGCCAAGTGGCGCGCCCCCAGCCGGCGCCGGAGGGCGTAAGCCACGAACCCGAGGGCGACGGCCAGCATTCCCAGCCCGGGCACCAGGGCCGGCGGGGTGACCGCCGGCGCCTCGATGGCGTGTGGCTTCCAGATCAGGTTGTACCGCACCCGCACCGGGCCGTCCCAGGCCAGGCCCAACTGGTACGTCCCCACGGGCGGCTGCAGGATGGTGTTCACGGCAAAGGGGCCGGTGCCGACGGTCTCCTGCCAGGCTACCTGACCCTGCGCATCGAGCAACTGCAGGCGCAGGCTGCCGCTGGAGACGGTGCCGCGAAAGTCTATGCCCAGGGGATCGCCTGCCTGCTCGATGTGCACCTCAAAGGGGCTATAGCTGCCAGGCGTATCTTCGCTCAGGTTGGCGCCGGTGATACTGGCGCCGACGTAAGGCTCGCTGTCGCCGCTGGAGGCGCATCCGACAAGGGCAACGACGAGCAGCAGCAGGATGGCGAGTGACAGGCACTTTCTCATGGCCCCTCCGTTCGTGTTCCATACCGCGCGCGCTCGCGCAGTAGCGACAGAACGAATGGCGGCGGGCGCTCCGAGCCTAGGCTACGGGCTCTTCGGCAAGGCCACTGCTCTGCCGAGCGATCTGCCCGAGCATGTGCGCGTTGATGAGCGAGTAGACGAACATGGTGAAGGCGAGCCCGATGATGCAGAAGGCAAAGCCGACCAAGGCAGCGACAGCGCTCACGGCCCAACTGACGATGAGCATGATGATATAGTCACCGAGGTTGTTCGCGATGAACTTGCGGATCTGGCCAAAGCGAAAGAAGGCGCCGAATTCGCCGCTGACGGCATAATTGGCCATGGCCGCCGGAACCCAAAGGCCGATGACCAGAGCAAACACACACTCCAGGCAGGCCAAGCCCATGACGACGAGCGCGAGGGCCTCGCCCGCACCGCCCTGATCCTGGAGGATGTTCAGAGGCAGCATGGTCAAGTTGAGCAGGATCATGGGCAGGGAGTAGATAAAGGTGCCGATAGCGACCAGCAGGCCTTTTAGGAAATAATCACCCAAGTTCTCCCACTCGGGCAGGGGACGGTCCCAGCCGTTGGCGACGTTCTTGAGCGTGCGCACGGCATAGCCGGCGGCGGCCAGATTGACGATGGGGATGAGGCTGATGACGCCGCCCAAAAGGACCTTGGAGCCCCACTTTTCGTCTTCAAAGACGTAGCCAATCGACTTGCCGATATCCATGGTGTGTCCTCCCAATCACCCTGCGGGAGGTTGGGATTCTCCCACAGGGTCACGGCGGCTCGGCCACCCGCCAAGCGCATTATTGACGTTGCTTGCCACTCGCTCTATAATACGCAGGATGGGCATAAAGGTTGCGCTCATCGCTCGTCAAAACTCGCTCTTCCGCGTTTTCCGCCTCAGCCTTTGGCTACAAGGGATATCCCAGACCCATCCATTACCGGCTGTTTTTGTTCTCAGTGGACTACCAGGAGGTCAAGATCATGCCCCTCACGATGGAGTGGAAGCGTAGGATCGATCACTGGCGACGTGAACTTCCCAAGCATTTCTTCCGGCCCCTTGGCCATGTGGATCTGAGCGGCTTTGTGACCAAGGAGCAGCTCACCCCCGAACAGGCACTGCAGGGCACGTTCGAGCCCATGCCGGCGGGTACGGCCTGGGGGGCCAAGTGGGAGTACGGCTGGTTTAGGGGTGAGTTCGTGCTGCCGGAGGAGGCCAGGGGGCAACGAATCGTCCTATGCCCAGACGTCGGCGCAGAGAGCATTGTCTTTATCAACGGCAAGGCTGCCGGCGCTAAGGATTTCGATCACCATGAGATCACCCTTACTCAGAATGGCGTGCCGGGCACGCGCTACGAGGTGCTTATCGAGGGCTATGCCGGGCATGGGCCGCGGGTTGAGGGCGGAGGTCCGGTGGCCTACGGCACCGAGTCAGTACCCGAGCCGGGCCCCACGCAGGCGGTCGTCGGCCAGAGCGCCTTCGGCATCTGGGTGGAGGATGCCTATCAGCTCTGGCTGGACGTAGAGAGCCTGCGCCAGATCGCGGGCATGCTGGGCCGCGAAGAGATGCGCTGGCTGGACCCCGATACCCTGCGTCAGGCGCTGAGCCTGGCCGATGATGGCTCGCTGCGCACGGCCGAGATCGAAGAGGGGCTGAAGGATTTCTCGACCATTGTCGATTTCGAGGTGCCCTTCCCCGAGATGCTGGAGACGTTCCGCGCGGCACGCCGGCGCCTCAAGCCCCTGATGGATTGCCGCAACGGCTCCTCGGCGCCCACCTTTTTCGCCGTTGGGCACGCCCACCTGGATGTGGCCTGGCTGTGGCCGCTGCAGGAGACGGAGCGCAAGATGGCGCGAACCATCTCCAACCAGCTTGCGCTCATGGAAGAATACCCCGAGTACAAGTACATCCAGCCTCAGCCGCACCTCTATCGCATGCTCGAGGCGCGCTATCCGGAACTCTATCGGCGTTTCAAGGCGGCGGCCCAGCGCGGGCAGGTCATCCCCGAGGGCGGGATGTGGGTGGAGGCCGATACGAACCTCTCCGGCGGTGAGAGCCTCATCCGCCAGTTCATCCACGGCAAGCGCTTTTACCGCGACGAGTTCGGCGTGGAGAGCCAGATGCTCTGGCTGCCGGACGTATTCGGCTATTCCGGCGCGCTGCCGCAGATCATGCAAGGCTGCGGGGTCAAGTACTTTGCCACGGCCAAAATCTACTGGGCCTATAACGGCGGCGAGCCCTTCCCCTACAGCACCTTCACCTGGCAGGGCATCGACGGCTCCAAGGTGCGGGTGCACCTCCTGCAAGGGTACGGCAACTGGACCTTCCCGGCTGCGCTGAACATGATGTGGCGCAACCGGCGCCAACACGCGGGCATCCACAGTGAGATGCTCGTCTTTGGCCACGGCGACGGCGGCGGCGGGCCTACCCGCTCGCACCTCGAGTTCTTGATGCGCGAGAAGGATCTGGAAGGCTGCCCCAAGGTGCGCCTAGCTTCGCCGATCGAGTACTTTGAGGATCTGGAGGCGCGCGGCTTTCCGGCGGAGGAGTATGTCGGCGAACTCTACTTCCAGGCCCACCGGGGGACCTATACCTCACAGGCACGCACCAAGAGGGGCAACCGCAAGAGCGAATTGGCCCTGCGCGAGGCCGAGATGTGGGGCGTTGCGGCCGGGGTGCTGGCGGGCTACTCCTTCCCGGCGGAGGCCATCGAGGGGGCCTGGCGCACGGTGCTGCTGAACCAGTTCCACGACATCATCCCCGGCTCGTCGATCCGGCGGGTGTACGAAGAGGCCGAGGTCATGCACGCCGCGGTGATCGAGATGGCAAGGCAGACGGCAGAGGGCGCTCAGAGTGCTTTGGTGCAGGATGCGCCAGCACTGACGGTGTTCAACTCGCTCTCCTGGCCGCGGAAGGCGCTGGCGGCACTGCCCGAGGGCATGGACGGGGCGGCCGACGCAGCGGGCAAGGCGCTGCCCACCCAGGTGGTGGCGGGGCAAAAGCTGGTCGAGGTCGAGGTGCCCTCTTGCGGCTGGACGACGGTGCAGGCGAGCGCCCCGGCTGCCTGTACCTGCGAGGGCGATCGCTGCTGTAATCCGCTGCAGGTGGCAGCCGACCGGCTGGAGAACGAGTTCCTGCGCCTCGAGTTCAACGACAGGGGCGAGATCACCAGCATCGTGGATAAGGAGAGCGGCCGCGAGCTGGCAGTGGGCGCCTGTAACAGCTTCAAGATGTACAAGGATGTGCCGGGCTGGTTCGACGCCTGGGATATCGACAGCCAGTATGAGCTGACCCCTGTCGAGCTGCCGGAGAAAGCGTGCATCGAGGTGGGGGCCAAGGGGCCGTTGGTGGCCAGCCTGCGCGTGACGCGCAAGCTGCACAACTCGACCATGACGCAGGAGATTCGTCTGCGCGCCGGGTCGCGGCGGGTGGATTTCGAGACGACTGTGGACTGGCAGGAGAGCCACAAGCTGCTCAAGGTGGCCTTCCCGGTGGATATCCACGCTAACGAGGCCGTGCACGAAATCCAGTTCGGGCACATCCGCCGGCCCAACCACCGCTCGCGGGTTTGCGACCAGGACCGCTTTGAGGTCTCGAACCACAAGTGGTCGGCGATCATGGAAGAGAACCGCGGCTTTGCCGTGCTCAACGACAGCAAGTTCGGCCTGAACGTGCTGGGGAACAGCGTGAATCTGACCCTGCTAAAGTCGGCGCTGGCCCCGGACATGTACGCGGACAAGGGCAAGCAGACGTTCACCTACGCCTTTTACGCCTGGAACGGCCCCTTCATCGAAAGCGACGTCGTGCGTGAGGCCTACGACCTCAACGTGCCGGCACAGGCCGTGCCTGGCGCGGCGGGCGAGCGCTCGCTCTTTGCAGTGGATGCGCCCAACGTGGTCATCGAGACGGTCAAGCCGGCGGAGGACGGCTCCGGCGACATTGTGGTACGCCTGTACGAAGCCAAGCGGACGGCCACCCAGTGCACGCTGACGACGACGCTGCCCGTGCTGAGCGTGACCGAGACCGACATGCTGGAGGAGACGGTGAAGCAGGCGTTCACCTGCGAGGGCGGCGCCATCGCCCTCAACCTGCGGCCGTTTGAGATCAAGACCGTTCGGTTGGGAATGGCCAAGTAGCAGCGGTCTGGGAGGCTTCAGGAGACGCATAGAGTCGCAGAGCGGCGGAGGTCCGCAGAGGGAAATGTGAAGGGTACGGAGTCACGACCCTCCGGGAGGTTCCGGAACCTCCTGGAGGGTGGCGCCTCCATCGTAACCTCTGCGCCCTCCGTTCCTCTGCGGCTCTGCATCTTTGAAAGCCTCGCTATCTGAAAGGTATTGTCGCTAGCGGCTCGAGATGCTTGAAGGAGGATCCCCCGTGGACGTTACCAGGGCCGATATCCATGCCGGCTGGGAATTCGCCTTTGCCGAGCATGGCACCATCAACTCTCCCGGCGATGCGGCACGGCTGCTCTTCCGTCGGGCCACAGTGCCCGGCACGAACCTGACTGACCTGCAAGCGGTGGGCATGGTAGAGCCGGATACCTCGGCCACCTATGAGGATTCGTTCGCCCCCTACCGGCTGATGGATTTCATCTACCGTACCACATTCCAGGGCGGCAAGGCTGCCGGCAAGAAGCACGTTCGCCTCTGTTTCGATGGGCTCGATACGGTGTGCGAGATCTATTTGAACGGAGCCCAGCTCGGGGCTACGGAGAACTGTCACATCGGCTACCAGTTCGATGTGAGCGGCCGGCTCAACGAGGGCGACAATACCCTGTGGCTCATCTTCCGCTCGCCGGTTATCGAGGCCCGCAAACGGCGGGAGCGGTTCGACCAGGTACTGCCCGCGCCGCACGACGGCGATTTCATGTTTATCCGCAAACCGGCCTACTCCTTCTTTTGGGATTGGGGGCCCAAGATTCCGGTCAGCGGCATCTGGCGGCCCGTGTACGTCAAGGCCTTCGACCAGGTCGAGATCGAGGACTATTACGTACGCTACGCCATCGACGGGCAGGATGTCTCCGGCACGGTGGAGGTGACGGCGCCCGGCGCCGACGGGGGGCAAGTGACGGTCCGCGTGGGCAGCCGGCCCTTTACCGCCATAGTGGCCGAGGGCCGAGCTGTGGTGCCCTTTGAGGTGAAGAACGCCTCCCTCTGGTACCCCAACGGCGAGGGCGAGCCCTACCTCTACGACCTGGACCTCATTCTCGAGCTGCAGGGGCAGACGCTGGACATGCGCCACCAGCGCATCGGCTTCCGCACTATCGAGATCGTGCGCGACGGGCGCAAGGACGGCCGGGGCTCGCGCTTCCTCTTCCGTGTCAACGGCAGAGACATCTTTGCCCGCGGCTACAACTGGATCCCAGTGGATAACTCGCTACCGCGCGGCTACTGGAGGTTGTACAAGGGCAACCTGGACCTGACCCAGGCCGGCAACGCCAACATGCTGCGCATCTGGGGTGGTGGCTACTATGAGGACGACGAGTTCTACCGGCTCTGTGACGAGCGGGGCATCCTCGTCTGGCAGGACGGCGCCTTTTGCTGCGCCATGTACCCGGATACGGATCCCGCCTTTATGGAGTCGGTGCGGGAGGAACTCGTCTACAACATCAAGCGGCTGCGCAACTTTACCTCGCTGGCCCTCTGGTGCGGCGAGAACGAGAACCACTGGGGCTTTGAGGAGTGGTGGCCGGACCGCACCCTCTTCCCGCGCTTTTTCGGCAGCAAGATCTATGACGAGCTGTACCCGCAACTCGTGCGCGAGCTGGACCCCGAGCGCACCTACTGGAACGGCTCGCCATACTCCGAAGAGCCGGGGGCGCAGGCCAACGACCCCCTGCAGGGCGACACGCACTTTTGGGACCTGCACTCCCACTGCCAGGATTTCTGGCACTATGCGCGTACGGCGCCCAGCTTTGTCAGCGAGACGGGCATCCAGTCGCTGCCGGACCTGCGCACGGCGCTGACCATCGGCACGCCGGAGGACCGCCACATCCAATCGTTCGTCTTTGACACGCGGAACCACTTTGAGGATCCGGCCAAGAACGAAAGGCTGCTCAAGTTCACAGGGGCGCTCTTCCGCGTCTCGGACCACTTTTACGAGGCGGTGGTCCTCTCGAATCTGGCGCACGCCGAGTATCTCAAGTATGCCGTGGAGCACTGGCGCTCGCAGGCCTACGACTGCGCGGGGGTGCTGCTCTGGCAGTTGAACGACTGCTGGCCGGCCATCTCTTGGGCGGCGGTGGACTATAACCTGGTGCCCAAGGCGGCCTGGTACTATATGAAGCGCGCCTTCGCGCCGGACATCGTAGGCTACAAGCAGCGCTTCTCCATCGACTATGACCCGGAGGCGGACGGCAAGGGCGAGCTCTTTATCGCCTCCGAGCGCGACACCTTCAAGGCCGGCTCGCTCAAGATGCGCATCGTGCGCGTCGACGGCGAAGAGTTGGAGACGCGCACCTTCCCCGTGGGTCTGGGGCGAGGGGTGGCATCGCTAGGCGTCATCCGCCTACCGGAGTACAAGTCGCGGCGCTTTGACTGCGTAGCCGAGTTCACCCTGCAGTGGGGCGACGGCACCAAGGCGCGCAACGTCTACACCTTCTCACGGCCCAAGCACATGAACCTGCCCAAGCCGCGGCTGCAGGTGGCGCCGGAGACGGAGACATCGTTCAGCATCCGCACGGACGTCTTTGCCAAGGGGGTCTACCTCCTGCACCCGGATATCAACATGGTCTTTGACGACAACTATTTCGACCTGATGCCGGGCGAGGAGCGGACGATCCGGGCGTCGGCGCCGATCAAGCTGACGGACCTAAAGGTGGTGTCGTATCATCACTAGTTCAAGCCCCTTCCGCGGGGTTTTCTCGTGGAAGGGCTACTGGGGCATGCGCCAGCCACCGCCGACGTAGAGCAACTGCCCCGTGAGCCAGCGCGCCTGGTGCGAGCTGAGAAAGACGATGACGTCGGCCACGTCCTCGGGTCGGCCGACGCGGCCGAGGGGCGTGCCGGCGGCGATCTCGGCCTCCTGTTCGAGCGTCAGGTAGCCCGTCTGGATCGGGCCGGGGGCGACGATGTTGACGGTGATGCCGTACCGGCCCAGCTCGGCTGCGGCGGATCGGCTATAAGATTCGATGGCGTGTTTGCTGGCAGCATAGCTAACGTTGGCGACGTGGGCATGGGCAGCATCGGTGCTGACATTGATGATCCGGCCGCCCTGGGCGCCGCGCGCCAGGTAACGCCGGATGTACTCGCGCATCATCAGCGCATAGGCGCGGGCGTTCACGGCCATGTGAGCGTCGATGCCGGCGGTGCTGACCAAGCGGACGGGAAAGCCCTCCTCGGTCACCAACGCCGGATCAAAGGTCTCCAAGTCGCAGTGGGTATGGTTGTTGACCAGCACGTCCACCGGGCCCAACTCGGCCTCGCAGCGATCGAAGAGGAGGGGGACGTTGACCGGATCGGCCAGGTCGGCCTCGCTGGCCGCCGCCGCGCCGCCCCGCGCGCGTATCTCGCTTACCAGGGAATCGGCCGCTTGTTGCTGTCTGGCCTCATAGAGCGCGGGGCCGCCCGCTCCGGCCACCTCCGCTGCGGCCAGCGCGTCCTCCGTGTGCTGCCGCGAGGCGCGATAGTAGGCGATAAAGACCCTGGCCCCCTGTGCGGCGAAGGCCCGTGCCGTCGCCGCGCCGATACCGTGGTTGGCACCGGTGATCAGGACCACCCGGCCCTCGATTTGCATGTCCATTGCCGCTCCTCTGCGATGCACCGCCTGTCTGCACAGACCAGCGGGGGCCAGGCGGGTTGCCTGGCCCCCACCCAATCCGCTAGACCTTGCACGGCTCAAACCCCAGATTAAAGTACTCGTTGGGGTTGTTGAAGAACCAGTCGGCAGCGATTTGCAGGGCCTCGGTTTCGCCGATCCAGCCGGCATCGATCTGCTCGGCCAGGGCGGCGGCGACAACATCGCGGGCAATGCTGAGGTGGCCGACGGCGTGCAGGATATTGTCGCCATAGTCGCCGCCAAAGGCGTGGAATTTGCTGTGCGGCACGGCGGTCAACCCCTCGCTGAGCAGGTTGCGGGCGTAGACGGGGTCGATGATGTGCAGCCAGCAGAGGTCCAGGCGCACGTTGGGATAGTTCTTGCCCAGGTAGAGGTATTCGCCCATGTAGGGCCAGTTGCCGTGGAAGAGGTCAAAGCGCACATCGCGATGCAGCTCCAGGACCGGGGTAAGGTGCACAGCGTTGGTCTTGGCGATGTCATTGCGGATGCCGGCCATGTGCCCGGTGTGGATCTGCACCGGCAGCTCCAGGTCTCGCGCCATCTCTATAAAGCGATGGAAGAGATAGTCGTCCAGCGGCTTGGCCTCAGGCCAGCCCAGGGAGACGCGCGAGTCGGCCATCATGGCGTTGAAAAGGCGCTCCGCCTCGGCGCGAGGTGCGTTATCGTAGGCCAGGGTGCGCTCGTAGGCCGACTGGTCTTTCATGCCGATGGCGCCGCGCTCCTGCATGCGGCCAAAGATCTCGCGGCAGGCCTCCAGATAGCCATCCAGGCTGGTAACCGTTGCGCCGATGACCTGCGTCAGATCCCACACGTTCTGCCAGGTGCGCACACGGTGGAACTGGGGCAGCGAGATGAGGATGCGATCCAGCTCGTAGGGGACGTACTCGCCGGAGATAAAGGCCTTCATATCCGGCCAGTTGTCGACGAGCCGGCAGCGAATGCCAGCATCGTCCAGCACCCGGCGATAGACGGCGGGGTCGCGCAGATCCAGCAACCGCTCGCGCAGGCGCTGCAAGGCGGCGAGGGACATGCCATCCTCGCCGTAAACGTCCTTGAGGATGCGCGCACTGACGCGAGCATAGGCGGTGTGCTCGGTAGCCCGCCACACGCGCTCGAAGAGGGGCCACTTGTCTTCGGTGGCAACGCTCTGGTCGCTGAAGAAGGCGATCATGTCATCGCGAGCGCCCGGCCAGCCCGGGTAAACAGCAGAGATGAGGTCGCTCTCCACATAGCCGGCCGCGAGGCAGGCGATAGGCTCGCGATTCTCCGGGGCCGACTGTGGCCCATTGGTGTGCTCGTGGCAGTCAATGACCGGCAGGTCATCGAGGCGCCGGCGCAGGCGGGCATAGACCGGGTGGTTCATCATTGCGTTCCTCCAACATGATGAGGGGCGCTACGCTGGCCGCGCAGCCGCCCTGCTCTCATTAGCAGGCTGGGACCTATGGCTCCCCCTGCTCAGAGTCGGATTGCAGCATCTGGGCGATGGAACGGCGGGAATGGCTGATGTGCCCGGCCATCAGAATGGCTGCCTGCCTGCTGTCGTGGGCCAAGAGCGCATCCAGCACGGCGCGGTGACCGGGGTAATCGGGTTCATCGACATCGTAGGCATACACCTGGCGCGCCAGGCGCATGCGGACGCTCAAGTCCTGCAGGGTACGCGCCAAAAGGTCGTTGTTGGCGGCCTCGACCACGGCCCGATGGAAGCGCGTGCCCAGCTCCAGGGCGCGGTCACGGTCGCGGGCGGCTATAGCGTCCTCGTGCTCCTCGACCAGTTCGGTCAGGGCCTGCAGTTGGTCATCGCTCAGACGCTCGGCGGCCAGCCATGTAGCCAAGCTCTCCAGAGCGGCGCGCACTTCGAGGGCCTCCTCGAGTTCTCGCCGGCTGACACGCCGCACAATGCATCCCCGGTAGGGCAGGATCTCCACCAGCCCATCCTTGGCCAGCCCGCGCAGCGCCTCGCGCACCGGTGTGTTGCTGGTGCCAAAGCACTCGGCGATCTCGTTATCCTTGAGCCGCGTACCCGGCGGCAGCACGCCGGCCAGGATGCGCCCCGCCAGGGCCGAGCGGATCTGCTGCGCTAGGGTATCACCATGAATGCGCTCCGCCGGAATCCTCATCGGGTACCCTCCACCTCTTCGTGGCAACGTCTAGTGGTAAGCCATGCCTGCAGAGCCGTACCGGGTGCGCACTGGCCGTGTTGCCTGGCGCGCCTCAGGGGTTCGGACGCCTGCAACCGCTCCCACAACTATAGAGTCTCTATTATATTGTCGCTTGGCGCTCCCTATATTACAGGTGCAAGGTTACAGTTTAGTCACAGAGCAAGCCTGCGCGGGAGCTTGCCGCTCGGGCCGGGCAGGCCGTAGTGAGCGATGGCCGGCAGGTCACGGCGGGTGAGGTATGTCACGCTTTGTGTGCAGGGTTCGCAATAGGCGCAGCGGAGTATCAGGGGGCCGCTCCACGAGAGCCGAATGACCTCACTTTGCGCAGGAAAAAGAGGCCGGGCACGAAGGGGAGCCAGATGTTCAAGCCGCGCGCCACCAGGGCGACGACCAGGGCCTTGGCTGCGGGCACCCCCAGGGAGGTCAGGGCCAGGGTGATGGCGCCATCAGCGACGCCGATGCCGTGGGGGATAAAGCTGAGCACGGAAAAGACCACATCCAGGCCAAAGCCTACCGCCACCGCGCCCAGGTCCACCGGTTGGCGGTAGGCCAGGAACACGGCGTAGAGGCCGAGCACGTCCAGCAGGTGGATGCCCAGGGCGAGAACCAGAGTGCGCCCCAGGTGGGCCGGGTTCTTGGCGATACCCAGGGCGGCGCCGGAGAACTCGGCGGCGTTGCGCTGGGCCCAGTCATCAGCGAGCCACGGCTTGCGCCGCAGCCGCCGCGCCAAGGCATTGGCGGCGTTTTGCAGGCCGTTCAGCGTGTCCTCGAGCAACTCGGGGCGCCACAGGCCAAGGAGCAGCAAGGTGACCACCCCGCCGGAAAAGGCCAGAAAGCCGGCTACGCCCAGAATCTGATAAGTGTGCAGGGCATTGCGCACCCAGAGGTAGGCCAGGCCAAAGACGAGCAGGGGGGCCATGGTGATCAGGTCCGCCGCCAGCACCAGGAGCGCACCCTGCGCCGCACGCGCCGAGGACTGCCCCCGTTTGGCGGCATCGTCAACGAACAGGGCGACGCCACTGACCCCGCCGGAGGGCACGATCGTTTTCAGGCAGATGGAGGCAAAGAGCACGGGCACCAGGTTTCGCCAGTGGCTCTCTACCTCGACGGTGAGAAAGCTGGTCTGGTAGAGGACGGCATAGAGAACAAAACAGAGGAGTTGCAGCGCGACGGCCACGAGTACCCACTGCGGCCGCCCGTGCAGCATGGTCAACAGGATCCGGCCGATCTCTTGATGGTTCAGGGCACCCAACACCAGGGCGCCGATGAGCACCAGGCACAGGAGCCAGCGATGACGAAGCCACGATAGCCAGCGACGGGCCAATAGATTCCTCCAGCCGATTCGTCAAAAGCCCCCACTCAAGGGGGCAGTGTCTCACAGGCAAGTTGCGTACCCCCCACGAGGGCACGGCTCGGCCGGCAATGGGTGAAGGCGAGAAAGGCTGGAGTGTAGGAGGCAGGCACGCCGTCGATGGGGGTGAGATGACCGGTCCGGACAGGCTCGTACGCTGCTGCAGGGTGAGGGGTAGGCAGGGTGGGTAACGCAGTACGGGTTGGGAGCCTTGCCGGAGCCCTCGTCGCCGAGGGTGAGCAACAGGTGCAAATAGTATAGCACGATCGGGCCGCAGAGCCAAAAATTGCAAGTAGGCGAGGCCGCAAACGTGATGTATAATCCGCACAAGGCATGGGATCCGCAAGCACGGTTCACACCAGAAGGGGGAACGCATGGCCCGCAAACGCTCCGACCGCCCGAATGTGCTCGTTTTCTTTACCGATCAACAGCGCTGGGATTCGGCGGGAATGCACGGCAACCCGCTCGACCTCACCCCCAACCTGGACCGTATGGCTCTGGAGGGGGTGCACCTGACCAGCACCTTTACCTGCCAGCCGGTGTGCGGGCCGGCGCGAGCCTGCCTGCAAACAGGGCTGTACCAGACGCACACGGGGGTCTTCCGCAACGGGTTGGCCCTGCCCCCAGGCGCAAAGACGCTGGCTCACCACTTTCGCGAGGCGGGCTACAACACGGGCTACATCGGCAAGTGGCACCTGGCGGACTGTGACGTGGTGCCTGCCGAGCAACGGGGCGGCTACGCGTACTGGCTGGGGGCCAACTGCACAGAGATGGTCTCGGATGCCTATAATGCCGTGCTCTATGACGGGGATAACCGGCCGGTCAAGCTCCCGGGCTATCGAGTCGACGCAACGACCGATGCCGCCATACGCTACATCGAGGCCCACCAGGAGCGGCCTTTCTACCTCTTTGTTTCCTTCCTGGAGCCGCATTTCCAGAACCACCGCGACGACTATCCGGCCCCCGACGGCTATGCCGAACGCTATACGGGTCGCTGGCTGCCGCCGGACCTGGCGACGCTGGGCGGCTCCGCTCACCGGCATATTGGTGGCTACTGGGGCATGGTCAAGCGGCTGGACGAGGCCTTGGGCAGGCTGCTGGATGCTCTGAAGAGCCTGGGCCTGCTGGAGGATACCATCGTCCTCTTTACCTCGGACCACGGCTGCCATTTCAAGACGCGCAACGGCGAATACAAGCGCTCCTGCCACGAGAGTTCGATCCGCGTGCCGGCTGCTCTGCGCGGGCCGGGGCTGAAGGGCCGGCGCATCGACGAACTGGTCAGCCTGATCGACCTGCCGCCCACCCTGCTGGACGCGGCGGGCTTGCCGGTGCCGGCCGAGATGCAGGGCCATTCGCTCGTGCCCCTTGTGCGCGGCGAGGCGGATGGCTGGCCGGAGGAGGTGTTTGTGCAGATCAGCGAGTCGCAGGTGGGGCGCACCGTGCGCACGCGACGCTGGAAGTACAGCGTGGCCGCGCCGGGGGGCGACGGCTACCGCGACGCGGCCGCCAAACGCTACGAGGAAGAGTGCCTCTATGACCTCCTGGCAGACCCTTACGAGTTGAACAATCTCGTTGGGCTGGATTCGCATCAAGAGGTGGTGGAGGTGATGCGCAAGCGCCTCGTGCGGCGCATGGTCGAGGCCGGCGAGGAGGCGCCGGAGATCGTGCCGGCGCCCGGCCGCCCGGGGGGCCAGAAGCGCGTGAGTCATGAGGAGGCGTGGAGTTGAGGCAGCGGCCAGTGACGCCACCGCGGGCGAAAACGGCCAAAGCCGTTACTACGTGGGCGTGACGGCCCTAGAACGACTCCAGTACGCCCTGGATGAGGTCGCGCATGCGCGGGCCGATGGTTTCGCCTGCGGCGACAACCTCTTCGTGGCTGACCGGCCCCTCGTCGAGGGTGAGGCGGGCGACGTTGGTGATGCCCGCGATGCCGAGCACGGCGAGGCCGGCGTGCCGGGCGGCGATGACTTCGGGCACGGTCGACATGCCCACGGCATCGGCGCCGATGAGGCGCAGGAAGCGGATGTCCGATGGGGTTTCGTAGGCGGGCCCGCCGACCATGACGTAGACCCCCTCGCGCAAGATGATGTGCTTTTCTCTGGCCACGCTACGGGCAAGGTTGGCGAGTTTGGGGTCGTAGGCCTGGGTCATATCGGGGAAGCGGGGGCCGAGGCCCAGGTCGTTGGGGCCGCGCAGCGGCGACAGCCCGGCCAGACCCACCAGGTTGATGTGATCGGTGATCAGCATCAGCTCACCGGCGTGAAAGCCGGGATGCAGGCCGCCGGCCGCGTTGGTGACGATCAGACGGGTGATGCCCAGCGCCTTGAGCACGCGCACGGGCAGCGCCAACTCGGCCATGGAAAAGCCCTCGTAATAGTGGGCACGGCCGGAGAGGCAGACCACATGGTGCCCCGCCCAGTCGCCGACGATGAGTTCGCCGCCGTGCCCCACCACGTTGCCGTGCGGCCAGTAGGGCAGCCTGTCGTAGGGGATCACGACACGCCGCTCGATGCGGCTGGAGACGGGCGAGAGCCCCGAGCCCAAGATGAGCCCCACCTCGGGCCGGGCGTCGATCTGCGTACGGATCAGGGCAGCAATGGCCTGATACAGAGAGGCGGGTGGCTGCAGCTCGCTGGGCATGGCACCTCCAAATGGGCAAAGGGGCTGGGGATTGGAGACCGGCCGTCCCTAATCCCACAGGGAAGACTGCTCTCCCATACCGGTTGAGCATGATTGCTCAAGCTGGTTGCGCGCCACTGGAGCGCCTGCCGCTTTGGCGATCACCGCACCGATTGATGGGTTCCCGGTGAGGCGCTCGATGAGACCGCCGGCAAGGCCTGACGGGTTTCGGAAACCCGTCAGGCTTGAGTGACAGCTCGCTACTTGGCGCGCGGATGCGCCTGGTCGTACACGGAGCGCAGGCGGTCGTTAGAGACCTGGGTATAGACCTGGGTGGTTGAGATGTTGGCGTGCCCCAGCAACTCTTGCACGTTGCGCAGGTCCGCGCCGCCGTTGAGCAGGTGCGTGGCGAAGGAATGGCGCAAGGTGTGCGGCGTTACCGGCGTCTTGATCCCCAAGCCCTCTACATAGCGCTTGATGATCAGCCAGAGCCCCTGGCGGGTAAGCCGGTTGCCGCGGTGGTTCAGGAAAAGCGCCTTCTCTTCGGGCTGTTTCAGTAGCTGCAGGCGCGCCCGCTCCAGATACTCTTCGACAGCCTTGATCGCCCGGTCGTAGATGGGAATGACCCGTTCCTTATTCCCCTTGCCAATACAGCGGACGGTGCCCGAAGCGGGATCGACATCGCCCACGTCGAGGCTAACGACCTCGCTGACGCGCATCCCCGTGGCGTACAAGAGTTCGAGGATGGCGCGGTCTCGCCGCCCTCTGGCGCTATCAATGGCCGCCGGCGCGGCCAGTAGCTTGTCCACATCTTCTTTGGAAATAGCCTTGGGCAGGTATTTGCGCACTTTGGGCGAGTCGAGGCTGGCAGAGGGGTCCTCGGAGACGATGTGTTCGGTCAGCATGTGGTGGAAGAAGGACTTGACAGCAGCGACTTTGCGCGCGACCGTGGCAGAGGAGTACTCCCGTTCACCCTTGAGGTAGAGGATGAAGGCGATCAGATCCTGCCTGGAGACATCCGCCCAGAGGTTGACCGCCGTCCTCCCCGCAGACTCTTCCTTCAGAAAGCGCAGGAACTGGAGGAGGTCATTGCGGTAGGCGATCAGAGTGTTGACCGAGTAGCCTTTTTCAATTTCGAGTGACTTGAGGAAGCTCCCGATCTGCTCTTCCATACGTTTACTTCCCCCTTTTAGGCTGGGGCTGGCAAAGCCGCCATTCTGACTGGCCATCACGACTCTATTCTACCACCACTTTTCATAAAGACCAAATCGCTTCATTATTGCCTACTATCAACCGGTATGGTGATCGCCAAAGCGGCGAGCGCTCCAGTAGCGCGCCACCAGCTTGAGCAATCTAGGCTCCAACCGATAGGAACGGGAGGGTGCAGGGTGGGGCTGCCCCCTTTTCTCCACCCTACACTTGACCATTATAGCCGGTTCCGGCCGTGGCGCAAACCGCCATAACGGACAATTGACAGCCCACTCTGCTGATGCTATTATCCCTAGACCTGCCATTATGGAATGCTCGCATGACGGCCTGAGCACGTATACCGTGCAGTTCCGGGCGGGTCTAGACGAGGATAGCGAATGCGCCGTGCGCGTTGGTTTGCCCTGGGTCTGGTGAGTATGCTGCTGGCCCTGCTGGCATTACCCGGCAGCGGGGCCGGCCAGGATAGCTCGCATTGGGCCCAGTTCGAGACTGGGGATGGACTCCCTTCCGATACGGTGTGGTCCATCGCTGCGGACCCGCAAGGGGGCGACGTTTGGGTTGGCACCAGCCAGGGCGCCAGCCTGTACCGAGACGGCCAGTGGTACAGCTACAGCGAGGCCCATGGCCTGGGCGCCGAGTGGGTGGCCGCGCTGGCCGTTGATGGGCAGCAGCGGACCTGGTTCGGCACATTTGGTGGCGGCTTGACCGTTCTGAATGGGGAGACCTGGCACACCTACAACACCGCCAACTCGGGCATCGGCTGCGACTGGGTGAGCGCCCTGGCGGTTAATGAACTGGGACGGGTCTGGTGCGGGACGTGGGGCCACGGGGTCAGCCTCTTTAGCGGCGAAGGCGACGCGGGCGGCGATTGGCTCGTTTACTACACCGGCAACTCTCCCCTTCCCTCCGACTATGTTACCGCTGTGGCCATGGACGGCAGCGGGACCCTCTGGGTGGGGCTCCACGGCGAGGGCCTGGCCCGCCTCGCCGAGGGCCGCTGGACCCTCTTCGGCCCTGCGCAAGGCCTGCCGGACCCCTTTGTGGAGGCCCTGGCCACCGGCCCGGACGGCCGCCTCTATGTGGGTACAGCCAAGGGTTTGGCCGTGTTGGACGCAGCAGGGCACCCCCTGCGCACCTACACCACGGACAACGGCCTGCCCAGCGACCACATCCACGCCCTGGCCTTCGACAACGCCGGGCGACTGTGGGCCGGCACCAACCGTGGCGCTGCCTCCCTGGCCGACGATGTGTGGACGGCCTATCGGGCCCCGGGCACCCTGGCCCACGACTATGTCTCGGCCATCGCGGCCACAGCGGAGGGGGTCTGGTTCGGGAGCCTATCCAACGGCGTCTCTCGCTACGGCAGCGGCGCCGAGGCCTCGACGCGCCGGCTGCCCGTCGTCCTTGTCCACGGCTGGCACGGACCGGATAGCGACCGCCTGGAGGACAGCGAATTCCGCTTCCTGGCGAACTGGCTGCAGGCGGACGGCTACCCCGTCTACTATGCCCAGGGTATCTCGCCCCAGAACACCCTGCACGAGAATGCCGCCCACCTGCGCCAAGCTATCGAGCGGGCCAAGAGCGAGAGCGGCGCCGCCAAGGTGGATATTATCGCCTTTAGCATGGGCGGGCTGAATACGCGCGCCTATGTGGAATCGAACCTCTACGCCGGAGATGTGGACCAGGCGTTTATCCTGGGTACGCCGCAAGCCGGCGTGCGGATTTGGTATCCCTTCCTGCTGCGCGAGTTCCAGCAGTGGGCGCGCGATCCTTCGGCCGTCGAGCTGACGCCGGAATACGCCGAACTCTTTAACGGGCTACATGCGAACAATGGCAGCGTGCCCTATTACCTGATCGCCGGCGATGCCCGCCATCCCGAGCTGCCGGAGACCCTGCGCGGGCTGCCCGCCGGCGATGCGCTAATCTCCGTCGGCAGTGCGTTTGCGCTCGAGGGGCAGGGGATGCACAAGATTCTGACCGATGACCTACACGCCTGGTCCGACGAGACGATTCTGGCCGGCATCCCCTCGTTGCTCTATCCGCGGCGCACCTACGATGCCTACATCCGCAACCACCTGCGCCTGGGCCCGGGGACCCGCGTGCCGGGCGTGGCGGAGGCTGAGGCCCCTGACCTGCCGCTACCGGAAACCCCGATGCACTCGCCCTTCTATGAAGGGGAGGTCGCACCCGGCGAGACGGTGACCCAGACGGTGCTCGTGGATACGCGGGGCGAGGTGAGTTTTTACCTGCGTGGCGAGGCGGGTGCGCTGTCCTATAGCCTGATCGACCCATCAGGGAACCGCATCGATGCCGAGAGCATCGGCGAACGCGGCGAACATTTCGACTTGGGCATGGCCAACGTACAGAACTATTTGATTCACCGAGCACAGCCGGGGGCATGGCAGGTGGTGATCGGCCGCCCGGAGGATGCCGCAGGCGCCACACGCTTTGCAGGCTATGCCGTCTTTTCGTCGGCCCTGCGGCTGACGGCGAGCGCAAGCCCCGAGTTCCTCAACGAGGGCGAGCCGGTGAACCTGGTGGCCACGCTGCAGCGAGGGGACCAGGCCGTGCCCCAGGCGCGAGTCGAGGCCGAGATCGGCCGGCCGGATATGACGGCGGATCGCCTGGTGCTTTTTGACGACGGCGAGCATGGCGACGGCGAAGCGCACGACGGCGTCTACGGCGCGACCTACCATCCGCCCAAGTTGGGCGGCTACTATACCCTCTTCGTCACCGCTCAGGGCACGTCCGGAGGGGTCGAGTTCGCGCGCACGGCCGAACGGCTCTTTGCCGTTTCGCCGGGGACGGCCCTCCTCACGGGCAGCTATGCTGAGGCTGGGGAGGATGCGAACCGCGATGGGCGCTTTGATGCGTTGACCCTGCAGGCCGGCGTGGACGTGCGCGCAGGGGGCAGCTATCTGCTGGCGGCCACGCTTAGCGACGCCGAGGGCCGGGAGATTTGCCGGGTGGTGGAACCGCTGGCGCTGGACCCCGGCCCACAGACTGTGAACGTGCGCTTCCCCGGCCGGATGATCGCCTCGGGTGAAGCGGACGGCCCCTACACGGTGAGTCGGGTGATGCTGTTGGACGAGACAGAGGCAGCGGTGCCCCTGCAAGAGGATACCGGCGTTCTGACAACGCGCGCCTACCGTTACCAGGATTTTGAAAGATGACGCAAAGGGCTAGCGGTATGATAGCGAGGCTAAAGGTCACATTAGCAGCGATCGGCAAGCGACGGGTGGGTCATGCCGTCATCCTGGGCGCCATCGTCCTGGTAGGCATCCTGGCCTATGTGCTCTCGCGCCCGACGCGCCCGGCCGACGTGGTGCTCGTGCGGCGGGGGCGCATCACAGCGAGCGTTGAGGCGACCGGCCAGGTACGGGCCGCCCGCGAGGCCTGGCTCTCGCTGCGCAGCGGCACGGTGGTCCAGGCGGTGCCGGTCGAGCCCGGCCAGCAGGTGGAGCGGGGCGACCTGCTCATCCAGACCGATAGCCGCGAGGCGGAGAATCAGGTGCGCGAGGCCGAACTCGCGCTGCAGATCCGGCAGATCGAGTACGACAATGTCAAGTCGGCCCCTACCAGCGAGCAGATCGATATCGCCCGTGCCAGCCTGCGCCGCGCCGTCGCCGCTCTGCAGGCAGCCCAGAGCGCCTACGACCGTGTCGCTGAGCAGGGCAGAGCCGCCGGCTCCAGCGAGGCGGTAGCGCTAGAGTCGGCCAAGTTGGACTATGAGACGGCGCGGGCCAACTTTGAGCAGGCCGTCAGCGGTCCCAGCGCCGACCGCATCGGCATCGCCGAAAAGAACCTGGAGCTGGCCCGTCTGGCCCTCGACGGTGCGCGTACCCGGTTGGAGTATTGCCATGTGGTGGCTCCCTTCGCCGGGACGGTCCTGCAGGTCAATGCCCGCGAGGGTGAATACGCCTATGGTGAGAGGGTCATCCATCTGGCGGACCTGAGCACGCTGGAGGTCATCGCTCAGATCGACGAACTGGACATCGCCGAAGTCGTGGTCGGCCAGGAGGCGGAGGTGCGCCTCGACGCCCTGCCGGGGCAGGTGCTCCAGGGGCGCGTGGCACGCATCACCCCAGGCGCCACCCCGCAGCAAGGCACGGTGGGCTATGAGGTGGCCGTGGCCATCTCGGCGGGCGAAACGCCCGTGCGCCCGCATATGACGGCCAACCTGGAGATTACAACGCTGACCCACGAAGACACTCTGCTCGTGCCCAGCCGGGCGGTGGAGATGCGCGGGCGCAACAAGTACGTCCGTGTCGTCGAGGGCGGGCGCCTGCGCGACGTGCGCGTCGTCACCGGCCTGTCGGACGGGGTGGATACCGAAATCCTAGAGGGCCTGCAGGAAGGGCAGCAGGTGGCAGTGCGGTGAGTGAAGAGCTGGGGCTGCCTACAGCGTTCAGTTGAGGCTGGTCAGCGAATTGGCGCTGGGCAGCGCCTCCGCCGGAAGAATTTCGGGGACAGCTGCCGTATACGCGGGCTGGAAAAAAGCATCCACCAGCCCAAAGACGACGCTGGCCAGATAGACACATGCCATACTTGGCCACCAGGGCAGCGACGCAAACGACGAGCGCGCCACGCAGCAGGTCCGAGATGAGCATGACCCGCGAGCGAGAGAAGCGGTCCACGGCCACCCCTTGAGCAAACCGCCGATGAGCCTCACCACCAATGCTAGCCGAAGCATGTTGACGGCAGGCCTTGGAACGTCTACAATCCAGGCGGCCAAAGCCGCCACTTCATGGGCACGGCGAGGAGGTAGCAAACATGGTAGAACTCTACGGACGTGGCTACACGCGTGAGGAATTGCTCTCCAAGGTGGGTGATATCGGCCAAGTGGGCGGTGTGCGCCTGGGCGAACTGGCCGACGGCCGCGAGCGCGGTGTGCGAATAGCCGACTTTCGCACTGGCAGCGGCTTTAATTTTACCGTGCATATCGACCGGGGCCTGGATATCGGTATGGCCGAGTATTGCGGCGAGCCGCTGAGTTGGCGCTCGCCCGCCGGCGTGGCCGCCCCGGCTTACTATGACCCGCGCGGCACGGGCTGGGTGAAGGGCTTTCCGGGCGGGCTCATGGCGACCTGTGGCTTGAGCCATGCAGGGGCGCCGACGATCGACGAGGGTGAAGAGTTGGGGTTGCACGGCCCCATTTCGTACCGGCCGGCGGAGAACGTTTGGGCCGACGGGGTGTGGCAAGGCAACGAGTACGAGATGTTTGTCCAGGGCCGCGTGCGCGAGGCTTCCATCTTTGGCCCCAAGATCGAGATGAGCCGGCGCATCTGGGCACGCCTGGGCGAGGCGCGCCTGTTCGTGAACGATACGATCACCAACGTGGGCGGCGAAACCATCCCATTCATGATCATCTACCACTGCAATTTCGGCTTTCCGCTGCTCGATGATTCCGCCGAGTTCATCGCGCCCTCGACGGAGGTCGTGCCTTCAACAGAGGTAGCCAGGCTGGGCCTGGAGCAGTGCCGGACCTTTGAGTCGCCTCAGGCCGGCTATGAGGAACAGGTCTTTTATCACCGCATGGTCGCCGACGCCGAGGGCTATGTGACTGTAGCGCTAGCTAACCACCGCCAGGCTGTCGGGCGCGGCCTGGGCGCCTACATCCGCTACCGGCAGCGCGAGTTGCCGCGCTTTGTGGAGTGGAAGATGATGGGCGTGCGCGACTATGTGCTGGGCCTGGAGCCCGCGAACTGTTGGCCGGGGCTGGGGCGCCGGGGCGAGCGCGAGCGCGGTACCCTCGAATTCCTCGCACCAGGCGAGACGCGCGAGTTCAGGCTGGAGATCGGCGTGCTGCCGGATAACGGGGCCATCCAGCGACTGGAGCAAGACCTGAATCAGGCGCACGGGATTCTGTAGGCAAAGACTCGGGGGAACTCGTAGAACGCATGGCAACTCTGGGAACTCGAGTTCCCAGAGTTGCCGTTATCAACCCTACTCCGCGCACACAACCACCGGCATAATAGTCGGGTGGCGCTTGCCCTCGGAGTAAAAGTAGGCATCCAGTGCCTTTTTCACGGCGTTTTCAAGTGCCGCACGGTCCTGCCTGGCCGGTTGCCGGTTCAGGGCATCGCGCGCCGCCTTTTGCGCACCGGCCAAAAGCTCGCCGGACTCGCGGACAAAGACGAAACCGCGGGTGCTGATCTCGGGCAGACCGATGCACTGGCCGTCGCCGTCGACCTGGGCCACGATGACCACCACGCCATCGCGCCCAAGGGCCTCACGCTCACGCATGACCGCCGGGCCGACCTCACCCACACTAGCACCGTCTACAAAGACATAGCCGCCGGGCACGCGCTCGGTGACGCGAGCGCCTTCCTCGTCGATCTCGATGATGTAGCCGTTCTCGACGGTAAAGATGTTCTCCGCCGGCATGCCGACGCGCTGCGCCATCCGGGCGTGGGCGTGCAGCATGCGCAATTCGCCATGGATCGGCACAAAGTACTTGGGCTTGATCAGGCTCAGGAGCAGCTTTTGCTCCTCCTGGCTGGCGTGGCCCGAGACGTGTACCGACGCGACCCCGCCGTAGACCACTTCAGCGCCGCGCTGCAGCAGCTTGTTGATCGTCCGGTGGGCCATCTCCTCGTTGCCCGGGATGATCTGAGCCGAGTGGACAACCGTATCGCCTTCCTCGATGTGCAGCAGCTTGTAGCGGCCGGTGGCCATACGGGCCAGCGCCGACTGCGGCTCACCCTGGCTACCGGTAGCCATAACGACCACGCGGTGCGCGGGCAGCCGGTCCACCTGACTCAACTCGATCTCCACGCCCTCTGGGATTTTCAGATACCCCAACTCGCGGGCGATTTCGACGCTCTGGATCATGCTCCGGCCGGCGAAAGCGATGCGCCTATCCCAACGGGCGGCGGCATCGACGACCTGCTGGATGCGCGACATGAGCGACGCAAACGACGCCACAATGATGCGCCCCGGCGCCGTGCGGAAAATCTCGTCCAACGCCGGCTCAACGCTGCGCTCCGAAGGCGTGAACCCCGGCGACTCGGCGTTCGTCGAGTCCGAGAGCAGGGCCAGCACCCCACGCGCACCAAAGGAGGCCAGGGTCGAGAAATCGGCCGGCTGCCCGTGGACGGGGGTATAATCGAATTTAAAGTCGCCCGAGTGCACCACCAACCCCAGCGGGGTCTGAATAGCCAGGCCCACATTGTCTGGGATGGAGTGATTGGCGCTAAAGAACTCGACGTTAAAAGGACCGAGTTCGACCGAATCGCCGGCGCGCACGGTGTGCAGCATCGGCTCCAGCACGCCACTATAGGACTCCAGCTTGCTCTCGATCAAGCCACAGGTCAGCGGGGTGGCATAGATAGGGGCGTTGATCTCCCGCAGCACATGCGGCAGGGCGCCTACGTGGTCCTCGTGCCCGTGCGTGATGATGATGCCCACAACCTGATGCGCCTTGTCTCGCAAGTAGCCAAAGTCTGGGATGACCATGTCAATCCCAAGCATGTCATTCTCCGGGAACATGTTTCCGGAATCAATAATCAGGATGGCCTCATCGTAGATGAGGGCGAGCATGTTCTTGCCGACCTCACCCAGGCCACCCAAGGGTAGAATCTTGAGTTTCTTGTCCATATCCTTTCCAATTATCCTGCAACAGTGGCCATCGCAGAATCTGCGGGCCACCTGAGCAAAAGTTGTCTTGTACCAATAAAAACCGCGTGGCTTGGCCACGCGGCATGCTCTTTTGCGCCGGCCTCGCGTTCCAACAGGTCTGCTCGCAGCAGGCAGCGCCACGAGTGCTGTCTGGAACAGCCGGACGCAATGTCAGGTTCAAGTTGTCGATAGGATAGCACAGGTGGGGGTTTCTGTCAACTGGGGCGGTACAGATTTCGCGCAATATCCATGGACCCGACAGGTCTCAGAGCCCTGTCGGGTCCGGGCAGGCATGCTACAACTGCACCAACTCGATGAGCTCGCCATCAGGTCCCTTGCAGAATGCTAGGCGCTTCATGGCACCCACGCCGTCGCGGGGCAGGGTGGTGAACTCGACGCCCCTAGCTTGCAGTGCGGCGTGGACAGCGTCAACATCGTCTACGACCAGGGCAAAGTGGGCCAAGCCGGCGCTCTGCCCCGCGGGCGCCGGCCCCAGCGCCTCCGGCCGTGCCACAAGCTCGACGGTGCAGCCAGGCTGCAGCTCGACCTGTACGAGGCGCAGGCCCGTCGGCAATGTGAGATCGTCGATTACCGGCAGGCCCAGCGTATCGCGGTAGAAAGCCAGCGAGCGGCCCATATCGGCGGTGTCAATGGCGATGTGTGCGACTCCCTTGATCATTGCGTCCTCCATCAGCAACCATTCAGAATAAGCCTGGCGACCTCCTGCGCGGCTTCGGGCCGGCTCATCCTCTCGGCGGCCCGGCGCATGGCGGCAAGCCTCTCTTCATCGTGCAGGAGGGCAGCGACGGTTGCCGCTATCTCCTGCGGCCGCAGGGCCACGACCCCCAGCCCATGCGAAGTGACGTAGGCCTGGTTCGCCTCCTCCTGGCCGGGGATGGCCCCGGTGAGGATCAGCGGTAGGCGGCAGTGCACAGCCTCCATGACCGTGTTGGGGCCGGCCTTGGTGATGAGCAGATCGGCGGCGTGCATCCAGTCCGGCATGTTGGTCACATAGCCGAGCACGCGGCAACCGGATTGCCCGGCCCTGGCCAACAGCCGCCGGCGCAACCCCTCATTACGCCCGGCGATAACCACCGGCTGGCAGGGCACGCGCGAGGCGGCCAGGGCGTCTACCGTGGCCTCCACCTGGCCGAACCCCTCACCGCCACCGGCAATTAGCACCACGTGGCCCTCCGCCGGCAAGCCCAGGCTGCGGCGCAGCGCCGCGCGGTCCGCGACCGCACGGCAAAAGCCCTTGGCCACCGGCTGGCCGGTCACGTGCACGGAAGTGGGCGGCAGCCCGGCGGCCAGGCAGGCGCGGCGCGCTGCCTCGGTGGGCACGGCGTGCCAGGTTGCCCCCGGACAGAACCAGGCATGGTGCAGGGTGACCAGGTCGGAGACGACCACTCCCAGCGGCCTGCGCCAGCCGAGATCCGCCAGAGCGCTGCGAAAGACCGGACCCAACGCGGGGTTGAGGGAGACAACAATGTCCGGCGGGTCTGCGCGCAGGATCTCTCTCACTTTGGGGCGCACGAAGGACTGCAGCGCCGCTTCGGCCGGTGCGTAACGCAGGCGGCCGTTCGTCGCGTTGAACACCGCCCGCCAGGCTTGCGGCGCGCGGATCGTCACTGTCGCATAGAACTGCGGCAGGGCATTCACAGGGTGGAGCCGGTTATCGCCGGCTGAGACGTTGACCAGGCTGACGTTTACCTGCGGATCCAAATCCAGAAGCGCCTCTGATACGGCGCGTGCTACGCTCTGGTGCCCGCCCCCTGCAGGCACCAAGGCCATCATCACCTTCCGAGGCAAGTAGAGCTCCCTCTAGAGTCGAAGCAAAGGATAACTCGATGCTTACGTGGTGACACTCTCCCGCAAGTCTTGGGTTGCAGCTACGCCAGACCTGCCCAGGAAGCAGCGATTCCGCCGGCAGAACAGATCGAGGAGCCTGCGAGAGGGTGCCACCGTGCAACTATTGTACTCAGGCCGGCACAATCCCCCGCATCCGGCGCGGATCGTCGGTAATCACGGCATCGACGCCCAGGTCGAATAGGCGCTGCGTCTCGGCAGGGTCATTCACCGTCCAGGCGTTGACGCGAACGCCCCATCGCCGCGCCCGCTGCATGTAGGCCTCGTCGACCTGGCTATAGTGGGGATGAAGCGCATCGGGCTGCACCAGGGGCAGGAACCAAAGATCGCGGATGTAGACAGGCAGGCCCGGCCCGTGCAGCATGGCGCGGGGCAGGTTCGGATCCAATTGAGCGATACGCCACAGGCGGAAGGGATTGAAGGAGGAGATGATAACCCGTTCATCCACACGTTGCCTGTGGACAATGCGCACAACCTCGCGTTCGAGGCCCTCTGTGCTGACACTGATGCCCTTGAGCTCAATGTTCACCAGCGCCTGTGGTCCGGCCGCCTCCAGGGCTTCTTCGAGGGTAGGGATGCGCTCGCCGTCGCCGGCATCAACCTCGCGGAGTTGGTCGAGGCTCATGACACGCACTGGGGCGCGGACGCCGGGCGCCAGAGTGAGCACATCGTCGTGCACGACAACCGCGTGGCCGTCGCGAGAGAGGTGTACGTCCAGCTCGATGCCATCGGCGCCGGTCTCCATGGCCCGGCGGAAGGCGAGGGCCGTGTTTGCGGGAGCCTCGCTCGCCGCGCCACGGTGGCCGAATACGAGGCGCCGCCCCTGATAGAGGTCCTCCAAAGAACGCGGGCTCCAGGTTGCGTAGCGGTAGGCAGCTATCGCGCCCACGCCCAGGGCAACGCCGCCGAGGAAACGTGCAGTGCGTCGCATGTTCGCTGTCCTCCTTTTCCATGCTCGCCGGCGGGGTCCAACTCCTGCCGGCATTCTACCACTTTTTGCCCGTGTTGCACAGTGCCCCCCAAAAGAACCATGCCGGCCCCGCACGGCGAAGCCCATCCACAAGCGAATCCCCATGCTATCCCAACCTGTGGATAACTTGGCCCAAGTCTGTGGATAACCGCCGTGGATTGTGGATAACTTGTCGCCTCGGGCCTTGCTTATCCCCCAAGTTGTACAACCTATCCACGCTCATCCACGAGCCTAGGCCGTATGCACCCCTGCCTCTGTATCGACCTGCGCAAGCCCCAGCTTGTCAACAATCGTTCCACGGGCCTGTCCACAAGGCGGAAATGCTGTTTTCCACTATATACGGCGCCTCGGGCGGTAGCACCACGATCCGTAGTATGCCTTTCCGGCTTTTTCTTCTTTATCCCCACTATCCCCCGCCCTACTACTACGGCTGATGGTATATTAATACTATATTGTGTGGAGTATAGTTATGCACGTCCGGCGAGGCGCACACTTTACCTCAGAGGCTCAGAGCGCAGCTGGCTCCGATAGGTGCCTGCTTGGGGTACGGTACCGCAATAAGCAGCAAGCCAAAGCCTATACTTCGCAGGCTTTGGCTTGGTATGTTGTGCACAAGGGAATGGGCGAATGAGGATAACTCAGGAGCGAACGGGAACGTTGCCGTGGTACATAGCTTCGCGGATGGAAAGCAATTGGCGGCGCAGTTGCTCATCCTCTTCGATCTGCGAAGAGACCTTGTCGCAGCCGTGGAGCACGGTGGTGTGGTCGCGGCCGCCGAGTTCCTGCCCGATCTCGGATAGCGACAGGCCCGTCTCTTCGCGCAGCAGGTACATGGCCATCTGTCGGGGCACGACGATCTCGCGGTTGCGCCGGCGGCTCTGTAGATCGTCTGAGCGCACACCATAAAAGCGGCAGACGGCCTCGATAACCTGGGATGGTGGTATCGGCTGAGCCTCTACGAGGACATCCTGCAGGGCCTGGATGGCCGTCGCTTCGTTCAGCGGCTGATTCATCATGCGCGCATAGGCCAGGATGCGGTTCAGGGCGCCTTCCAGTTCGCGGATGTTGCTCTGAACCTTGTGAGCCGTATAATCGAGGACGGCGGCGGGCACCGCTTCGCCCAGGCTTTCGGCTTTGGCACGTAGGATGGCGATGCGCATCTCCAGGTCCGGCGGCTGAATATCGGCCAGGAGGCCCCACTCGAAACGAGAGCGCAGTCGCTCTTCGAGGGTGGGGATAGCCTTGGGCGGCCGGTCGCTGGAGAGGACGATCTGGCTGTTGACGGCGTGCAGAGCGTTGAAGGTGTGAAAAAACTCTTCCTGCGTGCTCTCTTTGCCGGCGATGAACTGGATATCGTCGATGAGCAGGACATTGTTGTTGCGATACTTGTTGCGAAAGCTCTCCGTGCTCTGGTTGCGGATGGCGTTGATCATCTCGTTGGTAAAGGTTTCCGAGGTGACGTAGAGCACGGAGCGGCCCTGGGCGAGGGCTTGGTGGCCGATGGCGTGGAGCAGATGGGTCTTGCCCAGCCCGACCCCGCCGTAGAGGAAGAGCGGATTGTAGGACTCGGCCGGATTTTCGGCGACGGCCAGCGATGCCGCGTGGGCCAGGCGGTTGGCGTTGCCGACAACATAGTTATCAAAGGTATAGCGCGGGTTGAGGGTGGCCGCAACGGATGAGACGGGGCCCGGAGTGGGCGTAAGGACCCGCGGCTCCTCTCTCTCTACCGGCTGGAAGAGGCTGCCGTTTTCCTCCGGCGGAATGCCGCCATTGCCCGGCGTGGCTACGACGAAACGCACCTCGACAGTGCGGTTCACGACGGTGGCCAGGGTACGCGCGATATGAGCATAAAGGCGGTTCTCGAGCCAGTCTTTGGCGTAGGCGTTGCGCACGCCCACAACAAAGGCGCCGTCCTCGCAGGCTATGCCTGTGGTGTCTCTCAGCCAGGTATCGAAGGTGGCCTTGGTAAGCTGGAGCTGCAGCTCGCCAAGGGCAGCCTGCCAGACCCGCTTCGCATCCATATGCTCTAGTACCTCACCCAAGAGTACCTGTCCCCTTCCCACAGGAAACGGCTAGTGGTCGGCTGAATTGATTGCGCTGGCCTACGCCATGCCTATAGCCTACATGCCATCAGCAGGCGAAAGGGACCACAAACACGCAAGCAGAGGCAAAGGCCTTTGCCCTGAGTAGCAGTTCGAGTTCGGTTGCGTACCGTGAGCCCACTGATGCCGAGCGTGGTAGATCGCCTGGGGCGACCCGAGAGAGAACCTCCGGCCATGCGCCCCCCTAGAGGCGCTGTGGCCCTTACAGAGGGGTAAGGGGTAAACTGAACAGAGTGCCGGGATGACTCTGACCACCGAATGGAGCATGGCTGGCTAAAGCTGATTGCGTGCCACTGGAGCGCGCACCGCTTTAGCAGTCTATGCACCGGTTCGCAGACAGCCGTCAGAACCGGCTTGGCGCAGCGCTTGCGCCGTGGCCCCTTGCAGCGCCCTCAATTCTAGCAAAGTTTGGCCCTTTTGGCAATAGGGGGCCAACTGCAGCGGGACCACAAGAGGTAGGGGTGTCGGCCTCCTCTGCCCCTATCTGTTGTGGTGGAGGGGGATTATTGTAGAACAGAGATTGCCTCGGTTTCTTCCTTAAATAAGAAAGCTCTAAGAATCCGGCCCCTATTTCTGTGACTACCTGGACGAGAAGAGACAGTTGGCGGGGTGCTACTTCTGGCCTATAATCGCCCGACACTGCTTGTGGACCTGGAGGGTGAGATGGCCGCCGTTCAGCCGCCCTATGTGATTTCGTGCAGTCGGCGCACCGATGTGCCGGCTTGCTTTGGCGAGTGGCTCGCGCAGGCGCTGCGTGCGGGTAAGGTGGATGTACCGTCGCCCTACGGCGGGCCGGTGCGGCGAGTCTCGCTGCGGCCGGAGGATGTGCACAGCATTGTCTTTCTCTCCAAGGATTACGGGCCGTTCCTGAGTGATGTGGGTGGGGTGCGCGGCTTGCTTGCGGCCTATGAGCAGTTGTTCTTTCACCTGACGATCACCGGGCTGGGAGGCGGTTCGCTGGAGCCGAACGTGCCTCCCTGGCAGCAGGTGGCGGCGCAATTGAGTGAACTCGTGGCCTGGGCGGGCGACCCACGGCGGGTTACGCTGCGCTTTGACCCCATCGTTCACTGGCGCGAGGGTGGGCAGGTCCGTTCGAACTTGGCCCTGGCCGGGCCCGTCTTTGACGCTGCTGCTCGGAGCGGGGTGCGTACTGTGCGCGTATCCATTGCCAGCATCTATGCCAAGATGCGCCGGCGGGGTCCGGAGTGGTATGACCCCGGCCCGAGTGAGCGTGCAGAGATCGCTGCTTGTCTGTTGGAGATGGCCAAGCCGCGCGGGCTGGAGCTTTTGGCCTGCGCCGATCCCAGCCTGGTTGAGGCGGGTCTGCAGCCTTCGAGCTGCATCGACGGCGGGCTGCTCACAGAGCTGCACCCACGGCGGCTGCCCCTGCCTACGCACAAGGATCGCGGCCAGCGCCCGGCTTGCGGTTGCACGCCGAGCATCGATATCGGTTCCTATCGCATAAAGTGCCCACATGCGTGTCGCTATTGCTATGCGGCGCCGGACGTCAAGCGTCAGGTGCCCGCCCCGAATCGCGATAGCCGTGCGCTATAGACGTGCCTGGCGCCTCACGTCTGACGGTTGACGCTTCACGGTGCATATGACCAAGAACAGTCACCACTATCAAGATCTGCTATCCGGCGCGCGGGCGTCGCTGCCGCTCTGGCTGGGGATTATCCCCTACGGCCTGGCTTTTGGGCTGTTGGGCCCAACGGTGGGGTTGGGGGCTCGGGGCACGCTGGCAATGTCTCTTTTGGTCTTTGCCGGGTCGGCCCAGTTCATCTCGCTTGGGCTGCTGGGCGCCGGCGCCGGTTACCCGTTGATTGTGCTGACGACCCTGGTGGTGAACCTGCGCCATTTGCTCTATGGGGCGTCGCTGGCGCCCTCTATGCGCCACTTCCCAGCCAAGTGGGCAGCACTGATTAGCTTTTTCCTCACCGATGAGGCTTATGCCGTTATCATCGGACGGCGGGACGGGGCCAACCGCCATTTCTACCTGGGGGCCGGGCTGGCTGTCTATGTGGGCTGGGCGCTGAGCACTGCAGTGGGGCTGGCGTTGGGCGGGTTCATCCCCGACGCTACAGCGCTGGGGCTTGATTTCGCCCTGCCAGCAACTTTTATCGGTCTGCTGGTACCGCAGTTGCGCAGCCGCGGTGCCTGGGTCGCTCTGGCCGTCTCTGGGGCGATGGTGATCCTGGCGCGGGCATTGCCCGCCGGGCTGGACATCCTGCTGGCCACTATTGCGGCGGCAACGGCCGGTTGGGGGGTGGACGAATGGCGCTCGCGCTCTTGATCCTGGCCATGGCCGGGGTGACCTTTCTGACGCGTTATCTGCTGGTGCTGCTGCTGGGGCGCTGGTCGCTGCCGGGGGCACTCAAGCGCTGGCTTGCCTATATCCCTACCGCCGTCTTTGCGGCCATTGTGGTGCAGGGTACACTGACCCCTGGGGGTGAGCTGCGGCTGGATGCCGGCAGCCCCTACCTTTGGGGGGCAGCGCTGGCCGGGCTGGCCGCCTGGCGCAGCCGCAATCTGTTGCTGACCATTGCCGCCGGGCTGGGGGGCTTGTGGCTGGCCAGGCTATGCCTGGGATGACTCTGCATGGCTACTTGTTGCACCCTAGTGGCTGTGGTACAATACGCGAACGGTTCCCTCGCCACCTGCAAAGAGTGGCCTAGCGCAGTGGGCTACGATGGTCTGCATGGCGCCTCTGCCAGGCTGGCGCCACCCCATCATGGCCTTTGCGGCCACTGGGAGGTTAGTTGTGCCTCTGAAGGAATACCTGCACATCCTCTGGAAGCGGGGCTGGATTATCATCGTCATGGCTACCGTTACCGCTGCCAGCGCCATCGTCTTTAGCATGCTGCAACGGCCGGTTTATCGCTCCAGCATCCAGCTTAACGTGATCCCAGCGCGCATCGACCTGGGGTTGACCGAGTCGATCAAGAGCCTGATGCGCAACTATGCCGCCAACATTCGCTCCAATCAGACGCTCGATGAGGTCATCCGGCGTACGGGGCAGGATATGACGCCCGAGTTGCTGCGCAGGCACGTTAGCGTTTCCCCCATCGTGGAGGACTTTTTAGTCCAGATCGATGTCGATAGCTATGATCCGGATATCGCTCGCTGGCTGGCCCAGACGACGGGCGAGGTCTTTGTCGAGGACGTCACCGCATCCATGGCGGACCAGGACCAGCGCGATCGGGTGCAGGTAAGCCTGAAAGACAACGCCGCGCCGGCCTATTTGCAGTCTCCCAAGAAAAAGATCAACGCGCTGGCCGGTGGTGTCTTGGGGGTAGCGCTGGGCGCGCTCCTGGTTCTCGGGCTGGAGTGGTTGGAATCGGGGGTGATTCGTAGCGCGGATGAACTGCAGCGGGCGATGGATATGGCCGTCCTCGGGGAGATTCCCGACTGAAGGAGTGACGCATGAGTAGCGATCCAAAAGCCCTGGTCACGATCAGCGACCCCAATTCATCGGTCAGCGAGGCATACCGGGATTTGCGCACCAACCTGGCTTTCGCCGGTCTGGATAGGCCCCTGCGCCTGGTCATGTTCACCTCGGCGGGCCTGAATGAAGGCAAGTCGACCGTCCTGGCCAACCTGGCGGTGACCATTGCCCAGACGGAGCGCCGGGTTCTGGTTGTGGATTGTGACTTGCGCCAGCCCTGCCTGCATACCCTCTTTGGCCTTGCCAACGATTCCGGTCTGACGGCGTTGCTGGCGGACCCCAGCGCTATGGCCAACCCGCCCATTCAGGATACTGAAGTGCCTGGGCTGCGGGTACTCAGCAGCGGCCCGCTTCCTGCGCGGCCGGCAGACTTGATCGGTTCGCGGCGGATGGAGGAACTGATTGCCTGGCTGGCCGAGCAGGCGGATGTGGTGCTCTTTGACTCGCCGCCGGTCAATGCGGTGACCGATGCGGCAGTGCTGGCAACGCGCATGGATGGCGTGGTGCTGGTGGCCCGCGAGCGCCACACGCGGCGCGACGCGTTGATTGAGGCGCGCGACCGCCTGGCGCGCGTGCATGCCCATCTGCTGGGCACGGTTCTTAGCGGTGTGAGCCCTGATCGCTCCTTTGCCAGCTACTATACGCGCAGGCAGGCCAAGGCTCCGGCGAGCGAGGCGAGCAGGGGCGTTGAGGCCGGCGCGACCGGCAGCTAGGTACGCGTGGCCGACGTTTCCGTCGCTCGGACGGACTTGCACACCCATCTCTTGCCGGGCGTTGACGATGGTGCTCAGGACCTGAACGAGGCGCTGGCCATGGCGCGTGTGGCCCTCGCCGACGGCACGACCTGCCTGGCGGCGACCCCACATGGCTTGCAGTGGATAGAGGTGACCGGCGCCGGCGCCCTCAGGGCGCAGATCGATGAACTGGGCGCGCATCTCGCGGCGCAGGGGGTGCCACTCAGGGTGGTGGCGGGGGCAGAAATGGCTCTCATCTCTTCCCTGCCGCAGCAAATCGACGCCGGCCAATACCTCACTTTGAACGGCTCTCGCTATCTGCTGCTGGAGCTGCCCTACACCGGGCTGCCGGGCGACCTGGAGGAGATCATCTTTCAGGTGCAGGTGCGCGAGCTGGTCCCCATTCTGGCGCACCCCGAACGCAACGCCGATTTGCAGCGGCACCCTGCGCTCTTGCGACGGTTTGTAGAGCGGGGGCTGCTGGTGCAGGTCACGGCCGGGAGCCTGGAGGGGCGCTTTGGCGGCTCTGCCTGTCGCTTTGCGCAGCGCCTGCTGCGCGAGGGGATGGTGCACGTCATCGCTTCTGATGCGCATAGCCTTGAGGGCCGGCCACCGCAGCTGGCCAAGGCACAGGACCTGGCGGCCAAGTTCGCCGGCGCTGAACGCGCTCTGGCTATGGTGACGACCACCCCTACGGCCATCCTGGCCGATGAGCCCTTGGACCTAGAGCCCCCCAAGACCGTACGCAAACGCAGATGGTTCTGGTGGTAGAATTCGGATTTGGGTTATTGACTCCCCTCCTCAATTGCTGTATAGTTATAATAGAGAACAATCCGAATCGCCAAAGCCTCCGAGGAGGCGCGGGGGACCCATTTCTGCGGTGAATCTCGCGCGTACTGCGTGCGAGTAGGGCTAAAGCCTTCGGCCCGAACCGGAAGCGGCAGGCTGCCGTGAGCTAACCCCGCCGGCGTACGAAAGGCCCTTAGGCGCGAGAGTTAACGCGCCGTAGAGGGCTTTTTTTATTGCCATCCGTAGGGCCGGGTACCGCACCGAGCGAGCTCTGGTGGGCGCCCTGTTGCCGTTTGGGCAAGCCACGGCCAGCAGAATCTACCTGAGGGACCATGAGGGAGGTCATGACACTCCGAGAGCCGTTACCGGAAGAAATCTTGGAACTGCTGCGAGCCGGGGGGATTGGCGATGAGCAGGTCGATATCGCCATCCCGTCGGACATTGACGAAAAGGGCCACTTTGGCCAGGAGTGGCTGGTGGTGGCGGCCGGGCAGGTGTGGGTCTTTTCCCGCAACGGCCACGGCATCTTGCCCGTGCGCAGCGTGCCGCTCAGCCAGGTGCAGGCAGCGGAAACACGCGCCCTGGTCAGCAATGTGGCCCTGGAGGTCAATGTCGGCGGCCGCTTTATCCCCTTACTACACTACTCGAACTCGGTTGCCGGGCGGTTTTCGCGCGTAGCCAAGGCGATTGAGGAGATGAGCCAGGGCCGGCCCTTTTTCGGGGCGGAGGACGACGATTATGACCGGCGTCGCTGCCACAGTTGTGGGCGAGTGTTGCTCGACGGCTCGACCATCTGCCCGCGCTGCCTGAAAAAGGGCCACATCCTGCGCCGTTTGTTCGCCATGGCCCGCCCCTACTGGGGCAAGATGCTGCTAATCTTCGGCCTCTTGCTGGCTGGGGTCGCGGTGGACCTCTTGCCGCCCTACCTCACCAAGACTCTGATCGACGAGGTGCTGGGGTCGGGGATGCATCCGGAGTGGCTGGCCTACCTGGTCGGCGGGCTCTTGAGCTTGCAGCTTGTGCGCATCGTCATCACCGTGGCGACATCGCGCTGCACCATCGCCGTCAGCTCGCGGTTTACCTTTGACCTGCGCCAGATGATGTTCGACCGGCTGGAGCAGCTCTCGCTGCGCTATCACGACCGGAACTCGGTGGGCCGGTTGATGACCCGCGTCAGCCAGGATACGGAAGAGTTGTCCGGCTTTCTGGGCCAGATGAGCCATTTTGCGCTGAACCTCCTGCTCATCTTTGGCATCGGGGCGGTGCTTTTCGCCATGAATCCGCGCCTGGGTCTCTTTATCCTCGTGCCCGGGCCGCTGGTCATGTTCGCCACCTATCGTTTTTGGCAGTTCATCCGGCCCAAGTTCAACCGGCTGTGGTACACGCGCTGGCGCATGAACACGACCCTGAGCGCCTCCCTTTCGGGAATCCGCGTCGTCAAGGCCTTTGCGCAGGAGGCGCGCGAGGCGCGGCGCTTTGCTGAGCGCAACCGGCACTTTTTGCGGGCGCGGCTGAACGTGGACAACTCGTGGGCTACCTTTCACCCCCTGGTCAGCTTTGTCTTTGGGCTGGGCGGCTTGCTCGTCTGGTACGTGGGCGGCAAGGACGTCCTGGCGGGCACGATCACGCTGGGCACGCTGATCGCTTTCATCAACTACCTGGGCATGTTCTATGGCCCGCTCTCTTCGCTCACACAGATCAGCCAGTTGCTGAACCGCTTTCTGACGGCGGCACAGCGCGTTCTAGATGTTCTGGATCAGGAGCCAGAGATTGTCGAGGCGGAGGAGCCGGTTGCCCTGCCTCGGCTCAAGGGCGAGATCGCCTTCGACAACGTCTCCTTTGGCTATGACCGCTACAATCTGGTGCTGCGCGACGTGTCGTTCCGCATCCGGCCCGGCGAGTTTGTGGGCATTGTGGGCCAGTCGGGCGCGGGCAAGACCACCATCGTGAACTTGCTCTGCCGCTTTTACGACGTGGTTGACGGCGCCATCCGCCTGGACGGCATCGACCTGCGCGAGATACGGCAGAACGATCTGCGCTCGCAGATTGGCCTGGTTCTGCAGGAGCCGTTTCTCTTCCGGGGGACCCTGGCCGAGAATATCGCCTACGCCAAGCCCGAGGCCAGCCGGGCGGAGATCATCCGTGCGGCCAAGGCGGCTAACGCTCACGACTTTATCGTGCGGCGGCCGGAAGGGTACGACACGGTGGTGGGCGAGCATGGGGCAGGGCTCTCGGGTGGCGAGAAGCAGCGCATCTCTATTGCCCGCGCCATCCTGCACGACCCGCGCGTGCTGATCCTTGATGAGGCCACCTCCTCAGTGGACACGGAAACGGAGCGGCTGATCCAGGAGGCGCTGGATATGCTCGTCCGAGGGCGGACGACGATTGCCATCGCCCACCGCCTGTCGACTCTGGCCAACGCCAACCGCATTCTGGTCATCCAGCGTGGCCGGCTGATGGAGGAGGGGAGCCCGGCGGAACTCATGCGCTTGCGCGGCATCTTTTACCGGTTCGTACAGACTCAGACGCAGCTCGGCCTGGTGGAGAAGGATCGGCAACTGGCCGAGGCGCTGCTGGCCAATGCTTAGAGGTGGCGAGATGATCGAGACGATTATCGAACCCAAGTCTTACGAGTACGTGCTGCTGGACCCCCGGCGCCTGCGCTTCAGCTACTCGCCGGAGGGCACGGTGCGCATGGAGATCGAGGGCGAGCGCTGCTATCTGGGCGTGGAGATCCAGCGCAGCTTTCCCATCGACGAGCAGAGCCACTATCTCTCGGTGCGCAACGCGCTTAACGAAGAGCTCCCCGAAATCGGCATTATCGAGGACTCGCGCGAACTCGACCCGGAATCGGCCCTGATCGTGGAGCGCGAACTCTACCGTCGCTACTTTGTGCCACAGGTGCAGCGGGTGTATTATCTGAAGGAAGAGTTCGGCGTCGTCAACTTTACCGTCGATACCGACCGTGGGCGGCGCGAGTTCTCCGTGCGTCACCCCTACGAGAACCTGCGTTACATCGGCGAGGGACGCATGTTGGTGGTGGATATCGACGGCTGCCGCTACGAGATCCCCAGCCTCGACGCTTTGGACAAGAAGAGCGTCCAGACCCTGCGGGACTATGTGGATTCGTAAGAGCCGACCTTCGCGGTGAGAAGGGGACGCAGAGAAGCAGAGGCCGCAGAGGGAGGTTCCGTCCCTCCATCGCGGCCTCCGCGATTTCCTGCATCCCCCAAGCCCCGCAGGTTCGGGAAGGTCCCATTGCCAAAGCTGGTTGCCCGCCACTGCGGCGCCTGCCGCTTTGGCGATCACCGCAGCGGTTGATAGCAAGCAGAGAGGAGAGCGCAATGAGCAAAGAGGTCGTCCTCAGCGACAAGGCTCCGGCACCGATCGGCCCCTATTCGCATGGAGTCGTGACCGGGAGACTGGTCTTTACCTCCGGCCAGGCGGGGCTGGACCCACAGACGAAAAAGCTGGCCGCGGGCGGTGTCGCCGCCGAGACGCGCCAGACTCTGGAGAACCTGCGCAGCATCCTGGAGGCGGCGGGGTGCACGCTGGCCGATGTCGTATCGACGAACGTGTACATGACCGACCTGACCCAGTTCGCCGAGATGAACCGGGTCTATGGCGAATTCTTTCGCGAGAATCCGCCGGCGCGCACGACGGTGCAGGTGGCCGGGCTGCCCCTGGGGGCCTCGGTGGAGATTTCCTGTGTAGCGGTGCGGCCGGAATAGAGAACTGTACGGACGAGGCTCCCAGGAGACAGAGGCTCCAAGACACCGAGGGGCTTTGAGAAGGCACCAGGACTCGCTGAGTCCTGGTGCCTCTATTATCTGGGGGCGCTGAACAAACGTGTCAGACGTAGTTGTACCAACGCTCGATCCAGGGAACATCGGCGTGCTCCTGCACGATAGCACGCCCGATCTCGTTGATGAGGGCCAGGCCATCCGCATAGAGGGGATACTCGGCCAATTCCCGGTGTTTCGCCAGGCTGCCAAGCTGAGAGCACGTATCGGCATAATCCTTGATTGTAGCTCGGAGCCTCTTGCCGAGGCGGGTCGTGCCCAGGTAGTGGAAGAGCCATTTATCCGGGGGATAGGGGCGGCAATCCAGGAGGTAGCAGGCTTGCGCTACACCTCGCAGGACCTTGGCGGCGTGCAAGAGGGCTGAAGCGTGGTCTCCGCGCCGAAGCGGGTGGCGCATCCAATCCAGGTCCAACTGCAGATCGAGGTAAGCCTGCTTGAGCGTCTCCAGGGGCTCGGCGAACAGCGCCCGGTTCAGGCCATCGATGCAGGTGGCGAAACGTTGCTGAGGGTCGTGCAGGGGCAGCGCGGTCTGATACTCCCAGACGTGGAGATAATCGCGCTCTCTATAAAACTTTTGTATGAGCGCGAAAGACTCCACGTGGTAGTGCCCATCGTAGCCTGGCCCCGCGAAGAAGACAAAGATACCATCCTGCCGCTCGGATAGACCTGCCTCCCGATATCCCCGGATGATATCTTGCTGTACGGGCTCGTCACAGACCAGGAAGAGGTCGATGTCGGAATAGCGGTCGGCATTGCCGCGCGCCGTGCTGCCTTTCAGCACTAGCGACAGTTCGGGCCAGTGCCGGCTGAGGACGGGATGCCGCGAAAGCCCTGCGGCCACACTGCGGGCCCTGTCAAGAAGGAAGAGGCTCCTGCTGTTCAATGAGTGCCTGCCCTTTCTTTTTGGTGTGTGGTGACGCAAGCTTTAGCCTGGGATCATAGCAAGCCAGCGCACTGCCCCCAAGCTGGCCGGCGCAAGGCCGCCTGCTCGGCATTTCGACGCAGAGGAGCAATCGGCTCAGTTCTCCGCCAACTGCCGCGCCTCGGCGGCCACGTACGCGTGGTAGATCTCCTCGTACTCGGCTGCAGCCGTCACAGAGGGCTCGCAGTTGGGCGTCAGCCGGTCATGTAGCTCGCCGGCCAGCGGGTCGCTGTAGAGGCCCGCACCAAGGCCGGCCAGAATACAGGCGCCCCAGTTGGCCACATCGGCCGTTTCCGCCACACAGACCGGCTTGCCCGTAACCTCGCCCATGATCGCCGCCCACAACGGGCTCTTGGCGCCTCCGCAAAGAGGGTGATTTGATCTACCGGGGCTGCCGCGTGGAAGGTACGCTGGGCCGTCGCGTCTTCTTGAGGGCGGAGATGTGCGCTTCCCGCTCGAGGTGACACAAGATATCGTTGTGCACGTTACATCGCTGGGGCGTGGTGGGGCAACTCAGTAATACACGGCACAACACCGTCGCTGCAAGCCGCGGAGCCGGGCTCAACCAGAAGGTTGGGCCCGGCGTCTCTTTATGCGGCGGGGTCTGCTCAGCCGCCCTGTGCCATGAGCGCCTCGACCTCGGCCCGTGTGGGCGCGCCCTCCATCGGCCCCTTTTTCGTCACCGCCAGAGCACCGACGGCGTTGGCAAAGCGGCCGGCGGCGGGGAGGTCCAGGCCGTCCAGCAGGGCGACGGTGAATCCGGCGCAGAAGGAATCGCCGGCGCCCGTGGGGTCGACCTCCTCTACGGGGAAGGAGGGCACCTGGATGGTGGTCGTGTCGTAAAAGATGCGGCAGCCCTGGGCGCCCTGCTTGAGGACGACCGTCTTGCCCTCAGCGGCCCAGCGCCGGCAGCCCTCCTCATCATCGGCGGCGCCGGTGAGCATGGCGGCCTCGCCGAGGCTGGGCAGGATGACGTTGGCGCGTTCGATGGCCGGGCGGCAGAGATCGCGCACCTGCTCAACACTGAGCACCTCGGGGCGGATGTTGGGATCAAAGCTGACCTGGGCCTGTGGCGGGGCCAGGCGCAGGGCGCGGTAGCAGGCCTCACGCGCGGAGTCGTTGACGGCCAGATTGCAGCCGGTGACGTGCAGCCAGCGCGCACCCTGCAAGTAGGCGGGGCGGACGTCCTCCGGGCCCAGTTGGCCGGCGGCGGCGTGGCGCCAGTGGTAGATGAACTTGCGGCTGCCGCCGCTAAAGTAGGCAACAAAGGCCACGCCGGTGGTGTGTTCCGGCAGGATGCGGACGCAGGAATGATCCACCCCATCGCGTTCGAAGCGATCGAGCAGGCAGCGGCCGAAATCGTCCGCGCCGACGACGCCGATGAACCCGGCGTGGCGGCCCAACCGGGCGACCGTGTCGATGTAGATAGGGGTGTCGCCCGAGGGGAAGGGGCCGACAAAGGTGCCGGCCTCGCTCAGGGGCTCGTCGAGGTGAACTCGCATGATCTCGACGAGCATATTGCCGATAGAGATGACTTCGGGTGGGTTCAAGGCGTCCTCCCAAAGAGCATAGATGGAAATAAAGGGGCTGGCTTCATTATACCTCTCGGTCAGCGGCAGGGCAAGGTGCCGCGTCCACCCGGGTAGGGCAATCGCATCTAAGAGCGCCTAACAAAACCCCTGCTGGAGCTTCCTCCAGCAGGGGTTTTGTTA
>DAOUGZ010000189.1:0-12773 GCA_034428955.1 Anaerolineae bacterium | reverse complement strand
TGGCAGGGGCCACGGCATGATCTTTAAGACCTTCGAGGGGCAGGACATGATGGTGGTGATGAAACACAATGCCCCCGTTGGCGGCGGCTCCCGCATGGAGTTCTACGAGGTCGAGATCACGGACGACGGCATCAAGTTGCTCTCTCACCGTGAGGACCTGGACGGGCAGCCGGGCATGGACCTCGAAGATACGACGCCGCCGGACCTCCACGTGCCGGCGAATCGGGTCGTCAATGCTACTTCTCCCGATGGCGCGGCCGTCACCTACGCGGCGATGGCCTACGACTGGCGAGACGGGTCGGTGCCGGTGAACTCCTCACACGCCTCGGGCTCCACGTTCGCTATCGGCCACACGTCGGTCACCTGCTGGGCAGAGGATGCGGCCCACAACACGGCCACGGCGACGTTCGACGTCCACGTCAAGGGCGCGGCCGAGCAGATCGCTGACCAGATTGCGCTGGTCGCCCTGGCGCGGCCGAAAGGCGAAAGCTTTACCTCCCAGTTGGAGAGTGCGCTGGCGAGCCTGGCTGACGGCAAGAACACCGCCGCCTGCAACCAGCTCAACGCGTTCATCAACCACGTGCGGGCGCAGTCCGGCAAGCAGCTCAGTGTCTCGCTGGCCAACAAGCTGATCGCCAACGCGACGCGGATCATCGCCGTAATCGGCGGCTGACTCGCGCGCAGCAAGCGGAATCGGGCAGGGGCTGGGTCAACACTGGCCCCTGCCGCATCACTCACCGTCCGTGCAGCCCGTAACCGGCATGTCTAAGGCGGCCGAGGCGGGCGGCGGCTTCGGACAGGCTACCATCTTGGCAGTCGTAC
Organism: Anaerolineae bacterium; assembly: GCA_034428955.1. Taxonomy (GTDB): domain Bacteria; phylum Chloroflexota; class Anaerolineae; order SpSt-313; family SpSt-313; genus DAOUGZ01. The sequence goes on along the minus strand of DAOUGZ010000189.1, from coordinate 11,951 downwards.
CGAACGGCGGGTCGTGCTGTAGGCCTGAGAGCAGACCAATCAGCTGGACAGGATCTGAGCGGAGGTGAAGAAAAATGTCTGGCGCAAAGCTGTTACGCAAGACCCTGGGCATCGTCGTCGTGCTGGCTATGTTACTACCCATGTTCGTCACGCCGGCCTCTGCGATTTCCGGCGTGGCGGTGATTAATCCGATCGAGAGCAACATTGCCGCCAAGTTCTGGGTGGCAGCCTCAGCAGACAGCGGCGATCTCACGGCTGCTATGGCGAAAGATGACAGCCTGGACACTGCCTGGGTCGCGGATGACAGGGCCGCCGGCCACTGGCTGATGCTTGACCTGACAGGTGAGTATGACAACCTGCGCAAGGCGGAGGTCGTCTTTGCCGACCGTAACGCGGCCTACCAGTACAAGATCGAGGCCTCCACCGACGGCAGCAGTTGGGATGTTGTCGCAGACAGAACCGCCAACACGGTTGTCGCGGAAGGCTTTGTCGACCTGTTCACCCGGCCCGGTACCCGCTATCTGCGCCTGACCATCACGGGTGCTACGCCTGGCGCCACCATGGGTGTCAGGGAGATTCGGGTCTTTAACTACCTGCGCGCAGATAACATGAACGGCGCGGACATCTCCTATGCGGATCAGTACTGGAGCCGAAACTACTATGTGAACCCCAACCCAGACCTTGTCGACATGGGCGCAGGCCCCAAGGTGTTCGACGTTGTCAAGGATCGCGGCATGGAAGTCGTCCGGCTGCGCATCTGGAACGAGCCGAGGAGCGAGTACAGCGGCAACCCGGTTTCCACCCCTTACTGCGGCCCCGAACGCTCGGCCGCAATGGCCAGGGAGATTGTGAACCGCGGGCTCAAGCTGGCCATCGATTTCCACTATGCCGATTCCTGGGCCGATCCGGGCAAGCAGCCAAAGCCGAAGGCCTGGGCCGCCCTGCCGTTTGACGAGCTCGTGACGACGATGCACGATTGGACCTATGACTACATCAAACTCCTCGTGGACCAGGGCACCACGCCGCACGTCGTCGCCATCGGCAACGAAATCCTCAGGGGCATTCTGTGGGGCTCCGAGTCGGTGGATTTGACGGTGAACGGCCCCCCATATGTTCTCAACAACAAGGAGCTCTACTGGTCTCAGCCAGGTGGGGGGATCATCTGGAAGTACTGGGGGTCCACCGACCCCGTGGAGCAGCAGAAGTACGAGGAATCGTGGGACCGCTTCGCGACGTTGATTGCCGCAGGCATCCAGGCCGTCCGCGAGGCCTCCCCCGAGACAGAGGTCGAGCTTCACGCGATCTTTAACCCGCCCTGGGAGACACGGCTGGCCGAGCACATGGAGTTCTGGTCGCAACTGCTCCCCCGCATAAACGCCATGGGTGCCGACCCGGACGTGCTGGCAGTGTCCTACTATTCGGCCTGGCATGGTAATTTCGAGGACCTGGAGCACACCCTCTACGCCATCGCCTCCACGTACCCGCAGTACCATATCAACATCTCCGAGCACGCCTACCCGGCCACTGGCTCGCAGCCCTGGGGCGATTCCGATCAACCGCCTACCGTACAGGGGCAGGCCAATATGTACCAGCGGACCATCCAGGCCATCAACGATGTCCCTAACAACAAGGGTATCGGCGTGTGGCTGTGGGAGCCGCAGAGCTACCAGCCGTTGTTCACGCGCGTTCCGGGCATGAGCAACTACTACGAGCCCTACGCTTCGATCGACGTGTTCAACAAGAGCCATGCCACGCACGTGCTGGAGAGCAAGGTGTACATGACTACCGTCGAGGGGACGGCGCCTGCTCTACCGGCTATGGTCAAGATGCTGACCATGAGCGATGGCTCTATCGATTCGGTGCCTGTAACATGGAGCGCCATCGATCCCGCGCTGTATGAGAACCACGGCAGCTTTACCGTTACCGGCACAACCGACTATGGCGACGTGACCGCCCAGGTCACGGTGATCTACGACTTTTCCGGCTTCATGCGGCCTGTGGACAACCTGCCGGCGGTGAACGATGCCAAGGCTGGAAGCGCCATCCCGCTCAAGTTCAGCCTGAACGGCGATCACGGCCTGGAGGTGTTTGCGGCGGGCTATCCGGCGTCGCAAGCGCTGGTGTGCGACACGGGTGTGCCGACCGGCGCCGTCGAGGAGGCCGGTGCGGCCGGAACGAGTTCGCTCTTGTACGACGTTGACGTCGATCAGTACGTCTATGTCTGGAAGACAGACAAGGCCTGGGCAGGCACCTGTCGCCAGTTGATTCTGCGATTCGACGACGGTACCGAATACCGAGCCGATTTCGCCCTCAGGTAATGGTGGGCGTCTCTGTCGGGGCGCGCCGACCCGTTCGCCGGCGCGCCCCGGTGTGAGTATCGCAGCCAAGTCCGGCTGCCAACAGAGGAGGACAGAAATGACAGCGCTCTTGAATCGTATCGGCACGCTGATCTCAGCCAACGTGAAGCGAGTTGGAGCAGCCGTTCTGATCATTGCCTTTGTGGTCAACCTGTTCACAGGGGTGCAGACGGCCAATGCCAACTCGCCCGTCCAGGTTGCAGTCGATGCAGGGATCGTATACCAGACAATAGACAACTTTGGCGCCTCAGACGCGTGGTCGATGGACCCAATCGGCAAGAATTGGAGTGAGGAAAGCAAGACCATCGTGGCCGACCTGCTGTTCTCGCAGACGGAGGGAATCGGTCTGTCGGCCTGGAGGTTCAACATCGGGGCCGGAAGCGCCGGCGACACCGGTATCAATAATCCGTGGCGGCGCGCCGAGTGTTTCCTGCAGGAGGATGGAACCTACGACTGGACAAAACAAGCCGGCCAACAATGGTTCCTGCATGCGGCTGCAGAGAGAGGCGTAGAGAGTTTCACCGCTTTTTCCAACAGCCCGCCGGTATCCATGACCAAGAACGGCAGGGCATTTCACACGGACTATGCAGACACGACGAACCTGAAAGACGGATATGAGGACGACTTTGCCGGATTTTTGGTTGACGTTGTCGAACACTTTCGAGATGAAGGGATCAATATCGACGATGTATCCCCCATCAATGAACCGGTATGGGAATGGGTATACCCGAACCAAGAGGGCTGCCGATACAGCGTCGATGATGCCAAGCGTGTAATCCGGGCTTTGTGGGAAGAGCTTGGAGACCGCGACCTACAGTCCGTCGTGAAGATCAGCGCCCCTGAAGCGCCTGAATACCGGTCCATGTGGGATGACGAAACCCATATGAGTTACCCTCATCCCGAGTTCTTTGGCAAGGTGTACAACGAAGGGATCAACAAGTACAACCTTGACGGCAAGTATAGGGAGTACATCCAAGAGTTCCTTGGCGATGAAGAAATCAGGGGGATGATAGACAACAAGTTCGTGGGCCATGGCTATTGGTCCGAATACGACGACCGGCAGACCCTGTATCGCACCACGACCCGAGACGAAATCAGAAAGTACAGCCCAGACGCCAAGTTCTGGATGACGGAACTGTGCCTATGGCAATCCGGCCGGGATTACGGGATCAATGCGGCGCTCCAGATCGCAAGGAATATCCACAACGATCTCACCAAGCTGGATGCATCGGCATGGCAGTGGTGGACGGCCGTCTCAGAGGCCAACTGGAAAGATGGGCTCATCTACACCGATAGCCAGAGGCGCGATGCCTATCTGAGCGAGAATATCTATACGACGAAATCTCTCTGGGCATTGGGGAACTATAGCCGGTTCATTCGACCGGGCGCAAAGAGAGTCGAGCTCGTGGGCGCAGATGACCACATGGGGCTGATGGGCTCGGCTTACCTGAATGAGGACCGGAATCAGATTGTGGTAGTGTACGTCAACTATGGCCATGCGGACGAGGACGTGCACATGTCCTTCAGCAACCTGCCTGACGGAAAGATGCTGCACAGCCTCACGCCCTATGTGACCTCCTCCACCGATGAACTGGCAGAGAAAGCCAGCATACCGGCAGATTCCACCTATACGATCCCGCAAAGATCCGTCGTAACGTTTGTGGGGACCTACGAGTATGCCTTCAGCGGTTTCCTCAGCCCGGTCGACATGGATGGCGAGAACGAATTCAAGAGCAACAGAACGATCCCGTTAAAGTTCCGCCTTCAGGATGTCAATGGCGAATTCGTTCCGGATGCGGATGTGAGAATGTACCTGGCTCAAGTGGTGGACGGCATCGTGGGCGCCGAAACCGAGATAGCATCCACAGGCGCTGAAGCACGAGAGAATTTGATAAGGTACGATGCGGCGGATAACCAGTATATCTACACCTTTAGCACCCGCGGGCTGGGCGCCGGCATCTACCGGATTCGGCTGGATATCGAAGGGAGCAGCCATACACTGGTCATACGCCTGAGATGATGCACCGGCTGTAAATTGGGCCCTCAACCCCAACAGCATGAGGGCGGCGGACGAGTCCATTCGCCGGAAGAGAACATCGAGACGCCACAGGCCGCGGCCATAGCCGTTGTTGGCTCAGACGACGACGGATATGGCCGCGGCTTGCGAGGCGGGCATTCCGACTCGGCGTGATAGGGCACATCAGTTTTGGATCTTGCGAGCTTTTCTGATAGACTGGGATTCATGAGGCGCCTTTTGTCGCTGTAACCAAGTGCACTTGCCAGCGCACAAAAGATACCTCACTCTTATCCGCTGTACCGCTGATATGGGGAGTCGGAGAGCGATGGCAGACAAGGTCGGTATTGGTGTCGTCGGTGCAGGCTCTATCGGCATTCGTGGAGCGCTGAACCACCTGATCCTTCCAGACGTGCAAAAGGTGGCCTACATCGCAGCCATCTGTGACCCAGTGCCCGGACGCGCCAAGGCGGCGGCCGAGAAGTACGGCGCCTTTAGCTACTATGAGCGTTATGAGGACCTGCTGGCCGACCCGGGGGTCGATGCCGTGACCCTTGGCTCGCCTATCGGCGTGCACTATGAGCAGGGCGTCAAGGCCATCGAGGCGGGAAAGCACGTCCACTTTAACAAAACGATGTGCATCACCGTCGACGAAGCCGATGACCTGATCGAGCGCGCCAAAAAGAACAGCATCCACCTGGTCGCCTCGCCCGGCATGATGCTTCATCCCCATGCTCAGCGTATGCGACGCCTGATCCTCGAGGGCAAGCTGGGCAAGCTGGTGTGGGCAGTCGCCGGCGCGGCCATCAGCACGTACCACACTAACGAGCCCATCCGCCAGGGCAACGATGTGCTTTCGAACATCGATCCCTCCTGGTACTTCAAGAGGCCGGCCGGTGGCCCGCTCTTCGATGTGACCGTCTATGCCCTGCACTACCTGACCGGCCTCGTGGGTCCGGCCAGGCGCGTGTCGGCCATGTCGGGCCTGGTCGTCACGGAGCGCGAGTTCCGCGGCAAGATGATCCCCTGCGAGATGGACGACAACACCCTCATGCTGCTGGACATGGGCGACTCTTTCTATGCCCTCGGCTACGGCACGCCTTCCGGCAGCGTGACCCGAGGCTTTGAGCCGAGCATCTTTGGCACCGAAGGCTCCATCGTCAACTGTATGTTTGGCGAGGAGAGCATGCGCAAGGAGTGTGACCGGCAGCCCCATGTGACACCCGAACACCACCAACTGGGCGAGTCCCACGTTTTCGAGGACATTATGCAGTTGATCGACTGCGTGCGCACCGGTAAACCATCAATTGCCTCTCCGGAGCACGCGCGTCACGTCGTGGAGATCCTGGACGCGGCGTACCGCTCGGCGGCAACCGGCAAGGTTGTGGACCTGCGCACCACCTTCAAGCCGCTCACCCTTGCACAGTTAGACTACTGACAGAGTGGTACCTGCCGATACAGGGTTGATGGAACAACCACGGAGGAAAGGCAACGATGAAGGTTCTGATTACCGGGGCTAGCGGACGCTTTGCCAGGTTCATGGTGCAGGAACTGCGCGGCGACTATGACCTCGTACTCTTCTCACGCACCCCGGTGCCGGAGGACCGGGCGGACCTTCCCCTCATCCGGGGCGACCTGAACGCCTTCGAGGACTGCCGGCGGGCGGTCGAGGGGGTCGATGCCATCATGCACCTTGGCGCCCAGCCCTGGCCGACCGACCACCCCGCGGAGATCGAGCGGCTCCAGGCGCGCGGGTTGGCCGCTCCGCCATTCGACTCCACCATGCGCTCCAACATCATGGGCACCTACTACCTGATGCAGGCGGCGGTGGCGGCAGGCGTCAAGACGGTCATCATGACCGGCTCAAACTGCGCTTTCGGCCACGGCTATCGCATCTCCAATCGCCCCTTCCCAATCAGGTACTTGCCGCTGGATGAGGACCACCCCAGCGATGTGGAGGACTCGTACTCTTTCTCCAAGCTCGCCGGCGAAGAGCTCCTGGCCTCCTTTAGCCGGGCTTTCGGCATTCGCACCTACGTCACCCGCCCCGCGGGCATCTGTTCGCCCGAGCGCTTGCAGAACATGGCCAAGGCTGCCGGGCCGGTCACCGGTTGGTCCGAGTGGATGTGGGGGTACGTGCCCAGCGAGGACCTGGCCGAGCTGCAGCGGCTGCTCATGGAGAAGGCCGATTCGCTCCCCGTGCACGACGTATTTATCGCCAACGGGCTCGACAGCACCCTCCTCGAGCCCAGCCGGGATGTGATCGCCAGGTTCCGGCCCGATCTCCTGCCGCTGGTCCGGGGCATGGAGGGCCACGAAGCATTCTTCTCCGTCGCCAAAGCACAGAGGGCTGTCGGCTGGACGCCTAAGCACAGTTGGCGCGATTACCTCGCAAACTAGTCGTGAATGCGGAGACGGCCGTGTTGCGGGCTGCCCCATTCCTTCGGCGCCTGCCGGATGGCGAGTTCCATCCGGCAGGCGCCCGGCATTCACCGGGCTTCCATGACCCTTGTCAAGTCTTCAGAAAGAGCGTATCATAGGCATTGCTGGGCATTCCTGCGGCAGGTCACGCGCTATTGGGCACAGGAGGAGAGGACATGAAGCTCGCCGTCATCTCGTACGCGTTTCACCAACTGGCCCGCGAGGGCAAGGTCGATCTGTTCGGCTACTTGGAGACGTGCAAGTACCGCTTCCGGCTGGACGCCGCCGATATCTGGAACGGCATGCTGGCCGGCACCGACGAGGACTATTTGCGCAAGGTGAAGGAGGCGCTCGACGAGCGCGAGATGACGGTCGCCAACCTGGCCGTCGACGGCGCGCACGTGTGGGAGGACGACCCCGAGGCGCGGGAGCGGAACTATCGCAACGCGCTGGCCCATTTGCAGGCGGCCGAGGCGCTGGGTGCCAAGACGGTGCGCATCGACGCCGGCGGCGGCCGCGATGATCTGGACTGGACCGCCGAGCAGTTCGACTGGATCGTGAAGCGCTATCGGGAGTATGCGCAGCGGGCGGCGGACAACGGCTATCGGGTGGGGCCGGAGAACCATTGGGGCCCGGAGATGGCGCCGGGGACGCTGAAAAAGCTCTGCCAGGCGGTCGATAGCCCGGCCTTTGGCGTGCTGCTGCACATCAACCGCTGGCACGGCCCTGAGGCGGAGCAGGGCGATGCGCTGGTCGCCCCCTGGCTGATGCACACTCACGTGACCCAGTCGATCCCCGAGGGCGAGTTCTACGAGAGGTTGACCGCCCTGCGCGCCACGGGCTATGACGGCTATTGGAGCGTAGAGCACGTCTCTACGCGCTATAGCGAGATCGAGCTGTGGCTGGCCAAGGTGCGGGATGTGTTGGAGCGCTGGCGGGTGGAGTGACCCTACCCCCAGGGAGGAGAGATGCACAAAATCACCATGCTGGGCACGGGCCTGATCGGCCTCTTTTACACGCAGACGCTGCACGGGCAGCGCGGGCAGGATCGGGTGCACGTCGTCTACTCGCAGCGGCCGGAGCGGGCGGAGCAGTTCGCCGCCGAGTGGGGCATCCCCAAGGCGACGGCCGATCTGGCTGCAGCGATCAACGATCCGGAGACGGACGTCGTGGTCATCGGCCTGCCGAACGACCTGCATCTGCAGGCGGTTTCGCTGGCCGCCGGGGCGGGCAAGGCCGTTCTCTGCACCAAGCCGCTGGGGCGCAACGCCGCCGAGGCCCGAGAGATGCTGCAGATTGTGGAGCAGGCGGGTGTGTTCAGCGGCTACCTGGAGGACCTGGCCTACACGCCCAAGACGCTAAAAGCACTGGAGTCGGTTCGGCAGGGTGCGCTCGGGCGCATCCTCTGGGTGCGCTCGCGCGAGACCCACCCCGGCCCCCACAGCGCTTGGTTCTGGGACCTGGAGCGAGCGGGCGGCGGGGCCATCGTCGACCTGGGCTGCCACTGCATCGAGATCATCCGCAACTTTGTGGGCAAGGGCCGGCGGCCGCTGGAGGTGATGTGCTGGGCCGATACCCTCGTGCACCCCATCGAGGCGGAGGATCAGGGGATCGCTCTGATCCGCTTCGAGGGCGGCGCCATCGGCCAGTTCGAGGTGAGCTGGGCCTTCCGCGGCGGTATGGACCTGCGCGACGAGGTGGCCGGCACCGAGGGCACCATCTGGCTCAACCACTTTTTGCGCACCGGTTTTGAGATGTTTACCACCGGCGGCAGCGGCGGCTATGTGGCGGAAAAGGCCGAGGGGGCCAGCGGCTGGCTCTTCCCCGTGGGCGATGAGGTCAGCGAACTCGGCTACCGCAACATGTTTGTGGATGTGCTGGATGCCCTCGATGCGGGCACGACTCCCCAGGAGACCTTCTACGACGGCTATGTCGTCAACGCCATCATGGACGCCTGCTACCGCTCGGCCCGGTCCAAGCGTTGGGAGCCGGTGGAGCTGGAGTGGCGCGGCGGCGGGGAAGCGGCCGAGGTCGCTGCCGCGACGGCCGAGGTCGAGCCCGGCTATGCGCTGATCAAGGAAGAAAAGATGCCCGATGGGCGCCTGAAGCGCATCCTCAAGGACAAGGCCAGCGGCGAGATCGTGGAAAAGATCGTCGAATAGTCTAGAGGACTCGACCTTTATCGTGCTCGTATCCTCGTCTTGAGGCGAGGGTAACGGATGGGCAGGATGAACCCGTTCTCATCCTGCCCATTCTGTTTCGAAACTTTACAAGATGCGATTGCCCTGATGGTGGGAGAGGATCAGAGTGCAGCTATCGACTAACCCGGTGCTGATCAAAGAGCTGCGCGGGAGGATGCGCGGCGCGCGGGCCTATCTCTTCCTGGCGGCGGCGCTGGCGCTGCTCGGCGGGGTGAGCTATGGCCTGTATCTCCTGGCTGCCTACGCGACCCAGAACGCCTATGGCGGGGTGCCGCAGGGAGCGCTGATCGGCCGCAGTGTGTTCACATGGCTGGCCTTTGTGGCCCTCATGGCCATCTGTGGAGCAACGCCGTTCCTAACGGCGGGGGCCATCAGCGGCGAGTGCGAGCGCAAGACAATGGACCTCCTTCTGGCGACGCCGCTCGGCCCCTCCTCGCTCTTGTGGGGCAAGCTGGTCGCTGCGCTCTCCTACATCGCCCTGGTTCTGCTGGCGACCATCCCGTTGGCCAGCCTCTCTTTCGTCTTTGGTGGTGTCACCAGCGCGGATATGCTTGGGGCGTTCCTGCTGCTTCTGGGCTTTGCCGTGAGCCTGAGCGTTATGGGCCTCTTTTACTCGGCGCTCTTTCGCCGCACCGGCCCGGCGCTGGCGGCCAGCTATATCACCCTGGCCATCTTTGTTGTGGGCACGCTTTTTATCTGGTTTGCCTTTGGCATCGCTACGGGCCGGCAGCCCGGCGGCTTGCTGCTCATGCCCAACCCTTTTGTGGCGCTGGCCTCGCTCCTGTTCATGACCGGCGGCGGGTATCCACCCGGATTTCCGGGCGGTGGGTTCCTGCGCGGGCTGGTGGAGATGGGTGACCCGCAGAGGGCGGGCCCCGCCTCCTTGGCCGGTACTGCTGTGCCGGGCACGGCGCCGTTCTGGCAGCAGGCAGCCGGCTTTTACGCCTGGCTGACGGTGGTCCTGTACCTGGCCAGCACGCGCCTGATCCGGCCTGTCCACCGCTTCCGCCTGCGTGCGCGCACCTGGGCCATAGTCGCCGTCGCGCTGGTCGCCTCCATCCTGGCGATGCCGGTCGTCTACGGCCCCTACACGCCTGCCCGGCTGGCGGCCTGGATGCGCTGGCTGCGCTCCACGCCCCAGAACCTGGTCCTCGACCGGAGCATGGCATCCCTGGAAGGGGCGTGGGAGATGGAGGCAACACCCGGAAGCAAAGTCGAGCCCGTGGAAGAGGGCGACCGCCCGGCGGTTCGCCTGCGGCGCGATGCGGAAGAGCCGGGCGAGGTCGCGCTTACCCAGGCCATCAGCCGGACGGTCGCCGCGGACGGCTGGCTCCAGGTGCGCGCTGTGCTGCGTGTGCTGAGCCACGACGCCTCCGCTTGCGGTCAGGAGGGAGATGCGTGTCCGCTGACCATCAAGCTGAACTATGAGGACGCCGAAGGGCTGCGGCACGAGTGGCGGCAGGGTTTCTACAGCTTTCTGGGCCCCGGCCGGAGCTTTTGCACTAACTGCGAGACGCAACAGCCGCACTTCCAGGTGCCGGTGGGGGAGTGGTGCATCTACGAGTCGACCGACCTGATGCACAGTGAAGAGGGGGCAACTGTGGCCTATGCCCAGGGCACGCCCTACGTCGTGCCCCCGCCGCCGAAGACCATCCATTCTATCAGCATCGTCGCAGTGGGGCGCTCGTTCGAGGTGGAGGTGGCGGAGGTAGAGGTCATCAGCCGCGAAGGACGCCGGCTGCCTAGCTGGTGGGGCGGTGGGATGGAAGGCGTGGTCAGGCCGGCGCCGGCTGCCGCAGCCGAGGCGGAGGAAGATGTGCGCCCGAAAACAGGATGATCCTCGTGCCGGCAGGGAACCTTCCCTGTACTTGTGTCGTCTATTGTCTAGTATAGAATCGCGGAAATCACAATGCGTGGCGCCTCAACTGGTGTCACGCGGATCGGTGAGGCCACAGCACAAGCACTCAGGTACGCGCTCGCGCGCACTTGGGCCGTTGCGGTGAGGGGCGAACTACTGTACAATGGCCGGACCACGCGCCGTTGAGGACGGCCTCAATCCCGCAAAAGAGCATTCACGCCGTAAAGGAGAGGGAATACACATTGATGTCTGGCCGACGACTTGTCCTGATGGCACTACTCCTTCTCAGCTTGGTCTCAGTGGTGCCCGCGAGGGCTGCCGGCGTGACCATGGAGGTGACGGCATCCTTCGACGGCCATTTCAAGTACGGCGAATGGCTGCCGCTGGTCATCTCCCTGGCTAACGACGGGCCGGCGCTGTACGCGGAGGTGCGCGCCGATTCCACCTCTGCCGGCGATCAGACCACTTATGTGGCGCCGGTGGAGCTGCCCACGGGTGCGCGCAAGCGCCTGACCCTTTACGTGCGGCCTGCCTCCTTTGCCAAGGCGATGCGGGTGCGCCTGGTCGAGGTGCCGTCGCCCTCTGCGGCGCCGAAGCGTGGCGCCGCGGAGGACGGCCGGCTGCTCGACACCCAGACCGTGAGCCTCACCGTCGAGCGCAACACCAACTATCTCATCGGGGTGTTGGCCTCGCGTCCGCAGGCCTTTACCCTCCTGAGCGGCTTGGTTCTGAACCCCGAGCCGGAGGGTGGGCAGTTCGCCAAGGGCATCCCGCAGTACCCGCGCGGCGTCAAGGTGATTCCCATCTCTTTGGCCGATCTGCCGGACCGGCCCGAGGGCCTGCGCGCCATCGATGCGCTGGTGTTCTCGGGCGTGGATACGAGCGATCTCTCTGCCGAGCAGGGGCGGGCCCTGCAGACCTGGGTGGAGTGGGGCGGACGGCTGGTCCTCGGGGGCGGGGCGGGCGCAGCGCGTACGCTGGTCGGGCTGCCCGAGGCGCTGGTGCAGGGCATCGGCCCCATCGGGGAACTGGAGGACGTGACCTCGCTGGACGGCCTGGAGCGCTTTGCATCCGAGGTGGTGCGCACCCCCGGCCCATTC
>DAOUGZ010000188.1:0-9187 GCA_034428955.1 Anaerolineae bacterium | reverse complement strand
CAACCTGCCCACGCGGCCGGATTGGTTCTTCCGCCGCGCCCAGTACGGCGGCATCATCAACGACATCGGCTCGCACCAGGTGGACCAGTTCCTCTACTTTACTGGCTCCACTACCGCCCGCGTGGTCGCCGCTCAGGTGGCCAACTATAAGCATCCCCAGTACCCTGAACTGGAGGATTTCGGCGACCTCACGCTGCAGGGCGACCGGGGAACGGGCTACATTCGCGTGGATTGGTACACGCCCGACGGCCTGGGCACCTGGGGCGACGGGCGGCTACTTATCCTGGGCACCGAGGGCTATATCGAGATTCGCAAGAATTGTGATATCGGCGGGCGCGGCGGAGGCAACCATCTCTTCCTAGTCGACGGCCAGGGCACCCACTATGAGGATTGCAGCCGGGGCGACCTGCCCTACGGCCGCCAGCTCTTGGCCGACATCGTGCAGCGCACCGAGACGGCCATGACCCAGGCCCACTGTTTTCTGGCCTCCGAGTTGGCCCTGCGGGCGCAAGCGCAGGCGGAGCGGCTGGGGTACCTGCAGGCGAGTCGACTGGACAACCTGACCGTTTCGTGATAGGCTCTCAACAATTACCCGTTGACGTCTCTCGAGCGCCGACCACAAAGAATGGAGGCCGAGCATGAACGGGGTAGCGGACTCCGATGAGGTCGCGGCGCTGCGCGCCAAGGTACAGGCCCTCCAGAAAGCGCTTGCCGCTTCGCGAGCCGAACGGCTACGCCTCGACGAGATCTTGGAGGTGCTGCCGGCCTATGTGATACTGCTGACCCCCGATTACCACGTGCCCTTTGCCAACCGCTTCTTTCGCGAGCGTTTTGGCGAATTCCACGGCCTGCGCTGCTTCGCGCACCTCTTTGGCCGCAGCGAGCCCTGCCAGAACTGTGAGACCTACCAGGTCCTCGAGACTATGGCTCCCCACGAGTGGGATTGGCTTGGTCCCGACGGCTGCAACTATTACATCTTTGACTACCCCTTTACCGACGCCGACGGCTCCACCCTCATCTTGGAGATGGGCCTGGACGTCACCGAGCACAAGCAGGCGGAAGCCGAGATCCGCAAGCTCAATGCCGAACTGGAGCAACGGGTCATCGCTCGCACCCGAGAGTTGGAGGACGTCTTGCGCGCCGTCTCCCACGACCTGCGCAACCCTCTGACGGCTATCCAGGGGCAATTGCAGCTTTTGCAGCGACGGCTGGAGCGAAGGGCGCCGCCGGAGAGGTTGCACGAGCATGTGGAAGCCGCTCTGGGCGCCGCCCGGCGGATGAACAATCTGATCAGTGACCTGGTGGACTCGGCGCGCTCGGAATCGGGCCAACTCAGGCTCGATCTCCGGCCGGTTGACCTGCCTGCCGCCGTGCGCCAACTCAGAAGCGAACTCGCCGCCGCGCTCGATACCAGGCGCATCCGTCTCCAAGCTGCAGAGGCATTGCCGCACGTCTATGCCGACCCGGACCGGTTGGCGCGCATCCTCGGGAACCTGTTCTCCAACGCGCTCAAGTACTCGGCGGCCGACACGGCGGTGAAGGTGAGCTTTTCGCGGCAGGGCGATGAGGTTGTCACCTCGGTAACCGACGCTGGGTGTGGCATCGCGCCGGAGGACCTGCCTCACCTCTTTCAGCGCTACTTCCGTTCGGGAACCGGGTGGCCGCAGCAGGAGGGGCTCGGCCTTGGGCTCTACATAACGCGCATGCTTGTTGAGGAGCATGGGGGGCGCATCTGGGTGGTGAGCGAGGTGGGGAAGGGGAGCACCTTCTCGTTCACCCTGCCGGTGGCGGAAGGGGTGTGAGTTCTGGGCTTGCCATTGCGAGCTCTTCAGGGTACGGAAACCACAAAGTCCTGGTATCTCACGCTACCTCCTCCTTGAGCGCGTCTCGGATCAGGCGACGCGCTCGCCCGCCGCGACGCTCTGCGGCGGCTTGCAGGCTTTGTGGCTAGATCGTGTTTTCGAACCCAGCAGAGGCGGCTCCCACGCCGCCGGTCTGCCGGATGAAGCGATTCCTTTGGGGCTTCGCCTCGCCCAAGCGGCTTGCACGTCGGACTACCGGCGGCGTGGGAGCCGCCTCTGCTAGTATGCAAACACAACCTAGCCCGCACCGGATGGCCTCATGAACAGCCTGGATGACCGGTTCCCCCGCCAGGCCGCTCGCCGCCACGCTCCTCGCTCCAGTTTGACCCGTGTACAGGCCCGTGTTATCCTCTTCTATACCTTGCCCCCTACGCAAGGATTGATGGAGAGGACCCTATGCCCAAACGAGCCGTACGTCCATTGCTCTTCTTCAGTGGCCTTATCGTCCTGCTTGCCGCCTGGCTGACGGTTGCCCACCCCCTCAGTGGGCAGGTGGTTGATGCTGAGACGGGGCAGCCCCTGGCCGGTATTCCCCTGCGCGTGGCCGGGCAGTCGGTCGTCACCGACGAGCAGGGGCGCTTTGGCCTGCACGGCCTGCGCGGCATCCCGACGGTCGAGGTCGATGAGCCGGGCTACCAACCTCTGCGCTCGGCGCTGCTTCTGGGCGACTTGGCGCGCCTGGACCGGTCGCTGACCATCCGCTTGCAGCCTGTCGAGTTGTATGGTGTGGTGCGGGATGGGGCGAGCGGCGAGCCGTTGGCCGGGGCGACCGTCTCGGTGGGGGAGCAGGTGCTGACGGCCGATGCACAGGGGCGCTATGCTGTGCTGCGCATCCTGCCAGGCACGGCGATCAGGGCCGCGGCGCCGCACTATGCCGAGAGCGACGTTCTAACGTATAACGGCCAGGCCGTGCAGGATATTCCCCTCACCCTCTTGCCGGCGACGGTGCGCGTGCGCGATCTCTGCACCGGCCGCCTCCTGCCGGAAGCGGCGGTGACCGCCGGCGCTCAGCAGGCCCGGCCCGATGCCCAGGGCAGCTTCTCCTTCACCCCGCAGACGGTAGAGACCGAGGTACAGGCCGAGCTGGACGGCTACGACTTGGCGACCGGCGTGGTGCACGCGGGCGAGGAGTTGGTGCTGGATCTGCCGCCGCGGGCGGTCTGCGGCGTCGTGCGCGATGAGCGCGGGGAGCCGGTCGAGGGCGCACTGGTTCTGGCGCGCGCGGACGGGCGGGAGCCGCAGCTTGCCTACAGCGACGAGGACGGCGCCTACCGCCTGGAGGGCGTGCCCGTAGGCAGCGAGTTGATCGTGCGTCGCGGGGGCTACCGGCGCGCGGAGCAGGTGCTGGCCGATGTGCCCTGCACCGACCTGACCCTCGAGCCCTTTGCCGTGCGGGGCATCTATTTGGCCTTCCACATGCTCACGCCGGCCTATCAGGCGCAACTGCAGGCCAACCTCGACTTGGTGGAGCGGAGCGACCTGAACGCCGTCGTCATCGAACTCAAGACGGAGACCGGCTACCTGGGCTTCCAGCCGCAGTGGCCGCTGGCGCGCGAGATCGGCGCCGGCACGAGCGACACGGTGGACGTCCGCGCGCTGCTCGCCGACTGCCGCCGCCGCGGTATCTATACTATCGCCCGCATGCCCGTCTTTGAGGATGACCTGCTGGCCACCATGCGCCCCGAGTGGGCCGTGCACTACCCCGACGGCTCGGTGTGGCGGGCGGCGGGCGGCCGCGCCTGGGTGGACCCCTTCCGCCGTGAGGTCTGGGAGTATAACGTGGCCCTGGCCAAGGAGGCGATCGCGCTGGGCTTTGACGAGGTCCAGTTCGACTATGTCCGCTTTCCCTCCGACGGTGCGGTGCTCGATTGCCGCTACATCCGTGAGAGCACGGCCGAATCGCGGGTCGAGGCGGTTACGAGCTTCCTGGCCTACGCCCGCGAGGAACTGGACCCGACCGGCGCCTTCCTCTCGGCGGACCTCTTTGGCCTGACGACCTTTGATCCGGAGGAAAAGGGCATCGGCCAGCTCATGGAGCGGGTGGGCCCGTATGTGGACTATGTCTCGCCCATGGTCTACCCCTCCACCTATCTGCGGGGGATGCTCGACCTCGATGACCCCTGGCGCCAGCCCTACGAGGTGGTCAAGCTGAGCCTGCTGGAGGCGCGCAAAAAGACCTCCACGCCCATCCGGCCCTGGCTGCAGCACTTTGACGATTACCACGGCCTGGGCATCACCTACGGCCTGCGCGAGATTCAACTGCAACAGCAGGGCGCCCAGGACGGCGGAGCTTGCGGCTGGCTTTTCTGGAACATCCTCGGGGAGTACTATCCCGAGGCGTTTGGGGCGGAAAGCCGGGAGGACTCGTAGGAACTCGGGGGAACCAAGGAACTGAGGGAAGCGACCGACTCCTTGGTTCCCTTGGTTACCCGAGTTCTTACGAGTTCCCATCTCTCTTCGGAGGCGTGTATGGTCACTGTCGACTCGATGCGCTGCGCCTATTGCGGCGGGTGTGTGAGCGTCTGCCCGGTGGGGGTGTTGGCTCTCGCCGAGACGCGCCTGCTCGTCGGCGAGGAGTGCACCGGCTGCGGGCGCTGTGTGGCGGCCTGCCCGATGGGCGCTTTGCAGCCTACGGCAGGCGGCGTTGGGGCTGCGGATGCGGGCCTACGCTCTCGCTACGACGTTGTGGTGGTGGGGGCGGGGCCGGGCGGCTCGCAGGCGGCCTACGAGGCGGCGCGCGCCGGGCTCTCGGTGTTGCTTCTGGAAAAGCGCCAGGAGATTGGTTCGCCGGTACGCTGCGCGGAGGGCGTGGCGTACGAGCAACTCGTGAGCCTGGTCGAGCCGCAGGCGCGCTGGATCGCGGCCACCATCACGCGCGCCGAAATCGCCACCGGCGATGGGGCTCAGCGACTGCAGGCCGGCGGCGGCCACGGCTACGTTCTGGAGCGGCGGCTCTTTGACCGCTACCTGGCCGAGCGAGCGGCGCAGGCCGGGGCGACGGTGCTGGTCAAGACGGCAGCGACGGGGCTCGTGCGCGAGGGGTCGCGGGTGCGCGGGGTGCGCATCCGCCGCAGCGACCGGCCCGGCCCAGTGCGCGAGGTGGAGGTCGAGGCCGGGGTGGTGATTGCCGCCGATGGGGCGGAGGCGCGTGTAGGCTGCTGGGCTGGATTGAAGCCACATCTCCCGCTCGCGGATACGATGGCCTGCGCCCAGTATCTGTTGGCCGGCGTGGATATCGACCCCGCCTGCACGGCCTACACCTTGGGCTACGAGGTGGCTCCCGGCGGCTATGCCTGGGTCTTCCCCAAGGGGGATGGCCTGGCTAATGTGGGCCTGGGGGTGCAGGCCGGCCTGGCGGCGGAGCCGGCACTGGCTTATCTGCAGCGCTTTATCGAGGGGCGCCCGCACCTGGCCTGCGGATATGCGGTGACCCTGATCGCCGGGAGCGTGCCGGTGGGCCTGCCGCCCTCGCCGCTGGTGGCGGACGGCCTGCTGGTGGTGGGCGATGCGGCGCGGCAGGTGGACCCGCTGACCGGAGGCGGCATTGTCAATGCCCTGGCGGCGGGCCGGCTGGCGGCGCAGACGGCGGCCCAGGCGCTGGAAGCGCGGGATACATCCGCCGCTTTCCTGCGCCGCTATGAGGAGGCCTGGCAGGCCGGCACGGGTCGCAAGATGCAGCGCAACTATCGCCTGAGGCAGCGCTTTGCGCCGGAGCAGCGCAGCGACGAGCGCTTTCTGCGGGCCTTTGCCCTGGCTGTTGGGTAGTGCTGGGGGCGGCTCAAGGTCAAGGAGGATCACGATGGCCGGCAATCTGCCGATATGGGCGTATGCGGATACGCCGCGCGTGCTGGACCTGCGCCGGCGGATGCGCGAGGCGATGGAGCGGCCGCCGGCTGCTGCGGAATGCCCGGCGCGCATCGACGACCGCTATATGGGCGAGCCGCTGCCGGTGCGCAAGGCGCGCGCCATTGCCCTCAAGCTGAGCATTCTGCCTACCGCGCTGTGGGGGGGCCAACTCTTGGCCGGCTCGCACACCCTCGAAGAGCCGCGCTTACACTATGAGCAGGGCTTTCCGGACTATGTCAGCCCCGAAGAGGCGGCTCGGGCGAAGGCTCGGGGCCTGAGCATCCACTCGGTGTTCGGCCACATCGTGCCGGATTACCCCCGCTTGCTGGCCAAAGGCCTGACGGGCATCCTGGCCGAGGCAGAGGCCCAGCGCCCCCTGGCCACGACGCCGGACGAGCACGCCTTCTTGACTTCAGTGGAGGTGGCCCTGCAGGCGGTGATGGACTATGCCGCCCGCTTGGCTGCGCATTGCGAGCAGGAGGCGCGGGGCTGCGCCGACCTCTCACGTGCCGCCGAACTCGCGGAGATGGCCGCGAACCTGCGCCAGGTGCCCGCCGGCCCGGCGCGCACCTTCTGGCAGGCCCTGCAGGCCGTCTGGCTCTTGCATATGGTCTTTCACGCCACGATGAACGGCAACGCCCTCGGCCGGCTGGACCAGTATGCCTGGCCCTACCTGCGCGCGGACCTCGCGGCGGGCCGGCTGGACCTGCCTCGCGCCGCTGAACTGGTGAGCTGTTTCTGCCTCAAATTCAACGAGCGCGCCAAGACGACGGAGGACCAGCTCGCCGACGAGCGCCCGGTGGAGGCGCCCGACCCCTCCCGCCGCACGCGCCACTATACCTCCTCTCAACTGGGCACCCGGCGCGACCAGCTCGACGCCACGAACCATTGGCTGCAAAACATTGTCGTCGGCGGGCTGACGCCGGAGGGGCAGGACGGCACCAACCCTCTGACTTACCTTCTGCTGGAGGCTTATCGCCGCAATCGCATGACCAACCCCCTCCTGGCTCTGCGCCTGCACCGCGCCTCGCCGGATGAACTGGTGCGCTATGCCTGTGAAGTGCTCAAGGACGGCGGCGGCATGCCCGCCCTCTTTAACGACGAGCAACTGGTGCCTGCGCTGGAGCGGTTCGGCATCCCCACCCCCGACGCGCGCGACTATACCAACGACGGCTGCTGGGAAGTGATCATCCCCGGACGCACCGACTTTTGCTTCCAGCGGCTCAGCCTGATGCTCTGCCTAGAGTGGGCGCTGAACCGCGGGCAGGCGCGCATCGCCGGCTCGCCGAGCGGGCCGGACACCGGCGATGCGCGCGCCTTTACCCGCTACGACCAAGTCCGCGCGGCCTTTGCGGCCCAGGTCGAGGCCATGGTCGGCCGCGTTGTGCGCGATGTGGTGGCTACCCTGGGCGACCGGCAGAGCATCGCTCCGCTGCCCCTGCTCAGCGCACTCATCGACGGTCCCATCCCCGCCCGGCGCGATATGACCGCCGGCGGCGCGCGCTATCGCACCTTTGGCTTGCTGGCCGAGAGCGCCGCGCACGCCATCGATTCGCTCACGGCGATCAAAAAGGTCGTCTTTGAGGACGGCCTGGCCGGCATGGACGAGCTGTGTGACGCTCTGGCTGCCGATTTCGCCGGCTATGGCCCCTTGCGTGCGGCGCTCCTGGCGGCGCCCAAGTACGGCAACGACGATCCCTACGCCGATGCGGTGGGCCGCGACGTGATCGATATCTTTACCGCCGCTGTGGCCAAGCACGCCGAGGCGTTTCGCGAATGGGTCGGCTTTCCGGCCGGTGTGGGGACCTTTTCCTGGTATATCGGCATCGGCGAGGGGCTGGGCGCCTCGCCCGACGGCCGGTTGGCTGGCGAGCCCGTCTCCGCCAACTTTTCGCCGGCCCTGGGCTGCGACGGCAACGGCATCCCCGCCGCCATCCTCTCTTACGGCGCCATGCACCGCAGCAACCTGCCGGCGGGCGGTCCGTTGGACCTGCGCCTTGGCCGCCGTTTGGTGCAGGGCGAGGAAGGCACGGCGCGCATGGCGGCGCTGCTGCGCGGCTTGGTGGAGACGGGCGGGAACATGATGACCCTGACCGTGGTGGACACGGAGGAGCTGCGCGCCGCCCAGCGCGAACCGGAGCAATACCGCTCGCTGCGTGTACGCATGGGTGGCTGGTGCGCCTACTTTACCATGCTGAGCCGCGAGCAGCAGGAGCACCACATCCGCCGTCAGGAGGGCCGGTCGTGACCGAGGGACTCATCTTTGATCTGGATACCTTTGCCGTCCACGATGGGCCGGGCATCCGCCTGGCGGTCTATCTCAAGGGGTGCCCGCTGAACTGCCGCTGGTGCCACAGCCCCGAGTCGCGCCGGGCGGCGCCGGAGGTGATTCTGGCTGTGGAGCGCTGCCTGCGCTGCGGGGCCTGTGTGGCCGCCTGCCCGCAGGGCGCCCAAGTACTGAGCGGCGAGGAACGGCGCATCGACCGGACGCTCTGCCTCTTACCCCTTTCAAGGGGCGCCTGTGGGCGGTGTGTGGCCGTCTGCGCCTCCGGTGCGCTGGCCATGCGCGGCTACCGGGTGACGGCTGCAGAGGTCGTGGCCCGCGCCGAGCGTATGCGGCCCTTCTTCCGCCATTCGGGTGGCGGGGTCACCCTCACCGGTGGCGAGGTGACGATGCAGCCCGATTTCGCCGCCGCGGTGCTGGCCGGCTGCCGCGCGGCGGGGGTGCATACGGCCATCGAGACCAGCGGCGCTTGTACGTGGCCCGTGTTGGAGCGCCTCCTCACCTACACCGACCTGCTGCTCTACGACCTCAAACTGATGGACGATGCCGCCCACCGCCGCTGGACCGGCGTGTCGAATCGGCAGATCCTGGAGAACGCCGCGCGGCTGGCCGGACACAACGTGCAGGTGCGCGTGCCGCTCATCCCCGGCATTACCGACGGCGACGAGAACGTGGGGGAGGTCCTGGCCTTTATGGTCCGTGTGGGGCTTGGCTCGCTGGCCCTCCTGCCGTACAATGCCGCGGCGGGGGCCAAGTATGAGTGGCTGGGCCTATCGTATGAGGTCGAGGGAACGCCGCAGAGCCAGGAGCGGCTGGCGGAGTTGGTGGCCAGGGCGCAGGGGATGGGCATCGAGGCGATCGTTGGCTGAGACCTTTCGAATCATTGACGGCCCCTTGCACTCGTGCTACAATGCGCAGCAGTGGCACATTGCGGGCTGTGCGCACTGATTTCGGCGGCCCCCGAAACCCCCAAAAAGGGGGCGTATCGGGTGGATGCGCAGCATTCGGCCCGGTTGTTGGCGCGGGTGTCTTGCATCCCTGCGGCCTGCCAGGCATCTCAGAGGAGGTAACCCATGTCGCAGAACGCCAGGGCCGCTGCGCCGGCCAGGCTGAGCCTCAGCTACAAGGTCATCTGGGGTGTGGCTGCGCTGGGCAACGCGCTGATCTCGGGCATCTATGGAGCGCTGTTGCCCAT
>DAOUGZ010000187.1:0-4302 GCA_034428955.1 Anaerolineae bacterium | reverse complement strand
TCGGCTTTACTGAAAAGGCGGAGCTTGTGCGGCAGGTGGATGGCGAGTGGGTGACCGAAAACCTGCTCAACAAGCCCCAGTTGGTGACCAACTGGAGCCAGTACGTAGAACGCTATGGCGGCTTTTTGGAGGGGGCCTATATGCCCCACGCCGTCTACGGCTACTTTAATAACGGTGGCTCGCGCTGCTACGTGGTCAGCGTCAAGACCATCGGCAAGGCTCAGGCCCCTCTGCTCGGCGCCGACGGCAAGCCCCACCTCATCGCTCGGGCCAAGCAGGCCGGGCTGGGCGGCATGCGCCTGCGCGTGCGCATCGATGCACCGGAGCTGCCTGCACCCAAGCCCGCCAAGGGCGGCAAGGGCAGCCAGGCAGAGGGCAAGGCCGAGGACGCCCCGGAGGTGGCCGCGCCGTCTGTGGGCGACCAGTTCGCCCCCTTCAACCTCACCGTTGAACGCCAGACCCCAAGCGGTGCCTGGATCGAGGCCGAGGCGCTCACCGACGTTATGCTGAGCGAGGTGCGCGAGGAAAAGGCCAAGCGGGTTGAGGTCTGCTACAAGAACAATCGGGCGCCACAGTGGATTGATCTCGAGGTCGCCGAGGCGGGGCCGCTGGCCAAGATCTGGCCGATCAGCCAGGAGCAGTCGCTGACACTCGAGGCCAAGCAGTTGGCCGCCCCCACTTCGTCCGACTTTCGCGGCGATGTCACCGAGCGCTCGGGGGTTGAGGGGCTGGAGGCCCTGGACGACGTGACCATGGTCTGCGTGCCGGACCTGATGGCCGTGGCGCCGGGCGAAAAGCTCAACCTGGACATGGTCAAGGCGGTGCAGACGGCCATGATCGCCCACTGCGAGCGCATGGGCGACCGTGTGGCCATCATCGATGCACCCCCGGATATGACCCCGCAAGAGATCAAAAAGTGGCGCATGGAAATCGCGGGTTTCGATTCCAGCTATGCCGCTATGTACTACCCCTGGATCAAGGTGGATGACCCGGTGCTCAACCGGCCTATCGCCGTTCCGCCTTCCGGCCATGTCGCCGGCATCTGGGCGCGCAGCGATAACACGCGGGGCGTGCACAAGGCGCCGGCTAACGAGGTCGTGCTGGGAGCTGTGGGCTTGGCCTACAACGCCACCAAGGGCGAGCAGGATACGCTCAACCCCGATGGGATCAACTGCATCCGCGCCTTCCCCGGCCGGGGCATTCGCGTCTGGGGTGCGCGCACGCTATCCAGCAATCCCTCGTGGCGCTATCTCAACGTGCGCCGGCTGTTCAACTTTGTGGAAAAGTCGATCGAGCGCGGTACTCAGTGGGTGGTCTTTGAGCCCAACGATATGGACCTGTGGGCTCGCGTCAGCCGCGACATCACCGCCTTCCTGAGCACAGTCTGGGCGAGCGGTGCGCTCTTTGGGACAACCCCGGCACAGGCGTTCTACGTCAAGTGCGACGAGGAGCTCAATCCGCCCGAGTCGCGGGACCTGGGGCGCCTGATTGTGGAGATCGGGATGTGCCCGGTGAAACCGGCCGAGTTCGTCATCTTCCGCATCAGCCAGTGGGCCGGCCCCGGCGCGTAGAGGAATACCCGAGGAGGTAGTATACCATGCCAACCATCGTCGATACCGGGCGTGAAGATCCTCTTGTTGGTTTTCACTTTGCCCTCGAGGTCCAGGACCAGATCAAGGGCTACTTTACCGAGGTCAGCGGCATCGGCTCCGAGCATGAGGTCATCGAGCACAAGGTGACGCAGGCCGGCAAAGAAGTCGTGATCAAGGTCCCCGGGCGCCTCAAATGGGGTGACATCACTCTCAAGCGCGGGCTCACCGCCAGCATGGACCTCTGGAACTGGCGCAAGCTGGTCGAGGACGGCAAGATCAAAGAGGCCCGCAAGAACGGCTCGATCGTCATGTACGACAGCGAGTTGAAAGAGGTCGCGCGTTGGAACTTTAACAACGCCTGGCCGACCAAGCTCAGCGGTCCCTCCCCCAAAGCCGACAGCAACGAGTTTGGGGTGGAGGAGATGACCATCACCCACGAGTACATCACGCGGGTCAAGTAACGGGGGAGTTGGATGAGCCTGCAGACCCAATTCGAGTTCACTTTGCCGCACGGCTATGTCGATGAGGCGGGCACGGTGCACAAGCACGGCGTCATGCGCATGGCTACGGCCATGGACGAAATCGTGCCTCTGCGTGATCTGCGTGTGCACAGCAATCAGGCCTACCTGGTGATCGTTCTGCTGGCGCGCGTGATCACCAAGCTGGGCACCCTGCCCGAGGTCAACACTGGCGTGATCGAGAACCTCTTCGCCGGCGATCTGGCCTATCTGCAGGCCTTCTATCGGCAGATCAATGAGGCGGGGAGCAGCGTGCTCCCCGTCACCTGCCCCGAATGCCGGGCCAAGTTCGATGTGGACCTCTCCAGTCTGGGGGGGGCGTCGTAGGCTATCCCCTCGACCGCCTCTACGAGGAGGTAGCCTACCTCATGTATCACTTTCACTGGTCCCTGGAGGCAACCCTGGGCCTCGAGCACGCCGACCGCAGGCGTTGGGTCGGGGAGGTTGCCAGGATCAACCGCCGGCTGAACGAATCCGCTCAGTAGCGGTCAGGCAGGGGCCTATCAGGATCTATCCCGGGATGGGTTTAGGTGGGTCTGCTGGAGCCGGACCGCTCCAGCAGACCCACCTAAACCCCTAAAGAGGTTCTGTTCCGGACCTACGGAGCAGCGGACCCGGACGCCATTGTTCGCACGATAACCTTGCGAACGCACTGGAGGAGACGTGATGTCCGCACGTATGGCCTGTGAACCGGACCCGATCCCCGGTTTCCGCTATGCAGTCGAAATCGGGGGGATTGCTGCCGGCTGGTTCACGCGCTGCACCGGGCTGAGCGTGGAGCGCAGTGTGCGCACCTATGAAGAAGGCGGGCTGAATGCCTACGTGCATCAGCTACCCGGCCGCATTACGCGCACTCATATCACGCTCGAGCACGGCATTGCCGGCCCGGCTCTGTGGCAGTGGTTCGCGGGCGAGCAGGATAAAGGCTTGCACGAGAGCCGGGTGGCCTATCGCGATGTGACCATCATCCTCTACAATGCTGACCTCGCCGAGGCTCAGCGCTGGCATCTGCCGCAAGCGTTGCCGGTCAGGTGGACGGGTCCCACCATCCGGGCCGACGGCCGAGAGGTGGCCATCGAGACCCTGGAGTTGGCCCAGAGTGATGGCGGTTTGGATGGTGCCGTCCGGCGGGCGATGGCTGCGGAGGGGACGGACGAAGAGGGTCAGTCGCTCTTGGGGGATGATGTCGACCTGCCGGCTCTGGCTCAACGGGTTTATGCCCTGCTCAGGCAGGAACTGCGCATAGAGCGCGAGCGGCGGGGCCGGCATTGGTAGTAGTGCACCGCAGAGATTCTGATGAGGGCGATTTGCTCGTACGGCACCATGCCAGTCAGAACCTGTGCGGCACAGCACTAGGGTGAGAAGACGGGATGAGCGAGGCAAACAAGCGAGACAGTCGCGACCCCGTGCCGGGCTTTCGGTTTGGGATCGAGATCCAGGGGATCGTCGCCGGCTGGTTCACCGAGTGCAACGGTCTGAGTGTGGAGCGCAAGGTCTACCCGCATGAGGAGGGGGGGCTGAACGCCTACGTGCACCAACTGCCCGACCGCATCAGCTACGGCCACATCACCCTCAAGCGAGGCATTGCCGACATGGCGTTGTGGCAGTGGTTCGCCGGCGAGAAGGACGAGGGATTGTTCGAGGGCAAGGTCTCCTATCGCGATGTGACCATCATCCTCTATGGTGTGGACCGCAAGGAGGCTGGGCGCTGGAATGTGAGCAGAGCTCTGCCGGTCAGGTGGAGCGGCCCCGATTTCAGATCCAACGGCAATCAGGTGTCGGTCGAGAGCCTGGAACTGGCCCATCATGGCTTTAGTATTGTCTGGCAGAAGGCGCAATGAACCAGGACCAGCATGCGCGAGATGGTGAGCACCAGATTCCGCAGCAGCCTGAGGGCGGCAGCCTGCTCCGCTACCTGGAGGCCCGCTGGGGGTGGACCGATGAGGCCCCGGCCAAGGCTCGCCCGATGCTTGCTGCAGCGCATACAGGTTTCTTTCTGGGCCGCCTCCAGCGCAAGGTGAGCGGAGCTGCAGTGTGGCAGCCCAACCTGGGCACGTTGGAGCCGGCGCGGCTGCAGCGCATGGCTGTAGCCGCCGTGGAGCGCCTGCCGTCGATTGGGGGCAAGTATGAGCTGCGGCCGTTCCGCGGCGAGGCGGCCGAGCCTCCGGAGCTGCCGCTGGCCGGCGCCCGGC
>DAOUGZ010000186.1:0-3545 GCA_034428955.1 Anaerolineae bacterium | reverse complement strand
AAGAAACCTTTGTGCTCTTTGTGTCCTTTGTGGTTCATCTGTTACTGGGGTGCCAAATGCGAGTAAAGCTGGCTTACGGCAAGGAAGGGCTCTGGGTTGACCTCCCCGACCGCAATGTGACGGTCGTGGAGCCACAGTATGTGCCGGCGGTTGCCGACGAGGTCGAGGCGGTCCGTGCGGCGCTGCGCGCACCGCTGGGCACGCCGCCGCTGCGCGACCTGGTGCGCGCCGACGATACGGTGGCCATCGTCTTTAGTGATATCACGCGCCCGCAGCCGCGCGAGCGGATGCTGCCGGCGCTCCTGGAAGAGATCGGGCACGTCCCGCGCGAGCGCATCGTGCTGATCAATGCCTTGGGGACGCACCGGCCGAACACGCCGGAGGAACTCGCCGACATGCTCGGGCGCGGGATCGTCGAGGGCTATCGCATCTTGCAGCATGATGCGACGGACCCGGCGGGCTTGGTGCACCTCGGGCGGACGTCGAGCGGGCACGAGGCCTATATCAACGCTGAGTACATGCGGGCCTCGGCCAAGATCCTGACCGGGTTTATTGAGCCGCACTTTTTCGCCGGCTTTTCCGGCGGCCCCAAGGCCGTGCTGCCCGGTGTGGCCGGGCACAGCTCCGTCTTTGGCAACCACGATGCCGGGCTGATCGCCCACCCCAAGGCGACGTGGGGGGTGACGGAGGGCAACCCCATTTGGGAAGAGATGCGCGAGATCGCGCTCAAGACGGAGCCCACCTTTCTCCTCAACGTCTCGCTGAACCGCGACAAGCGCATCACGGGCGTCTTTGCTGGCGATCTGCTGCAGGCGCATGCGGCAGGCACGCGCTTTGTAGCCCAAACGGCGATGGCTCCGGTGCCCGAGCCCTTTGATATCGTCATCACCAGCAGCTCGGGCTATCCCCTCGATCTCAACCTCTACCAGGCGGTCAAGGGTATGTCGGCCGCGGCGCAAGTGGTGCGGCCGGGCGGCAGCATCATCATCGCCGCCGAGTGCTGGGACGGTGTGCCGGAGCATGGCGAGTATGGGCGCATCCTGCAGATGGCCGATACGCCGCAAAAGCTCCTGGATCTGATCTGCTCCTGGAGTACAGTGCGCCAGGACCAATGGCAGGCGCAGATTCAGGCGCAGATACAGCTCAAGGCAGATGTCTACGTCCGCAGCGGCTACCTGGACGACGACACCCTGCGCCGGGCGATGTTCCGGCCCTGCCATTCGGTGGAGGAGACGGTCGCGGCGCTCTTGGAGCGCTATGGACGCGAGGCGCGCATCTGCGTGTTGCCCGAGGGGCCGATGACCATCCCCTATATTGCACCTGAGGCCTGACCGATCCATGCGGCCTCAGCTCAGGCGAGGGAGAAAAGACGTATGAGACTGACGATTCTCGGGGCCTGCGGCTCGTATCCCGGCCCCGATGGCGCCTGCGCCGGCTACCTCCTCGAGGCCGAGGGGCAGCTTGTCCTGATCGATTGCGGCAGCGGCGTCCTCGCCCGGCTGCAGCGCTATTGCCGGCCGGACGACCTGGATGCCATCATCGCCTCGCACCTGCACTTTGACCACATGGCCGACCTCTTGGTTCTGCAATATGGCTTGGGCACCAAAATGCTCCTGGAGGGCGGCGGCGAGCAGGTGCCCCTGTATCTGCCGGCAACGCCGGAGCACGTTGTCGCCCTGCTGGACCATCAGGCTGTCTTTGCCCATTCGTTCATCGAGGACGGCCAACTCGTGCAGCTTGGCGCCCTCACCATCACCTTCGCGCGCATGGAACACTCGGCGGAAAGCTATGCCGTCACCGTCATGGGCGACGGGAAAAAGCTCGTCTACTCGGGCGATACACTCCCCAATCCGCGGCTCGTGGAGGCCGCTCAGGGCGCTGACCTCTTCCTCTGCGAGGCCACAGCCCTGGCCGGCGCGCAGCGCTCGAAGGAGGTCTTTCCACACATGTCGGCACGCGAGGCGGCTGAGGCGGCGCGCGAAGCCGGGGTGGGCCGGCTCCTGCTCACCCATCGCTGGTACGAGTTCCCGCCCGAAGAGTATGCCGCGGAGGCTCGGTCTGTCTTTGCCGCCAGCGAGAATGCCGAAGAGTGGGGTACTTACCGGGTTTGATTAGAGCTTGACAATTGCCGCATCTTGTATTAGAATGACTGGTAATGACCACCTATGACCAGTCTTGGCGCCTACCTCGGGGGTGACACAAGATGCTGGACAAGGACTCGGCAGTACCGCTGCATCTCCAGTTGAGGGATCTGCTGCGCAAGCAGATCCTCAGCGACGAATTGCCTCCCCATACCCAGCTCCCGTCGGAGCGGGAGCTCTGTGAGCGTTATGCCGTGAGCCGTATCACGGTGCGCCAAGCCCTGGGGGACCTGCTCCATGAGGGCCTCATCTACACGGCGGTCGGCAAGGGCACCTATGTCGCTGTGCCCAGCCTCCACGAAGAACTGCAACCCCTGAGCAGCTTTACTGAAGACATGCGTCGCCGCGGTATGGTGCCCTCCAGCCTGGTGCTGGAGGCTGGTGTCGCCCCGGCCAATGACGAGATGGCGACGCGGCTGCACCTACCTCTCCGGTCGGCCGTGGTGATACTGCGCAGGCTGCGCCTGACTGACGGCGTCCCCATCGCCATTCAGACCACTTGGCTCCCACACCACCTCTGCCCCAACCTCCTCGACCACGATCTTGCCACCCGCTCACTCTTTGATGTGCTGCGCCGCGAGTATGGTCTGCGCCTGGTACGCGGTGAAACGACTATCGAGGCCGCTCTGGCTCGCCCCGACGAGCTTGACTTGTTGCAGATGGAAGCGCCGGCGGCCGTGCTGGTCAGCGAGCAGACGACCTATCTGGACAACGACGAGGCCATCGAGTTTGTGCATTCGGTCTTTCGTGGCGACCGGTACAAACTGCGTACAGAGATGTGACAAAAGGCCCCTCGCTGGGCTTGGTGGAGGGCATGATGAAGCTATCCTGTGTGACGGCCAGCTATGTTGCCGACCTGCTCGGCTATCCGGGCGAGGTCGACTGGGGCCTGGCCAGCCAAAAGATCGTCGATGCGCCGCTGCTCGAGACCCTGGAGTCACTGTTGAGGCGCCTGGCGCCGGCGCGGCTCGATGGCCTGGAGATCTGGTACCCCCACATCTGGCCGGCCAAGATCACCCCGGCCCTGGCCAGTACCATCCGTAGGCGGCTGGCTGAGGAGGGCATGGTCTGCTCGGCCTGCGCCGGCGGCGTGGCCGACCCCGCCAGTGACCCCTATGCTGCCGAGGAGGCCCTGCAGACCGCCGTGTTGCTCAGGGCGCCGACGATTGCCGCCCACCTGCCGCCGGGCGTGGCCGCGCGCCTGGGGCCATTGTGTGCCGCGTATGGGGTGCGGGTCGGCTATGAGAACGGCCACGACAGGAATAGCGCCGACATGCTCCGGGCCATGGCCGGCAGCAACGAGTGGATCGGGGTGGCGCTCGATACCGGCAACCTGGCGGCGCAGGGAGGTGACCCGGTGCGGGCGGTGCGTGAGTTGGCGGGGCGTATCATTCACGTCCATCT
>DAOUGZ010000185.1:0-3489 GCA_034428955.1 Anaerolineae bacterium | reverse complement strand
CCGCCCCGAGTCACCCAGCCCGGCGACCCCTGGCCTAACTACTGGCCGGGGCGCATCCGCAAGGGCGGCGTGGTGTCGCTGCCCAACCTGCTGGCGGGGCTTGCTATCATCTTCCCCAAGAAAGAGGTCACCCCTGTCATCTTGGGTTCGGCATCCCGCCAGAATGTAGACGAGAGCATCCGCTACCTCGCCGGCGAGCTGGAGCGCTACCCCCACGTCTATGGGTTCATGCGCGTCATGCCCGAGTGGAGCGAAAAAGAGATCATTGAGCGCTATGAGAGCGGGCGCTTTCGCGGCCTCAAGCCGTACCGCAACATGGCGCCGCCGAGCATCGCGACCGAGGATGTGACGATCTTTGACTTTATGCCCCCGCACCAGCTCAAGGTGGCTGAGGAGCGCGGCTGGATCATCATGCTGCACATCCCCAAAGATCGACGCCTGGCCGACCCGTACAACGTCGCGCAGATGAACGAGATTGCCGACAAGTACCCGAACCTCAAGGTCATCATCGCCCACATCGGCCGCGCCTATGCGCCGCGCTACGCCGAAGAGGGCTTTGCCGCTCTGGGCGACACGGCCAAGTTCTACTACTGGGACTTTTCGGCCAACCTGCTGCAGCCGGCTATGGAAATGCTCATCGAGGCGGTGGGGCCGAAGCGCATCCTCTACGGCAGTGACCTGGCAGTGGTGGCGGCCCGTGGCCGGCGCATCGTCGAGGGCGACAACTATGTGAACATCATGCGCGAGGCCGACTGGGAGGATAGCCATACCCGCCTGGCCCCGCCTGAGGAGCGAGAGCAGATCACCTACATGATCTATGAGGAGATCCTCGCCTTCAAACAGGCCGCGCGGAACAAGGGCCTGACCAAGAAAGATATCGACGACGTCTTTTACAACAACGCCTACCAGTTGCTGGAGAGCTAATCTTCCCTACGGGCCGGGGCTCGATGCCGGCGCTGCGGCTGCCTATTGTGATGGCTGTATGAAGGGAGATGGAGAATGATCATCAAGGCGAGTCAGGCGGTTGGGAAGGCGGGCCGGCGACTCTACCCGATTAGCGAGTGTCAGGATATCCTGCACCATTTCGCCACATTCGAGACCACTCCCAACAACCCCTTCCGGCCGCACAGGCACGAGAGGGGCGAACTCTGGTACATTGTCGAGGGTGAGGCGATTGTCTCGTTGGACGGTGTGGAACAGGCCGTTGAGGCGGGCGATTTGGTTGTGTTGGGGCCCAATGTGGAGCATGGCCTTCGGACGGAGACACGGGCCTTTTGGGTGTGCCTGGGCTAACGGTTGATCAGGAGTTTGAGGCAGCGATGATCTTTTACACGCATGAGCGCAACTTTGGCTGTCGGTTGACAGAGTATGTGTACAGGGGCCTGCGGACGGTGACTCTGGAGAACGAGTTGCTGCGCGTCACCGTGTTGGCGGACAAGGGCTCTGACATTTTCGAGTTCCAGTACAAGCCCCTCGACGTCGACTTTATGTGGCGCTCGCCCTGGGGCGTGCGCAATCCGGCCCTGTTCGTGCCGACGACCCATACTCGCGGCAGCGCCTTTATGGATCACTATGAGGGCGGCTGGCAGGACTGCCTCCCCACGGCCGGCAGCCCCTGCGAGTATAACCGGCAGCAGTTCGGTACCCACGGCGAGACGCCGACCATCCCCTGGGACTATCGCATTGCTGAGGATACGCCCGAGCGCGTGGCGGTTCGCTTCTGGGTGCGCACCTACCGCACGCCTTTCTATGTAGAGAAGGAACTGTCTCTCGAGCGCGGCAAGGCCACCCTGGCTATCAGCGAGCGTGTGGTCAACGAGGGGCGGACCACGATGCACATGCTATGGGGCCAGCACCCCGCCCTGGGCGCGCCCTTTGTGGATGAGAGCTGTGTCATCGACCTCCCCGGTGGACGCGTGCATTGTACGCGCCTCTCGCCCAACACCCGGTTCGTTGAGGGTGTCCACGAGTGGCCCCTTGTGCCCGGCAAAGACGGTACGCCTGTTGACCTCACCCGTGTCGTTTCGGCCGAAGCGGATACCTCGGATACCATCCGCCTCGACGGCCTGCCGGAGGGGTGGTTCGGCATTACCAACACGCGCCGGAAGGTGGGCTTTGGCATGGCCTGGCCCCTCGAGGTCTTTCCGGCGCTGTGCTTCTGGCAGGTGTATGGCGGCGCCTACGGGCCGCCCTGGTATGGGCGCACCTATACGGTGGCCCTGGAGCCGTTCAGTTCCGTCTGCTCCAACCTGCCCGATGCCATCGCCGATGGTTCGGCCCTCGTGTTGGAGCCCGGAGCCAGCCTGGAGGCCAGCTTTGTGGCGGTGGCCTACTCGGGCATCGAACGGGTGAGCCATATCGCCGCCGATGGGACCGTTACCCCTGCGGCTGAGGCTCACTAAGCATGGCCCTCGCTTCTGGGTCCGGCCGCGCCGCCGACGGCGCGGCCGGACCCGCTACCTCACCCTCACGACCGAGGCCCCGGGATATGGTGGTCACCTTCTTCCCATGGGCCTGTGACGCCGTCTTTTTTGGCATGACCATGAGCGCCATCTCGACGGCAACCTTCCTGCCCATGTACTTGCGGTCTCTCGGAGCCTCCGATGTGATCATCGGGCTTGTGCCGGCCATGCCTGTGCTGGCCGGAATGGTGACCGCTCTCCTGACCAGCCATTGGATGGAGAGACAGTGGCCGCTGAAGCATTGGATGGTGGGCATGCAGGCCATGGAGCGCGCGCCGCTCATTTTGGCCGGTGCCTGGATACTGGGCTTTGGCGGCGGCGCAGCCCGGACTGTGCTGCTCGGCGTTCTGGTGTGCTGGGCGCTCTACAGCCTCGGCAACGGATTGGCGGCGGCAGCCTGGTACAACCTCGTCGCCAGAGGCATTCCGGTGACTCTGCGCGGACGCATGTGGGCATGCCGGGGGAGCATCGCTGCGGTCACCGGCATTTTGGCGGCGACGGCCATGCGCCGCGTTCTCGCTGCGCAGGGCCTGCAGACGGGCATGGGTTGGGCCTTTGTGGTCGGCGGAGTGCTGTCGGTCATGAGCAGCCAGGCTTTTCACCTGACGCCTGAGCGAAAGCCAGCCGCGCCTGCGAGGCACATCAGCCAGCGCGCCTACCTGACGGAGATTCCAGCGCTGTTGCGGCGCGACCGCTCTTTCGGCTGGTTCATCGTTTCCCGCCTCACCGGCACCATCGCAGCCTCGGCGCCCCCCTTCTTTACGGTGTATGCAATGGCGCGCTACGGCGTGGGGCCGGGGGAGGTGGCCTGGCTGACGGCGGCTGCGTCGATTGGGCGCCTGACCGGCAGCATCCTGGCCGGGGTCGCGGCCGATGCCCTGGGGCACAAGGTGGTCCACGTCTCCGCGCTCGTGGCCGAAGCGGCTGCCTGCGCTGTGGCCCTTTTGGGGGGCGGCGTAGCGGCGCTCTTTGTTGCCTTTGTGATCAGCGCCATGGCGCAAAGCGCCAGCTTTATGACGGGCATGAA
>DAOUGZ010000184.1:0-9150 GCA_034428955.1 Anaerolineae bacterium | reverse complement strand
ATTCAGTCATCGCGGCAGCCAAGCAGTATGGTGGGCACTCCATGGCCGAATGGATCGACCGTGTCATGGATGTGGCTGCCAAGCACGACGATGTCTTTGCGCTACGCAATGAAATCACACCTTGGTTCCAGGGGTGGACGATGTGCGGCGAGGAGAATGTCTCGGTGGCACTCGCCATCTTCGCTGTGACCAAAGCCGACCCCAAGGCATCGATCATTGCGGGCGTGAACTGGGGACGCGACACCGACTGCATCGCCGCCATGGCGGCAGGGCTCTCTGGGGCGTTCACGGGCCGCGGCAACATCCCACAGGAGTGGATCGATCTGGTGGAGCGAGAGACGCAAAGGTCGCGGCAGACCATCTGCCACCGCACCATGGAAGAGACAGCACGTGGCCTGCTGGAAGCCATCCGGGGGAATGCCGCCCTTCTACACGCACAGATCTCTTCGCTCGACATCTAGTGCCACATCGCATTGATGTTCAGATATTGTCGCGCTGCTTGCAGCGAGTCGAACAATTGACTTCACTGCGAAGCACTGCTAGCATTCGCTTTGTGGTCGACGCACGGAGGATAATAGACGATGAGCGTTCTTTACGACAAAATCCTGGGCTGCATTGCAGGTTCGCGCGTTGCCTCGGCGATGGCTGTAGCCACCGAGGGTTGGCCCTATCAGGACATCGAAGCCAAGTGGGGGCGACTCGACAGGTTCCTCACCCAGGAGGAACTCGATTCATCCAAGACCGAGCGCGCCGCCAACGCCGGCAAGAGTGTGCACAAGCGCCAGCCGCTTCCGACACTGCGCCGCTTTCCTAGGGAGTACCATCGGCATATTACGGGCATGACGGAAGACGGCATTGCTCGCCAGGATCTGCTCGTCACCGCCATTATCGAGAAGAAGGGCCGCATCACTGTTGAGGACTGGGCTGAGATCATCAAGCGCGATGTTCCCCCCGAACACCACTTTTACGGTTATCTACGAGCGCAGGAAGATGAGTACATCTTCCCCATGATTCGTGGTGAGATCACCCCCGCCTATGCAGGCATGCTGTCGC
The DNA here is from genome assembly GCA_034428955.1 of Anaerolineae bacterium. Classification (GTDB taxonomy): domain Bacteria; phylum Chloroflexota; class Anaerolineae; order SpSt-313; family SpSt-313; genus DAOUGZ01. The sequence continues at coordinate 8,097 of DAOUGZ010000184.1, read as the reverse complement.
CCTGGCCCTACACCCACGGCTATACACGCGGCTCGCAACCGATCGGTATCATCAATGCGGGCAACCCCTGGCAGGCATCGCGTGACGCGCTTGACGTCGGCATGCTGATGTACCCCCGTTACGGCACGGGCATCTGGAGCGCCGCCTGCTACAATGCTGCTATCGCCGAGGCTATGAAGACCAATGCGACCATCTCTTCGGTGCTTGCGGCCGCAAAGAAATATGGCGGCCACTCTATGGCCGAGTGGATCGATATGGTGATGGCCGAGGCAGCCCAGTGCTCCGACATCTACGAACTGCGCAACCGTGTCACTGAATGGTTCCAGGGGTGGCAGATGTGTGGCGAGGAGAATGTCTCGGTGGCGCTCGCCATCTTCGCCATGACCAACGCTGATCCCAAGGCATCAGTTATCGCCGGTGTGAACTGGGGTCGCGACACCGACTGCATCGCCGCCATGGCGGCAGGGCTCTCTGGGGCGTTCACGGGCCGCGGCAACATCCCACAGGAGTGGATCGATCTGGTCGACAGCGCCACCAAGGCTTCCAACGACACGCTGTATCATCGTACAATGGAAGAAATCGCCCGCGGGCTGTACGAAGCGGTCAAGGCGAACATCGAGTCATTACGCCAGCAACTCGCATCGATCGACCTATAAATCGTCTTCCTGGCGGAGCAGGCTGCCTGCCCCGCACACTTGTGCCATGTGGGTGCGGCACAGTATGCTTGCGCCCATCAAAGGATAGGACTTACGCAGTCGGCGCTACTGGATCCCTCCCGCAGGTTCTACGGCTTGCTTCAGAGGAAGAATCGTGGCTCAGCATCTGCCCTGTCGCAAGAGGTCCATCGTGAAACCTGCGGGAGGGCGAATCGTGTAAGTGCTATCAAAGGATGCCAGCGTAGGGAGGAGCGTGGATCCATGGTACAGTTCATTGTCCGGCGGTTGCTGCTGCTGATCCCGACGGTCATCGTTATCTCGGTGATCTCGTTCGCGGTAATACAGTTGCCGCCTGGGGATTTCCTCACGACTTATGTCTCCAACCTGGAGAACCAGGGCCAGATCCTGGACCAGTCGGCTATCGACAGCTTGAGAGAGCAGTACGGCCTCGGCGAGCCCATCTACATGCAGTACTTCAAGTGGGTGAGAGGGATATCCCGCGGCCAGTTCGGCCAGTCGCTTGGTTGGAAGATGCCGGTCAAGGATCTCATCTGGGAGCGTTTGTTGCTCACCTTGGCCATCTCGCTTGCTTCGGTCCTATTCATCTGGGCGATTGCCTTCCCAGTCGGCATATACTCAGCAGTTCGCCAATACTCTATCGGTGACTACTTGTTTACGCTCATCAGCTTCGTTGGCGTTGGCATTCCGAGCTTCCTGCTTGCCCTTGTGGTGATGTGGATCGCTTTCTCCAAGTTCGGCATCAGTGTAGGCGGGTTGTTCTCGCAAGAGTATGCTTCGGCGCCGTGGAGTTGGGCCAGAGTGTGGGATCTGTTACAGCACCTCTGGATCCCGATGATCGTCTTGGGCACCGGCGGCACGGCCTCTTTGATCCGCATCATGCGCGCCAACCTGTTGGACGAACTGCACAAACCCTACGTGGTCACAGCCCGCGCCAAGGGTATGTCTGAACGCCGACTCATTCTGAAATACCCTGTGCGCATCGCCCTGAACCCTTTTGTAAGCACAGTTGGATGGACCCTGCCTGGACTGGTCTCGGGCGCTACCATTGTCTCGGTAGTGCTGAACCTGCCTACGACGGGGCCACTGCTCCTTCGGGCATTGCAGTCTCAGGATATGTTCCTGGCAGGGACGATTGTGCTGATGCTGAGCATCTTGACCGTCATTGGCACGCTCATCTCTGATGTCCTCCTAGCCTGGCTCGATCCCCGCATTCGGTTGCAGTAGGAAGGTGGTCGCTATGAGCTTGAAATCAGTGTTAGCCCGCCTGCCCTTGCTCGGTAGATGGCAACGGGATGCGGCCCAGATTGACTTGGAGCGCGGAGAGCGAATCTATGTTGCATCGCAGTGGCAGCTCATCTGGTGGAAGTTCTTGAAGCACCGCTTGGCGCTTATCTCGAGCATCGTAGTGCTGCTTCTCTACACCGTGGCGATTCTTGTCGAGTTTCTCGCTCCATATGATCCAGATCTGCAGGATGTTCGCTATGCTTTCCGTCCACCAACACCAATTCACTTCGTAGACCAATCTGGCAGGTTCCATCTGCAGCCCTTCGTCTACGGCACCACCCAAACGCGTGACCCAGTGCGCCTCAGCCCGGTCTTCAGTGAGGACACGAGCAGAGTCTACCCCATTCAGTTCCTGGTTAAAGGCAGGCCCTACAAGCTCTTCGGGCTGATCCCCACGCAGGTACATCTTTTCGGGCTCGCCAGCGATGAAGAACGCATCATGCTCTTCGGTGGCGACCGCCAGGGGCGAGATGTGTTCTCGCGCGTCATCTACGGTACACGCATCTCGATGTCGGTGGGGTTGGTGGGCGTTGTGGTCAGCTTTGTCCTGGGTATCCTGATTGGCGGCATTTCTGGCTATTATGGCGGTGTCGTCGATGCGGTCGTGCAGAGAACCATCGAGTTTCTGCGCTCGATGCCGACCATCCCGTTGTGGATGGCCCTCAGCGCGGCGCTGCCGGCCAACTGGCCGCCATTGCGCGTCTACTTTGGCATTACGGTCATCCTATCGCTGATCGGTTGGACGGGGCTTGCCCGTGTCGTTCGCGGCCGCTTCCTGGCGCTTCGCGAGGAGGATTTTGTGCTGGCTGCGCGCCTCGACGGCTGCAGCAAGCTACATATCATCCTCCGGCACATGGCGCCTTCTTTCATGAGCCACATTATTGCCGCTTTGACGCTAGCCGTGCCGGAGATGATCCTCAGCGAGACGTCGCTTTCATTCTTGGGTCTGGGCCTGCGCTACCCCGCCATTAGTTGGGGTGTTCTCCTACAGGAGGCACAGAACATCCGCTCTGTGGCATCGGCGCCCTGGTTGCTCACTCCGGGCCTAGCCGTCGTTATCGCCGTGCTCTCTATGAACTTCCTGGGGGACGGGCTGCGCGACGCGGCTGATCCGTATGGGAGATGATGCGTGAGACGTAATGCACATGTAGAACTGCTCGTCACGCATCACAAGTCACGCACAATGGATCGCGAAAGGCGGATATGACTTGAGTGAAAAGTTACTCGAGATAAAAGGCCTGAAGGCCTACTTCTTTCTGGATGAGGGCACGGTCAAAGCTGTTGATGGCGTGGATTTCGACATCGACCGTGGTAAGACTCTCTGCGTGGTCGGCGAGAGCGGCTGCGGCAAGAGTGTGACCGCCCGCGCCATCCTGCAGATTATCGACCCGCCTGGCCGCATCGTCGATGGCGAGATCACGCTATACCGCATTAAGGATCGCGGCAACGGCTCAACGGCAACTGAGGCGGTGCGAATCTCGACGCTGAGTGCCAAGGGGCGCGAGATCCGTGCCATCCGCGGTAAGGAGATCGCCATGATCTTCCAGGAGCCGATGACCTCCCTGGGGCCAATCCATCCCATCGGTGATCAGATCGCAGAGACCATACAACTGCACTACCCGGTTAGCAAAGCGGAAGCGCGCGCACGCACGATCGATCTCCTGCGGCGTGTAGGCATCCCCAAGCCCGAGCAGCGCATGAGCAATTACCCGTTCCAACTGAGCGGCGGCATGCGCCAGAGAGCCATGATCGCCATGGCTCTCTCGTGTAACCCAAAGCTGCTCATCGCCGACGAACCAACGACAGCCCTCGACGTAACCACGCAGGCCCAGATCCTCGATCTCATGCTGGAGCTGCAACGGGACATGGGCATGGCGATCATGCTGATCACGCACGATCTGGGTGTGGTCGCCGAGACAGCCGACGATGTGGTGGTCATGTATCTGGGCCAGGTCGTAGAGCGCGCCGATGTCAGAACCATCTTCCATAGTCCGAAGCACCCATACACCCAGGCGCTCTTGCACTCAATCCCCAAGTTGGGCGTGAAGGTCCGCGACAGACTGGCATCGATTCGTGGTATGGTGCCGCATGCCTATAACCGACCTGGAGGGTGTCTCTTCCACCCTCGCTGCGACCAAGCCATTGCTGGCTTGTGCGATCAGGTCGTTCCCTCACGCGTCGACCTGGGCGGCGGCCACGAGGTGCGTTGCCTACTCTATGGGAAGCAGGGAGAGAGTCGATGATGGAGAAGCAGATAGGCCGTACCAGCGAAGTGCTGGTCGAGGTCAAGGGCCTGCGCATGTACTTCCCAATCCGACGAGGTGTCCTGCGGCGGACGACCGGATTTGTGAAAGCGGTCGACAATGTTAGCTTTGCCATTCACGAGGGTGAGACGCTGGGCCTAGTAGGCGAGAGCGGCTGTGGCAAGACGACCATCGGACGCTGCATCGTGCGTGCCTATGTGCCTACCGAAGGCCAGATCCTCTACCGGGCCGGGGAGGGAGGGTTTATCGATCTGGCCAGCCTGCCCGAGAACGAACTCAAGCCCTATCACCGGCAGATTCGTATGATCTTCCAGGATCCCTACTCCTCGCTCAATCCGCGCATGACCCTTCTCGAGTTGGTCGGCGAGCCTCTGAAGGTCAACGGCATCGCACGCGGAAAGGAACTGGAAGATCGCGTGGCCGCGCTGCTGCGCCGCGTGGGGCTCCGCCCTGAATACATGCGACGCTACCCCCATGCATTCAGCGGGGGCGAGCGCCAGCGCATTGGCATCGCCCGTACGCTGGCGCTGGACCCCAGGCTGGTGGTGGCCGACGAAGCTGTGTCGGCGCTCGACGTCTCGGTGCGTGCCCAGGTCCTCAACCTGCTCCAGGACCTGCAGCAGGAACTCAATCTGACCTACCTCTTTGTGGCCCACGACCTCAGTGTGGTCGAGTATATTTGTGACCGGATAGCCGTGATGTACGTGGGCAAATTGGTGGAACTGGCTGAGACGGAAAAGCTGTACATCGACCCAAAGCATCCCTACACCGAGGCACTGCTCTCGGCCGTGCCCAAGCCCGACCCGGCTCTGCGCGATCGGACTCGACGAATCATCCTGCAGGGTGATGTGGCTGACCCGGCCAACCCGCCCAGTGGATGCTACTTCCATCCCCGATGCCGCTATGCTCAGAAGCGTTGTACGCAGGAGGAGCCCGCGCTGCGTGACCTCGGCGGCGGCCACTGGGTAGCCTGTCACTTTGCCGAGGACCTGTGCCTGCGGGGTGTAGTGGGTGAGGGGATGGTCGCTTGAGCACGTATACCTTCCGGCAGGGGTGCTCTAGCCTGCGGGGGTAGATATCGCAATCATCGCTGCGTGTAGCTCGATGCTGAGGGCTTGGAAGCCTGTCTGCCGGGTCCGGAACAGCGTCATCATGTTAGGGAGTTAGTCATATGTCTGAAGATGGTATTTCTCGGGTCGCGGTGATCGGCACGGGGCAGATGGGCCCCGGCATTGCTGTGGTGACATCATTGGCCGGCTGCCGCACCACGCTCATTGGGCGTTCTTCTGCGAGCCTGGCCAAAGGCCAGCAGGGCTTTGACTCGGCCATGGATTTTCTGGTGAACCATGAAGCCGTGACGCCGGCTGAAGCCGAGGCCGCGCGCATGCTGCTCGAAGAGACGACCGACCTCTCTGCCGCCACATCGGCTGATTTGGTGGTAGAGTCGATCGTTGAGCACCTGCCCACGAAGCAGGCGCTCTTCCGGGACATGGATGAACTCATCCCACCGCAGGCGATCCTGGCCAGCAACACCTCGGGGCTGCGCATTACGGATATCGCTGCGCTCATGGAGCGCCCCGGGCGGGCAGTGACCACGCACTTTTGGAACCCAGCCCATCTCATGCCGCTTGTCGAGGTCATCCAGGGCGAGAATACTGCTAACGACACAGTGGAGCGTACCTTTGCCTTCTTGCAGCGCTGTGGCAAGCAGCCGGTCATCGGCCGCAAGGACCTCCCTGGGCAGATCTGCAACCGGCTCTTCCAGGCGGTCATCCGTGAGGCTATCTACATGGTGCAAGAGGGCATCGCCAGCCCCGAGGGCGTCGAGACGGCGATCAAGGCTGGCATGGGCCTACGTTTCCCTGTCTACGGGCCGCTGGAGCATCTGGATTGCACTGGGCTGAACCTGGCCGTGGCCGTGCAGAGCACAGTGCTGCCCAGCCTCTGCAACTCGATCGAGCCGGGGCAATACCTCCAGGACTTGGTGGCGGCCAACCGCCTCGGTGTCAAGACCGGGCAGGGCTTCTACGACTGGAGCGAGCGCTCGGTCGACGAATTGCGTCGCACCCGCGACCTTTTCCTGGTCGAGCGGCTCAAGGCCGCTCGACCACGAGGAGCAGCGCACTGAGACGACATGGGCACGAGTCACCTGGCAAGCTAGTGAAGAGTCATTCCGATAGGAGTATACCAGATGTCGTTGATGAGATACTACGAGAGCAAAGAAAAAGGGCTCGTCATCGTCTCACTCGGCTACCAAGATCTGCTGCTTGAGAGCATCTGCGAGGTGGCGAAGCAAGCCGACATCCACACAGGCGTGCTGATGACCGGGTTGGGCAGCCTGACCGAGGCCCACATCCATAGCGTGGTGACCAATGACATGCCGCCACAGGACCTCTACCTGGACCTGCCTGGCCCTTTGGAGATGGTCGGTTTCTTTGGTATCATCGCGGGCTATGAGCCCCACATTCACATCTCACTTATGGATGTCCATGGTAAGCTCTATGGTGGCCACCTCGAGAAGGGGTGCTCCATCCTCACCCTGGCCGAGATCTCGATCCTGCGGGTGCCCGATCTCAACTTGACCCGCCGGCCAAGGGGCGGCCTGCCGATCCCGCTCCTCGACCTAGAGTGATTCTGTGATGGTCACGATCAGAGATGTCGCGGTGCTGGCTGGTGTGAGTACAGCCACCGTCTCGCATGTCATCAACAACACACGCTACGTGCAGCCCGAGACCCGGCAACTGGTGCTTGACGCTATCGAGAAACTGGGATACCGGCCGAGTGGCATTGCGCGTAGCCTGACGACACGTATCACCCATCTCGTCGGCATCCTGATCGCTGATATCACCAACCCCTTCTTTGCCGAATATGTGCGTGGGGTGGAGGATCGTCTTGCGGAGCACCAGTATCACCTGATTGTGTGCAATACCGACGAAAAGCCCGAGCGCGAGGCCCATTACTTGGATCTGCTGTATACGCGACGGGTGGACGGCGTGATTGTCGCTGCCACAGGAGCGACACAGCCGATGTTCAACCAGTTCTTGAGCGACAGGGTCCCCCTCGTCTTCATCGACCGCCGGCCGTCCCGACCTTACGGGCCGTTCATCGGCGTCGACAATGAGGCCGCTGCCTATACCGCGACCAAGTACCTGATTCAGCTTGGGCACAAACGCGTTGGTTTTATCGGGCGCAATGTTCAGCTTTCCACAGTGATCGGTAGAGTGGCAGGCTACCGTAGGGCGCTCGCAGAGCACGACCTGCCTATCGACGAGCGGTTGATTAGCCTGTCGGACAGCAGTCTAGGAGGGGCTTTCGAGTTTGCCCGGCGCTTGCTCACCCAGGAGCCGAGGCCGACGGCCATCGTAGCTGCGAACCACGTCATGGCCCTGGGATTACTGCGCGCCATCCAGGAGATGGGTCTGCGCTTTCCTGGCGACATCTCGGTGGTTTGCTTCGATGAGCATCCTTGGGCACCGCTCTTCACCCCGTCTTTGACGGTAGTACGGATGCCCATGGCCAAGATGTGCGATGCGGCCGTCGACCTGCTCTTGCAGGGCATCTCCAGCCGTGAAGAGCACCGAGACATTGAGCCTACTCCCGAGCCCGCGCTGGGCGATGTCATACTGCAGGCCGAGCTGGTTGTGCGGAAGAGCTGCAGTTCGCCGGCTAGCCCCTGACCCTGGCAGATGAGGCAGTATTGGACCTGCCTTATAGACTTCCCAACTAGACATCGGACAATGAGCAGATGAATCTCTAACCTAGAACATCGGTCAAGCATTCCAGCAGTTGTCTTTTGCACGCCCAAACGGGTTATTCTGAGCCATTTCGCGGCCGAAAGACAGCTTTGTGGGCGGCAACCGGTGTTCTAGGCA
>DAOUGZ010000183.1:0-88992 GCA_034428955.1 Anaerolineae bacterium | reverse complement strand
TTTGACCACGGCGCCGCCCGGCGCCAGGTTGCCGAAGAGAATGGCCAGTCCGCCCGTCGGGGCATACGGCTCGGACGGCGGCCGGATCACCGCCGGGTCGGCCACTTGCGCGCCGGAGAGAACTGTGGCCAGCGGGCCGGACACGGTGAGAGCCGTCGTGTCCAGCCGGCCCTCAGCGGCGAGCTGAGACATCAAAGCCTGAATGCCGCCGGCGCGAGACAGATCCTCGACATAATGATCCCCCGCCGGGCTGAGCTTGCAGACCTGGGGCGTAGCCTTGCTGAGCGCGTCAATCTCCTCCAGGCTCAGGGCTACGCCTGCCTCGTGGGCGATAGCCATCAAGTGTAAGACCGTGTTGCTCGAGCCGCCGAGCGCCATATCGACCGTGACGGCATTGGTGAATGCTGCCCGCGTGAGGATCCGGCGTGGCGTTGTGCCCTCCGCCAAGAGGGCCAGGGCCTGCCGGCCGGCGCGGCGGGCGAGGGCCAGTCGTTCGGCGGAGACGGCAGGGATCGTTCCATTGCCTGGGAGCCCCATGCCCAGGGCTTCCGTGAGGCAGTTCATGGTATTGGCTGTGAACATGCCCGCGCACGAACCGCAGCCCGGACACGCCGTGCGTTCGATGGCGTCGAGTTCGCCTTCCGAAATGTGGCCGCGAGCATGGGCGCCTACGCCCATAAAGGCCGAGTTCAGGTCTACCCGCTGGCCGTTGAGCCTGCCGGCCAGCATCGGGCCACCGGAGACGATGACCGCGGGGATATTGAGGCGGGCGGCGGCCATCAGCATGCCGGGTACGATCTTGTCGCAACTGGCGATGAGCACCAGCGCGTCGAAGGCGTGGGCCTGGGCCAGGGTCTCGACAGAGTCGGCGATCAGCTCGCGGCTGGGCAGGGAAAAGTGCATACCGGTGTGGTTCATGGCGATGCCGTCGCAGACGCTGATGGTGGAGGCTTCGAAGGGGGTGCCGCCGGCCGAACGAATGCCTTCTTTGACCGCGGCGGCGATGCGATCGAGGTGGGCGTGACCGGGGATGATCTCGTTGAACGAGTTGATCACACCCACGAAGGGTTGGCTCATCTCCGTATCGGTACAGCCGAGTGCTCGCAGCAGCGAGCGGTGTGGAGCGCGCTCCGGCCCTTGTGTGACAGCTTGGCTTCTCACCAGATGCTTCTCCTTAACGAAAAAGGGCCACGCCCGACATGCAAATGTCGTCAGGCTATGGCCCCATCGCTGGGCCCGGCTTCGTGCCGGGCAATCAAATCCTGCTGCTCCCATCACCCATTGGCGCCGGCGAAAGCTATCGCTTGCTGCGGTCGACGCTACGAGCGCGGCACATAGCCGCCGTTCGCCGGGAACAAAAAAGCCTCCCGGTTGGGAGGCTCATGGGTTCTCTTTGTGACTGCTACGGTCCCTATCGGACCTTGACCCTCCCAACCGGCAACGGCTCCGTAAGCAAGCTTAGGAGCACAACCAAGATAATAATAATGCTAAAAGTGCCGGTCGAGAGAGTGCTCATGTTCACCCGTTTCGTACAGTGTGGTGCGATTTTGTCTAGAATACCATAGTTGGGCTGATCTGTCAAGGGGAATACAAAACTTGTCAACGTTGGCGCCAACCCCGACCCTTGCGGTCCAGAAAGGCGCGCAAGCGATCCGGGTAGTTGGCCCCGATGGAATCAACACCCAGGCCCAGGAGGTATTCCATGAGCTGTTCGTCATCCGCGTTCCAGGCGCTGGCTACCAGCCCCGCGGCATGGACGGCGTCGACCTGTTCGCGGGTCCAGTATGGCCAACTGGGCCGGACGGAGTCGGCCGCGGCAGCCCGGGCGGCGCTCACCGGGTCCACGAGGCGGCCGGTGTAGAGAATGCCGGTTGCCAGGTCCGGCTCCAGGCTCTTTAGCCGCTTCACACAGGGATGGTGGAACGAGATGGCCATCACCGAGCCCACCATGCCGTGGGCGCGCAGCGTTGCCACAAGCGCCTCTTCGATGCCCTCAGCCGGGAGTGGGTCGCCCTTGATCTCGATGACCAGGGGGATGCGCTCCCTCGCCCAGGCCAGTACCTCGGCCAGGGTGGGTACGCGTTGCCCGCGAAAGCCGGCGTCGAACCATTCGCCCGCATCCAGTTCCTTGATCTCGGCCAGGGTCATGTCTTTGATGCGCCCGCGGCCGTTGGTCGTCCGCGAGACATCGCCATCGTGCATGACTACCAGCTCGCCATCCCGGCTCATATGGATATCGAGTTCGACGAGGTCGGCGCCCAGTTCCCAACCTCTCTGAAAAGAGGCCATGGTATTCTCCGGCGCGTGCCCCAGGGCGCCGCGGTGGCCTATCACCAGCACCTTGCCGCTGTTGGCGGCCTCCAGCTCTAGCATGTGGCATCTCTCCTTTGTCGCCCATTGGACTTGATGGCGGGTCACCTTTGCCTGTGCTCGATTATCGCTTGCGTCGGCACATTGTCAAGCCTGCGGAAATCCTGCGTCGTTAGAGGCTCATAGCACGCGGCGTTTGACGCAGGATCTTGTAGGAGGCGTTTATCAACCGGTACGCTGATCGCCAAAGCGGCAGGCGCTCCAGTAGCGCGCAACCGGCTTGGGCAATCTATGCTCCAACCGGTAGGCGCCAAGTTCCAAAGTAGTGGAGTAATAGCATGGCCTGGCGCCTTTGGAGCGACATACAAGTGAATAGGCACAAGCCGTTCGCCGGGGCGATGCGCAATTGACATAGGCTTTCTCCTGTGTTATCATGACGCATGCATTGCTGAAACTTGATACTATGCTGGCTGACCGGCTGACGTTGCTGTCGCTGCTATGCGCCCTGGGGCGCGGGAGGATGACAGACTATGAAGCGAACACTGTGGCTCCCACTCGGGGTGGGCTTGATGCTTGTGACCGTTGGCCTGGGGGGCTGTGTGCGCCCTCGGACCAATGCGACCCCGACGCCGCCGGGGGTGAGCTATGCGCCGACGACGACACGCGTCAGCACCGTCGTCGTTCCCCAATCGACGGGGACCAGTTCGTTCTCCGCGCCGGAAGCCACAGAAGCTCCTACAGCCACTTCCGAGCCGGTAGCTACGGCAACTCCTGCCGAGGTGCAGGTGGTGGAAGAGCCGACGGCCGAGGTCGTAAACACCGAGGCTCCCTCCTCGCCCACGCCCGAAAGCGGCGCTGCTGCTGACCCCGGCTCGACCACGAGCTATGAGGTGAGGTGGGGCGATACGCTCTCCGCCATCGCCCGGCGCTTTGGGACGACGGTCGACGCAATCATCGCGCTGAACCCACAGATCGTGGACCGGAACCGGGTCAATGCCGGTTGGGTGCTGATCGTTCCCTCTGGTACCGGTGGTGGTACGCCGGTGGCCCCCGAAACTGGGGAATATGTCGTGCAGCGTGGTGATACGCTTTCCAGCATTGCCCGGCGCTTTGGGACGACGGTCGACGCCTTGCTGCAGGCCAACCCCTGGATTACCAACCGGAACTATGTGCAGGCGGGCCGGAGCCTGGTCATCCCGGCCGGTGGCGACTATACGCCGCCCCAAGTCCACGTTGTGGCTGCCGGCGAAACCTTGTCGGCGATCGCCGTAAGATACAACACGACGATCTGGGCCATCGTCGTGCAGAACAACCTGCCGAACGCCAACTATATCTATGCCGGGCAGCGGTTGGTTATCCCCTAGCAGCCCGAGTTGGCGGCTGGTGCTGCGCCACATTCGCCTTGCCTGCGGGCCGGGGCAGAGAGAGCGAGTCCGCCTATCATCTGCCCCGGCTTTTTGCTGCCGGGGCGGCGTTTTGAACCTTGCGGTAGTGTTCTGGGTATGAACTATGGGATGGCTTGCTGTAGAGGCGGGGCGGGATGCCTGACGATGGTGTACTGATCGAGCGGGTGCTGTTGGGGGACCTGCAGGCGTTCGAAGAGTTGTACAACCGGTATCGTCGCCCGGTGTTCCAGACTGCCCTGGCTATTACGCACGACCGGGAAGCCTCTGAGGAGATCCTCCAGGATTGCTTTGTTAGGGCTTATAAGCACCTCGGCCGCGTGGATACGTCGTTGCCCCTCTCACCCTGGCTGCATCGGATTGTGGTCAACCTTAGCTACAACTGGGCCACGCGGCGCAAGTCCTTCCTGGTATCGCTGGAAGACGGGCTGGAGCAGTTGGCCACGGCTGCCCGGCACCTGCCGGAGAGGGTGGCCGAGCGACGCGAGATGCAGCAGATTGTGCAAGAGGCTATCGCCGAACTCCCTTTTAACCACCGAGTGGTCATCGTGCTGCATTTCCTGCAGGGTTTCAGCCTCGCCGAAATCGCCTACATCCTCGACTGCCCGGAGGGAACGGTCAAATCTCGACTGCACTATGGGTGCAAAAAGCTGCGCACGCGCCTGGGCCGGGAGAGGTTGCTGGAGCCCAGTGTGGGCCTCGAGTTCCTGTGACAGGGGCGCCGGCGCGTCGGCCCCGGAAGGAAACCCTAGCAGCACTTTTGGGGGTGCAAGGAGTTCAGACCCGTACAGGTGAGTGTGATGGAAGAGGACCCGTACCTACCACATAGCTTGGAGCAGACTGTGCGTTGGGCGCTGCGCGAGCAAGTCGGCGATGCAGAGCCTTCGCCGGCCGCCTGGCAGGGCATTCGCCGGTGTATCCAGGGCGGCGAGAGTGCGCCTGCCGTGGAGCGCCCAACGGTCGTTGCGCATCCCTGTCGCCGGCGGCTTGTGGCGCAGGCGGCGGCGGTGGCTTGTGTGTTGGTGAGCATCGGGTTCGGTGTGGCCTCGAGCCGGGCGCCCCTGAATGAGCGCCCCACCGACGGCTGCGAGGACAGTGCGAGCATGCCTCTGGTTCCGGGGCGGGAGGACACCCTGAGCGCCCGCCTGATATGGTTGGCTGGCAAAGAGAAAGAGCCCTTCGACTATCTGCGCGTGCGCGGCTACCCGGAATAGCCCCGGCCCCAAGCTCCGGCACAGCCGTTGACCCTGCCCCGCCAACTCTTGCGTTGCAGGCTCGATGCGCACACTGACGAGCACGCCGTAATGCCGTAATCGTAATAGCTTTCTTGACTGGAAGGACTCACGTGTTGTATAATACGTTTTGATGCGGCAGCCTGGTTCCCCGCCAGCGCGTCAGCGAGTTCCTCGACGTCTTTTCCATAGATTGCTGTCTTCTGCGCTGCCAGAAGTACCTTGGGAGGAGGTGAAGCGGAGAGTCGAGGATCCCCAACAGCCGCCATCGAAGGCCTTTTTCTCTTCTAGGGACGCAACAAGGAGGAAGAAATGCTTCGCGACAAGAGGCTGCTCCTATTGGTAGCGGTTCTGATGATCGCTGCCATGGTGATCAGCGCCTGTGGTCCCAAGGGTGAGGCGCTTGCCAAGGAGATCAATATGGACCTTGGCACCGAGCCACCCACTGCGGACCCCGGATTGGCTACCGATACGACTTCTGTTCAGGTCGATGAGTTGCTCTTCCTGGGCCTCACCGACTTTGACGAAGAGACGATGGAAGTCATCCCCGAATTGGCGACCGAATGGACGCCCTCTGATGATGGCCTGACCTGGACCTTCAAGATGCGCAAGGACGTAAGCTGGGTGCACTATGACCCGGCGACCAAGAAATTTGAGAAGAAGCGCCCGGTGACGGCGCATGACGTGGAGTATGGCGTCAAGCGTACGCTCAACCCCGAGACGGCTTCGGACTATGCCTACGTCCTCTATGTCATCAAGAACGGCATGGCCTACAACACCGGCGAGATCACCGATGCCGCCGAGGTTGGCGTCAGGGCTGTCGATGATTATACCGTCGAGTTCACGCTGGAGCAGCCCGCGGGCTACTTCCCCGGCATCGCCGGCATGTGGATCGCCCGCCCGGTGCCCAAGGAGTCGATCGAGCAGTTCGGCGACAAGTGGACCGAGCCCGGCAATATCTGGACCAATGGCCCCTATGCTCTCGAGACTTGGGAGCATGAGAGCCGCATGGTCATGGTCAAGAACCCGCACCACTTTGATGCCAAGAACGTGAGCATCGAAAAGATCAACTGGACCATGGTCACGGAAGACTCCACGCGGTTCGCGATGTACGAGAACGGCGAGTTGGACGTTTGTGCTGTCCCCTCCGCCGACATGGATCGTGTGAAGGCCGATCCGGTGCTCTCCAAGGAACTCTACATTGCGCCGGACCTGTGCACCTACTATGTGGGTTTCAACAACACCAAGGCACCGTTCGACAACAAGCTGGTGCGGCAGGCGTTCTCCTACGCCATCGACCGGCAGAAGCTGATCGACACTGTGCTCAAGGGCGGCCAGAAGCCGGCCAAGACCTTTGCGCCTCCTGGCACCTTTGGCACGCCGGCTGAGGATGACAGCTTTGCGGGCATCACCTTTGACCCCGACAAGGCCAAGGAACTTCTCGCTGAGGCCGGTTACCCGAACGGTGAAGGCTTCCCCGAAGTGACCTATATGTTCAACACCAGCGAAGGGCATCAGCGCATCGCCGAGTTCTTGCAGCAGAGCTGGAAGGAAGTGCTCGGTGTCAACGTGAACCTGGCGAACCAGGAGTGGGCCGTCTATCTGGAGACGCTCACCGAGGATGCCCCGCAGGTCTACCGCCAGGGCTGGTGTGCGGACTATCCGGATGAGAACAACTGGGTGTTGGAGAACTTCCACTCTACCAAGGGCAGCAACGACATCAAGTGGAACAACCCCGAGTTTGACAAGGCGTGTGAAGACGCTGCCAGGGCCTCCGATGATGCCGAGCGCGAAAAGCTCTACCGCCGGGCAGAAGAGATCCTCTGCGTCGAGGAAGCGGCTATCGCTCCTGTCTACTACTACACGCGCGTTAGCTGCACCAAGCCCTACGTCGAGCGTGGCTACGCCCCGTTGGGCGGTGAGCACATCGACCAGTGGAAGGTCAAGGCTCACTAGTGCCCCATCACAGATGTCCTGACGGCCCAGGCTCCGTTAACGAAGCGAGGCTTGCTTGTCCGGGCTTGTGAGAAGCGCTACTGAGCTGCTTGGCCATGCGTACTGGAGGCCGGTGCCCCGTGGACCACGCTCATGGCGTGGTCCACGGGGCTGGTCGCATCGAGACCGGCCCGGAACGTCGGCAGCGTGGTGCCGCGTCTGGCCGGTCCGATGGATGTGACGGCATATGCCGACCAGGGTGCGCAAGCTCCAGCTCGTGCTTCGAACCCAACAGGCCGGCAGTTACCGGTTGGGGCATAGATCGTCAGAGCCGGTTGTGCGTCACTGACGCGCCTGCCGCTTGAGCGATCAGCGCACCGGTTGATAGGCAGCCGGCCTCTGTTGTGGCGCAGAGCACTACCAGTAGATCACTCGGAGGCTGTGAATGACCCGCTACATCGTCCGCCGCTTGCTGTGGATGATTCCCGTCCTCTTTTTCATCTCGGTCGTAACCTTTGGCCTGTTGCGTGCGGTGCCTGGTGGTCCTTTCACCCGCGAGAAACCACTCCCCGCCGAGATCATCGCCAACCTCGAGCATTATTATGGCCTCGACAAGCCGCTGCCTCAACAGTACCTTGACTATGTCGGCAACATCATCTTCCACTTGGATTTTGGGCCCTCCTATGCCTCTCGCAGCCGGACGGTCAATGACATTTTCCGCGACCACCTGCCGGTTTCCGCCCAGTTAGGTGTATGGTCCGTCCTGCTCGCGGTCTGCTTGGGTGTGCCGTTGGGCGTTGTGGCGGCACTGAAGCAGAACACTGTATGGGACTATTTGGGCATGGCCATCGCGGTCTTTGGCGTCTCGGTGCCCAACATCGTGCTGGGGCCCGTCCTGATCGTCATCTTTGCCCTGACCCTGCGCTGGCTGCCGGTTGCCGGCTGGGGCACGCCCGACAAGATGGTCATGCCGGTCATCGCCCTGGGGTTGGGTAGCTCGGCCGTCATCGCCCGCCTAACCCGCGCCAGCATGCTGCAGGTGATCCGGGAGGACTATATCCGTACGGCGCGCGCCAAGGGCCTGAGCGAGCGCGTCGTGATGGTGCGCCACGCCCTCAAGAACGCCTTCATCCCCGTGGCGACGGTGTTGGGCCCCATGTTGGCGGCCCTCACGACAGGGACGTTTGTGGTCGAGCGCATCTTTGCCATCCCCGGCCTGGGCAGATACTTTGTGACCAGCATCACCAACCGCGATTATCCGGTGGTGATGGGCACTATTCTGCTCTATGCCCTCTTCCTGGTGGTGGCCAACCTGATCGTCGATGTGACCTATGCGTTCCTCGACCCACGCATCCGCTACAACTAGCCGTGCACTGTAGAGATTCTGATTTCGCATCAGAGGGGCGGCCGCCGCTCTGGTGATCCGCGCACCGGTTGTTATCTGGAGGGCTCTATGACCGTACAAGAACGGGCTGCAAAACGTCTGCAGGCCAGGGAGCGCCGCGAGGCGAACCTGTGGTTCGATGCCTGGGGACGTATGGTTCGGAACAGGGCCGCCATGGTCGGCCTGGCGGTGGTGCTGTTGCTTGTCCTGTCCGGCGTGTTCGCGCCGCTGATCGCGCCGCGGCACTATGCGGAAGGCGACGCGGCGGAAGAGCACACGGTTCCGGCCTGGCTGGCTACGATCCTGCCGGGCAATGTAGCCAGCTATGCCAAGGTCTCCAACGAGTTCGCTCTGGGGTCGGACTTTTTGGGGCGCGACCTGCTCAGCCGCATCATCTATGGCATCCGCGTGTCGCTGCCGGTGGGCTTTATGGGCGCTATCACCGCCCTGATTATCGGGTTGGTGTACGGGTGCATCTCGGGCTATTATGGGGGGCGCGTCGACGATGTGATGATGCGCGTCGTGGACATTCTTTATGCCTTCCCGACTATGCTGCTGATTATCCTCCTGATGGCCTTTTTCAAGACCTCCTTCGGTGGAGCGCCGCAGCCGGGCACGGCGGCATACACCTTTAACCAGATCAACGGCTTTGTGGACCGTTTGCTGGGCCTGCGCGGTGGCGGGATGCTCTTCATCTTTATGGGTATTGGCCTCACGGCCTGGATGGGGATGGCCCGTCTGGCCCGGGGGCAGATTCTCTCGGTGAAGGAAAAAGAGTTCGTCGAGGCCTCGCGCATGATCGGTGCGAGCGACATGCGTATCATCATCCGGCACATCTTCCCGAACATCATCGGGCCGTGCCTGGTTTCGGAGACGTTGGCGATTCCCGGCTATATCAACTATGAGGTCTTTTTGAGCTTTATCGGGCTGGGGGTGGACCCGCCGACGCCGAGCTGGGGCAACCTGATCTCGGATGGCGCGCAGGCGATACGCTCGTATCCGCACCTGGTTCTCTTCCCGGCGCTGGCGCTATCCATTACTATCTTTGCCTTCAACTTTCTTGGCGACGGGCTGCGCGATGCCCTGGATCCGCGCATGAAGGGCACAAGCTGATAGTGGCCCGCCAGGTCCTTGCTGGGAATGGTCATCTTCTGCAGCCGGTTGCGCTGATGCTGCCAGGCCGCAGCCAAGGGGCGCTTGGACAATGAGACGACGACACGGCTATCTGCTGGTAGCGCTTCTATTGGTGGCTCTGGTCGCCGGCGGCAGTTGCCTCGTCTGTGGGGCCTCCATCCTGTGGGCGCGCAGCGGCGGTTTGCCGGCGCCGGGCTCTACCGGTGGCCCCATCTCAGCTGATGCCCCGGGCGCACCGGGGGGGCAGATAACCCTGTTCGGCGCGGCGCCGGTGACCCTCGACCCTGCGCTGGTGCAGGACTCGTACTCTGCCGTCTATGTCGTTGAGGTTTTCTCTGGGCTGGTCACTCTCGACCGCCGCCTGGAGGTGGCCGCTGACCTGGCGGAATCCTGGGACCTCTCCGCCGACGGGCGCACCTATACCTTCCACCTTCGCCGCGACGCCCGGTTTCAGGACGGCAGGCCGGTTACCGCCGCCGACGTGCAATACTCGCTGGAACGCGCCTGCTCGCCAGAGTTGGGCTCCTCAGCCTCTTTCTCGTACCTCGACGATATCGAGGGTGCGATGGACAGGATGCTTGGCCTGGCGACCGAGATCAGCGGCGTGCAGGTGTTGGATGAACACACGATTGCCCTGACGATCGATGCGCCCAAGGCCTACTTCCTGGCCAAGCTCACTTACCCAACGGCCTTTGTGGTCGACCGTGAGGATGTCGAGAGCGGCGGCGGCTGGACCCGCCACCCCAACGGCACCGGGCCCTTTCGTCTGTCCGAGTTCGGCGACGAGCGAATCGTGTTGACCCGGAACAAACACTACTACGGTCAGGGGCCGCTGCTGGAGCGTGTGACCTTTGTCCTGGCCGGGGGAGACCCGGTCACGATGTACGAGAATGACCAGCTTGACATCACGCAGGTTGGCCTGGCGGATGTCGAACGTGTGCAGGATCCTTCGAACCCGTTGAGCCGCGAGCTAACGATTGTGCCGCGCCTCGATGTACAATACCTGGCGATGAACACGCAAGTGCCGCCGTTCGACGATATCAAGGTCCGCCAGGCTTTTGCGCACGCCATCGACCGCCAACGCCTGGCCGACCTTGTCTGGAAAGGGACCGTTGTGCCCGCCAAAGGCGTCCTGCCGCCCGGGCTGCCTGGCTATGATCCAAATCTGGAGGGTTTGCCCTTCGACCCGGACCTGGCGGCTCTGCGGTTGACTGAGTCCCGCTATGGCGGTGTGGCCGGTCTGCCCGAGATCACGCTGCAGATCAGCGGGACAGGCGGGACTATGCCGGCGACGACCGAGGCGATTGTCGTCATGCTGGAAGAGAACCTCGGCGTAGAGATCATGGTGGAGCAGACCTCTTGGGAGCGCTTTCTTGCCGATCTCGATGAGCGTCGCTATGGCTTTTTCTCTTCCGGTTGGATCGCGGACTATGCCGATCCGCAGAACTTTATCGATATCCTGTTCCACAGCCAAAGCGCCGAGAACCACAATGCGTACAGCAATCCAGAGGTTGATCGCCTTGTGGAAGGGGCGCGGCTGGAACAGGACCGCGAGGCACGCCTGGCCCTATACCAGGAGGCCGAAAAGTTGATCGTGCAGGATGCCGCCTGGGTGCCGCTGTGGCATGGGCGCGACTATATGCTCACCAAGCCGCACGTCAAGGGTGTCGACTATGGTGCGTCTATTCGCCCGTGGCTTAAGGATGTCTATCTCGAACGCTAACCGGCTGCGCCGGGGGCGTGGGTGCCCTCGCTTTGTCTGGGCACTCGACCAGGAGTTATGCGCCGTCTTGTAGTTTGGGCGCAGGTATAATAGGAGGGATGGATGGCGACGTTATTACAGGTCAAGGGGCTGAGGACCCAGTTCTTCACGCAGGACGGGGTAGTGCACGCTGTGAACGGGATCAGCTACGATCTGGAAGAGGGCGAAACCCTGGGGATCGTGGGTGAGAGCGGCTGCGGGAAGAGCGTGGGGGTGATGTCTGTATTGCGGTTGATACCGCAGCCGCCGGGGCGGATCGTAGGCGGCGAGGTGATGTTCGGTGGCCGGGACCTGCTCAAGATCGACGAGGCAGAGATGCGGCAGGTGCGTGGCCACAAAATCGCGATGGTGTTCCAGGACCCAATGACGTCGCTGAACCCGGTATTGACGATCAACCAGCAGGTATCGGAGGCGTTGCAGTTGCACCTGGGGATGGACAAGGCGCAGGCGCGACGGCGGACGATCGAGTTGCTGGAGATGGTGAACATACCCAACGCGGCGGAGCGGATTGACGACTATCCGCACCAGTTCAGCGGCGGGATGCGGCAGCGGGTGATGATTGCAATGGGGCTTTCGTGCAACCCGCAGCTACTGATCGCGGATGAGCCGACGACGGCGTTGGACGTGACGATCCAGGCGCAGATCGTGGACATTGTGAAGCGGCTGCGGGACGAGATGGGGATGGCGATCGTGTGGATCACGCACGATCTGGGCGTCGTCGCGGGTCTGGCGGACCGGGTGCTGGTGATGTACGCGGGGTACATCATCGAGCAGGCGGCAGTGAAGGACCTGTATGCAGATGCGCGGCATCCGTACACGTTGGGGTTATTGCGGTCGATACCGCGGTTGGACGAGGAGCGAAAGCGCAAGCTGACGCCGATCGAGGGGTTACCGCCGGACCTGATCGACCTACCGCCGGGGTGTCCGTTTGCGCCGCGGTGCCAGTATGCGATAGAGCGGTGTTTGGTGGAGAATCCGCGGCTGGAGAGCGTTGCCCGCCGGCACGAGGTCGCTTGTTGGGTTGACGTGACGGCGAGGAGGGGGTAGGACGATGCAGGACGAAGTACTGGTCGAAGTGCGGGACTTGAGGATGTGGTTCCCGATCACGCAGGGGTTGATCATCCAGCGCCGGGTGGGGGATATCAAGGCGGTAGATGGACTCAACTTTTTCATCCGTAAGGGGGAGACCCTGGGCCTGGTCGGGGAGAGCGGCTGCGGCAAGTCCACGACGGGCCGCGCGTTGCTCCAGCTCTACCGGCCGACTGGGGGCGAGGTGCTCTTTGCGGGGGAGGATCTGACCAGGCTGCGCGGGGAACGGCTGCGGCGGATGCGGCGGCGGATGCAGATGATCTTCCAGGATCCGTACGCGTCGCTGAACCCTCGCATGACGGTCGGGAACATTATCGGTGAGCCGCTAGAGGTCCACGACATCCTGCAGGGCAAGGCGCGTCGAGAGCGAGTGCAGGAACTGCTGGAGGTAGTCGGCCTCAACCCGTACTTTGTCAACCGCTATCCGCACGAGTTCAGTGGTGGGCAGCGGCAGCGCATCGGGGTCGCGCGGGCATTGGCCGTGCAGCCGGACTTTATCGTATGCGATGAGCCAATCTCGGCGCTCGACGTCTCGATCCAGGCGCAGATCATCAACCTGCTGGAAGAATTGCAGAGCAAGTTCGGGCTGACCTATCTGTTCATTGCGCACGACTTGTCGGTGGTGCGGCACATATCGGATCGCGTAGCGGTCATGTACCTGGGCAAGATCGTCGAATTGACGACACGGGACGAACTGTACAACAACCCCCTGCACCCGTACACTAGGGCGCTGCTGTCGGCTGTGCCGATACCGGACCCCGAGGTTGAGGAGAAGCGGCGGCGCATGATCCTGGAGGGCGATGTGCCCAGCCCGGCGAACCCGCCGAGTGGTTGTCGGTTCCGGACACGCTGCCCCTTGCGAATGGACATCTGTGCGGAAGTGGACCCGGAGTGGCGGGACGTGGCCGAGCAGCACTGGGTCGCCTGCCACCGCGTGTAGACAGAACTCGTGGGAACTCTTGACAGCAAGCAGCCGAGTGGGCGCGTGTGCCCGCTCGGCTGCTTTGACTAACCGGGTCCGCATGGGGCCGGCTTTCGTGATTTCCTACGAGTCCGCCTACACCGTTCGCTGCACCAGGTTCTGATGGCTGCGATGGTGCCAGAGGATGGCGATCAGCCCGGCTACCGAGACGGCCGAACTCACTGCCGCGCCGATGATGATCTGTCGCCGGCGGCTGGGTGGGCGCTGCAGGATCACCAGCGGCGCTTTCTTTTGCCGTGCCAGCGCGGCCAGGTCGCGCCCCAGGTTCTCGCGGAACGCGTCAGCAGGGCTTACCGGCGCCAGGGCATCTTGCACTGCGACTGCCAATTCCTCCAGGCCGGGCGGGATGTCGTCAGCAGCGTACCGCTTGCTGGGCTTGGGTACACTACCTCTGCGGGCCGCCAGCATGGCGAGGCTCGCCAATCTATTTCTCAACACGCTCTCGCTCCTCTCGGCGATCCACGGTGATGCCTGCCAGGACGGATGGCTGCAGGCGAGTCAGTCTTCCTCTTTCGATAACTCGGCTTGTAGCGCCAACAGGGTGCGGTGGTAGAGCGATTTGATGGCGCCTTCGCTCCGCCCCATGATCGCACCGATCTCTGCGTTTGACAGTTCCTCGTTGTACTTGAGTATGAGCAGTTGTTGCCGGTCAGGGCTCAGGCGCCTGATGGCCTGCCGCAGCACCTCCGATCGCTCTCTCGACTCCGCGTGCTCGTGCGGAGAGGGCCCGCCCGCAGCGAGTATCGATGCTTCGTCCAGGGCGATCGTCTGCCGGCGAGCGCGGTCGCGGTGCCAGTTGGCTACCAGGTTGTGAGCGATACGATATAGCCAGGCCGAGAACGGCGCGCCACGATCGACATAACGGTCGATGTGCGCCAGGGCCCGGTAAAAGGTCCGCGACGTGAGGTCCTCCGCATCATGGTGATTGCCGACACGGTAGTAGACATAGTTATAGATGCGGTTCACATACCGGTTGTATAGCTCGCCGAAGGCAACCGGATCCGCCTGCGCCTGTGCGACGAGTTCGACGTCCGAGATCCCCTCATCCGCTCCCATTCAGGAGGGTTTCCTTTCCAGGCGGAGCTGCCGACTCTAGAACCCCCGGCGGGGTCAGGAGTTGCGGAGACAGCGGCGTGTTGTCGTATTGGGCGCGGGCTATGCTACTCGATGGGGCAGGTCGCGATGCCCAGAACGCCCGGCCCGGCATGTGTGCCGATCGTCGGGCCGGCTTCGCCGGTGAGCACCTGTGCGCAATCAAAGCGCGAACGCAAGGTTGCTTCCACCTCGGCGGCCTCATCGGGGCAATTGGTGTGCGTTACGGCGCCCCAAACCCGAGCGCCGGCCCCAACTTTTGCCACCATGATGTCGAGCATCCGCTCGACAGCCTTTTGCCGCGTGCGCACCTTCTCGAGAGGCTCGATGCGCCCGTTCACGAGGTGCAGCAGCGGCTTGATCTTGAGCATAGTCCCAAGCAGCGCGGTGGCCCCGCCGATTCGCCCACCTCGCTGCAGATACTCGAGCGTATCGACCACGAAAAAGACCTGCATCTGGCTGCGCATGCGCTCCAGGCGGGCCAGGATGGCCTCGACCGCCTGCCCCTGCCCGGCCATCTCAGCCGCAGCCATGGCCAGCAACCCCTCACCGATACTCACCGACAAGGAGTCAAAGATGTGGATCGGCCGGCCCGGAAGCATATCTCTTGCGGCTTCTGCAGAGGATAGTGTACCACTCAACTGGTGTGACATCAAGATGCAGAGAACTTGGTCACCACTTGCGGTCAGTTGCTCAAAGAGCCCCAAGAACTCGCCGGCAGAGGGCTGGGATGTGATTGGGAGGTGGTGGTTGCTGGCCAGCCGCTGGTAGAAGGTGGCACTATCCAGGTTGACTCCGTCCAGGAAGGTGTCCGTACCAAAGACAACCTTGATGGGAATGACGTGCAGGCCAAGGCTGCGGGCGATATCGGCAGGAATACTGGCGGCGCTATCTACTATGATGTGGATCATGGCGGTGCTCCTCTTCTCTGGGAAAGGAAGACGTGAAACAATGCCTTGTGTTCAAAGCCGGCCGGCGAGTGCTGCTCTCCCCCTGACGGCGCCAGGCTCTGATCCTGCGCTCTCTTTGCCTTCTGCCGTTTTTCCGTTATCATACGTATGGTGAGGACCAAAGACTTTTGCAGTAGGGGCTATTTTATAACAACCCCGTGTGTTAGCCAAAGATGCTGGTTGGGCCGGCCGATTGGGGGCCACGAGCTGTGGGAGGGGATCGGGTTTGGATCGTCGAGTCGTTGTTACAGGCATGGGCTGCATCTCCCCCTTGGGGTTGACGGTGCAGGAGACGTGGGAAGGTCTGGTTAGCGCTCGGTTGGCGGTGCGTTTGGTTGAGGGTTTCAATACCGAGGGGTTCCCGTCGAGGGTGGCCGCGCAGGTCAGGGGGTTCGACGCGAGGAAGTATATGGAGTGGCGCGATGCTCACCGCGCTGCTCGTTTCACCCAGTTCGCCGTCGCCGCCAGCAGCGAGGCGATACGCCAGGCGGGGCTTGATCTGGAAAAAGAGGACCGTACCCGCGTGGGCCTGCAGATCGGCAGCGCTATCGGCGCGCTCTCGGTGATCGAGGAGCAGTCTCGCCTTCTGCGCGAGAGCGGCGTCCGGCGCATCAACCCGGCTTTTGTGCCGACGGTCATTATTAGCGCAGCGCCGTGCCAGTTGGCTGTCCAGTACGGCATCAAGGGGCCGGCCAGCGCACCGGCGGCGGCCTGCGCCACCGGCATTGTCGCCATAGGCGAAGGCGTGCGCCAACTCCAGCGCGGGGAGGCGGACGTCGTGCTCGCTGGCAGCTCGGAGGCGGCTATCACGCCGCTGTCGCTCGCCGCCTTTGGCCGGCTGGGCGCTCTGTCGACGCGCAACGACGATGCCGAACACGCCTGTCGCCCCTTCGACATATCGCGCGATGGGACGGTGCTGGGTGAGGGCGCGGCGGTGCTGGTCCTGGAGACGGCCGACCACGCTCTGCGCCGCGGGGCACCGATTCTGGCCGAGGTTGCCGGCTATGGACTGGCCGACGATGCCTACCACATCACAGCGCCGGACCCCAGCGGAGAGGGCGCGGCGCGCGCTATGGCTCTTGCCCTGGCTGAGGCGTCCGCCTCAGTCGCAGCGCCGGTCGATTGCGTAATTGCCCACGGCACGGGCACTCCGCTCAACGACGTATCGGAGACGCGGGCTCTGCATACGGTCCTCGGGGAGGGGGTACGGCGGGTGCTTGTCAGTTCGAACAAGGCTAGCGTAGGGCACATGCTGGGTGCAGCGGGGGCGCTCTCGACCGTCGTCGCGGTCAAGGCAATCGGGGAGCAGTTGGTCCCGCCGACGGCGAACCTGGACACGCCCGATCCTGAGTGTGACCTGGACTATGTGCCGCGACAGGCGCGAGCCGCCGAGGTGAACACGGTTTTGGTCAACGCCATCGGCTTTGGGGGCCAGAATGCGTCTTTGATTGTGCGCCGCTGGAGCCAGGGATAGCCGTCGTGCATTTGCTTTGCTATAGCGCCCATTTTGTGCTAGACTCTGCGAGATGACATCGGCGACAGAGAGGGTGAGCATGAAGCGCAGTGCCCGGTACTTGTTAGTACTCTTGCTCTTGCTCGGTGCGCTACCGGTGCTTGCGGCCAGGCCCCTTCAGCAAGGCGTCGAGGGCCATATCAGCAGCCCACAGCAGAACGATACGGTGCGTGGCCTGGTAGCCATCACCGGCAGCGCGACCGGTCTCGAGTTTTCTTTCTACAAGGTAGAGTGGAGCCGCAACTCGGGCTCGGACGATTGGCACCTGATCGGCACGACGTATCCGATGCCGGTGACGGACGGCGTTCTCACCGAGTGGGATACGACTGCGGTCCCGGATGGGGTGTACACCCTCCGCCTGCAGGTGGTAAAGCCGGACGGGAACTATTCCCAGTTCTATGTGCACCAAATAGTCGTCGCCAACAAGCGGCCGACAGAGACGCCTACACCGTCCGTAACGGAGACGCCGACTGTCGGACCCACGGTGACCCCGGGGCCGACGGCAACGCTGGCCTTCTTGCAGCCGACGGCCGCCCTGGCGCAACCGTCGCCTACGCCTACGCCCGTCCGCCCTACGTCTCGAGGCGGAATACCTGATGTGCCCACGGACATGTTGCGCGAGGCGATGTGCATGGGAGCGGGCACAATGGCGGCTATCGTTGTGGTGGTGGGTGTGGTCTTTGCTCTCAGGCGCGTGCTCTAGCAGCCTGGGGTGAGAGATGCCCTGGGTATTGAGGCCCAGGGCATACGAATACGACGATCGAAATGCGTGAAAGGGGCTAGTCTTTGGATTAGCCCCCTTTCGTGTTGCTTGGGCAACATGAGGTAGGCAAGCCGCATTGGCGAAGGGAGGAGGCTTGGGCGACACCGTTCTCATTGTGGGG
Source organism: Anaerolineae bacterium (assembly GCA_034428955.1). Lineage (GTDB taxonomy): Bacteria > Chloroflexota > Anaerolineae > SpSt-313 > SpSt-313 > DAOUGZ01. The sequence goes on along the minus strand of DAOUGZ010000183.1, from coordinate 71,322 downwards.
TTGGGAAACCCTGGCCCCAAGTACGCAGGCAACCGGCATAACGCCGGGTTTCAGTGCTTGGAGCACCTTGCCGGCAAGCACGGGCTCCGTTTCAGCTTTTACCGCTTCCGTGCCTCTCTGGCAGAGGGCACGATATGCGGGCGGCGCGTCTTGCTGGCGAGGCCCCTGACCTATATGAACGACAGTGGCCAGGCCGTGCGGCCGCTTGTGCGCCACTATGAGGTGGCTGCCGGCGATCTCTTGGTCGTGTACGACGATATGGACTTGCCTCTGGGCAAGCTGCGGCTGCGTGCTCGCGGCAGTTCGGGCGGGCATCGAGGCCTCGAATCCGTCGTGTCGCACCTGGGCACGAACGAGATCCCGCGGCTGCGCTTGGGTATCGGGCGCCCGCCCTATGGCGATCCGGTGGACTATGTGCTTGCCGATTGGCGCGCCGACGAAGAACCGGTCATGGAGGCAGCATACGAGCGGGCCGTGGAGGCCATCGAGTGCTACCTCAGTGAGGGTATCGTGGCGGCGATGAACCGCTTTAACACGAACGGCGACCTGGAGCCGGAGGGCGAGCAATCGTAGGCAGGAGCCTGCCTGGCTTCGAGTTCCTGCGAACTCTGCTGTGGCGCGGTCGCTGCAAGGGTTATTATCGCCTTTTGTATGTGTATGGAGGTTACTTTGAATCTTGTGGGGCTGTTGCCCCTGATTGAGGCGCTGCCTGGTGTGCAGCGCCTGATTGAGGATCTGAACAAACAAGCCGGCCTGAGCGTGCAGAGCTATGCTCTCGGCGCCCCCGAGGCGGCGCGGCCGGCGATTGTGGCGGCGCTGACGCAGTTTTGGCCCGGATCCGTGGTCTGGATTGCCGCCGGACCCGAGCGAGCGCGGCTGGTTCAGGATGAGCTGGGCGCATGGACGGGCGAACCGGAGCGTATCCACTATTTCGCGGCGCCCGACGCGCTGTTCTACGACCGTGCGCCCTGGGAGCCGGAGACCATCCGGCAGCGCATCGCCGCGCTGTCGCGCCTGGCAGACCGCGAGGCGGGCGGCGGCCGACCACCGCTGATCGTGACCTCGGCCTGGGCCTTGATGACCAAGACCCTGCCGCCGGCGCTGCTCCGTGGCGCCGTGCGCACACTGAGGCCGGGGCAATTCCGACCGCCGGCCGAACTCGTGGCCTCTTGGCTGCGCTTTGGCTACCAGCCGGCTGCAGTCGTGGAGGAACCGGGGACCTTTAGCGTCCGTGGCGGTATTGTCGATGTCTACCCGCCCAACATGGCGCTGCCGGTGCGCATCGAGTTCTTTGGGGACGAAATCGACAGCTTGCGCTCATTCGACCCGGCCACGCAGCGCTCCGGAGACAAGCTCGAGGCCGTGAGCATCATCCCGGCCTGCGAGGCGTTTATGAGCCAAGGGCCGCAGGCCGCCGCCGGCTTGCGCGCGGGCGAATGGCAAGGCCTCGCAGAGGCCGCGCTCCAGCGGCTGGAGCGCGACGTGGAAAGCCTCGAGAACGGCCAGTCCTTTAGCGGCGTGGAGCACTATTTGCCCCACCTCTACCCCAAGCCGGCCTCGCTGCTCGATTACTTGAGCGACCAGGCTCTGGTCGTTGTAGACGACCTGCTCGGCGTGCGTACGGCGGTGCAGGCGCTGGACGACCAAGCGGCGGACCTGCGACAGGCGCTGGTGAACGACGGCGATTTGCCGGCGCATTGGCCCGTGCCCTACTTTAACTGGGACGAGCTGCAGGTAAGGCTGGCGGCTCGGCGCGGGCTGAGCCTGGGCTATGACGCCGAGGCGGACCGGCTGCTCCTAGAGACGGGGAGCTTTGTGATCGGCACGCGCTACGGCGGGCGCATGAACCAGGCGTTCGACGACCTGAAGCGTTTGCTTCGCTCGGGAGGGCGTGCGGTGGTGGTCAGCCGGCAGACGGCGCGTTTGCAGGATCTGATCGAGGAGCTGGGGTTGGATGCAGCGCCTGCGCCCAGAGTCGTCGATGTGCCGCCTGCGGGCAGTCTGACGCTGGTGCAGGGCTCCTTGAGCGAAGGGTGGTCGCTCGGCGACGGCCAGTTTGCCCTGCTCACCGATGCCGAGTTGTTCGGCTGGCGGCGCTCGCAGCCGCGGCGACAGCGGCGACGGCGCATGACGGCGCCGGAGACGGCCTATGCCGACCTGCGCGAGGGTGAGTACGTCGTGCATATGGATCACGGCGTCGGCGTGTACCGGGGGCTGGTGCGCAAGGTCGTCGGCGATGTGGAACGCGAGTATCTGCAGATCGAGTACGCCGGCGGCGATACGCTGTTCGTGCCCGTCCCGCAGGTGGATCGCGTCACGCGCTATACCGGCGGTGAGGAGCATGAGGTTACCCTGCAGCGCCTGGGCACGGCCGACTGGGCACAGATCAAGGCGCGGACGCGCCGGGCAGTGGAGAGCATTGCTCGTGACCTCTTGGACCTGTATGCCACACGCGAGGTTGTGAACGGTTTTGCCTTCCCATCGGATGGCCCGTGGCAGCTCAATCTGGAGACCTCCTTCCCCTATGAGGAGACGGAGGACCAGTTGCGGGCCTTGTACGAGGTCAAGCGGGACATGGAGAAGGACAAACCCATGGACCGCCTCATCTGCGGCGACGTGGGCTATGGCAAGACGGAAGTGGCGCTGCGCGCCGCTTTCAAGGCGGTCATGGGCGGCAAGCAGGTGGCTGTACTCGTCCCGACAACGGTTCTGGCGCAGCAGCACTTTTACACCTTTGACGAGCGCCTGCGTGCCTTCCCGGTGCGCGTGGATATGCTCTCGCGCTTCCGTACGCGCGAGGAGCAGCGGGACATCGTCGATGACCTGGTGGCCGGCAAGATCGATATCATCATCGGCACCCACCGACTGCTCGGGCGCGATGTGCGCTTTCGCGACCTGGGGCTGGTGATCATCGATGAGGAGCAGCGCTTTGGCGTTGGCCACAAGGAGCGGCTCAAGCAGTTGCGTCGCGAGGTGGATGTGCTGACGCTGACGGCCACGCCCATACCGCGGACGCTCTATATGTCGCTCACGGGCGTGCGCGATATGAGCACGATCAACACGCCGCCCGAGGACCGGCTGCCCGTACGCACGCAGGTGAGCGAGTATGACGATGCGCTGGTGCGCAAGGCGATCCTGCGCGAGCTGGACCGTGGTGGCCAGGTGTTCTTTGTGCACAACCGTGTGCAGGGCATCTACCAGATCGCCGACCGTCTGCAAGAGCTGGTGCCGGAGGCGACCTTTGCCGTCGGCCATGGCCAGATGGATGAGGGCGAGTTGTCGCGGGTCATGCTGGACTTTGCCGCTGGGCGCTACGACGTTCTGGTCTGTACGACGATCATCGAAAGCGGCCTGGACATACCCAACGTCAACACGATCATCATCAACCGCGCCGACCGCTTTGGCCTGGCTCAGCTCTACCAGCTCCGTGGTCGTGTGGGCCGCAGCTCGAACCGCGCCTATGCCTACCTGCTCTACAACCGGCGCCAAACGCTCACCCCGGTGGCCCAGCGCCGCTTGGAGACGCTGCTGGAGGCCAGCGAGTTGGGGGCCGGCTTCCAGGTAGCCATGCGCGACCTGGAAATCCGTGGCGCCGGCGAGATCCTGGGGGCGCAGCAGCATGGGCATATCGTGGCCGTCGGCTTTGACCTCTACTGCCGGATGCTCTCTCAGGCCGTCCGCCGGCTTAAGGCGGAACGCGAATCCGGCGAGGAGGAGGCGAGGCGGCTGCCGCTGATGCTGGATGGCGGGCCGGTCATCGACCTGCCGCTGGCGGCGCATCTGCCCGAGAGCTATGTGCCGGAGGAGAGCCTGCGCCTGCGCCTCTACCGGCGGCTGGCCGAGGTGCACGAGCAGAAGGAGATCGAGGAACTGGGGCAAGAGCTGGCCGAGCGCTTTGGGCCGCCCCCTGCAGCCGTGCAGGACCTGCTCTACCTGCTGCGGCTAAAGGCGCTGGCGACTCGGGCCGGCGTGGCCGCCGTGACTGTCGAGGGCAGCCAAGTCGTGCTGCGCTTCCCGGACCTGCTCTCGCCAGCGGTGATCCGCCAGGCACAGCGTTTTGGCCAGCGGGTCACCATCGGCCGGAACCGCATCTCGCTGGCGAGGCAGGACCGCTGGCGCGAGTTGCTCGTGGCCGTGCTGCTCATGCTGGCCGACGTGCCCCAGCCCGAGCCCGCCGCTGCCTGAGTGCATGCTGTCTGTCCGGAACTAGTGCTGCGCCACACAAGTTCTGATGAGCAACATAGCGCCGCATGGGGCGAGTTGCACTTATCAGAATCTTTGCGGTGCACTATCAGGGCACCGCAATAAAGCGGTATGGCTCCATCCAGGTCGAATAGTAGCTTTGGTCTTCGAGGATGGGAAAGTGCGTGCCCAGGTAGTGGTTAAAGACGAGGCGGAAGGTGTTCACCGGCGTGATCTCGTCGTAGAGCCACTGGGCGCCGCCATCGGGCAGGTAGTAGGCATTCAGGATCGCCATACGCTCGCGCAGGTCGCTCTGCTCGGCGCTGTACCAGTTTAGCCTGGAGCCCGGGCCGTGGTCAGCCTGGACGATGATGACCGGCGGCTCGAGCGAACGGGCCAGGATGGCGTCGATCAGCGCCTCGGCCTGCTCGCTGATGTAGCGCACCTGCCCGCTATAGCCCCGGATGTATTCGTCTCTGCTCGCCTCGGACGTATAGTGGCTGCCGTCCGAAAAGGTGAACTCGCGGTTCGGCGTGATCGCCTCGCCCTCCGGCCCAAAGACAAAGGGCGGGTGTGGCGAGGCGATGTGCGCCACCACAAAGACGGGCTGCGATTCCTCGGCCATCTCCGGCAGGTGCTCAAAGGCGTACCGCACTCGCTGCCGGTGGTTCTCGTACTGCAGGCTGATAACCGGCGAGACGGGGGTGGTGCTGATCAGCCCCGTCTGGAACTGGGTCGTCGACCAGGGCGCCGACCGGTAGATATCGGCAGCGCTCAGTTCCCCCTCTGCATAGCCCGTGGCAAAGGCCGCGTAGGTGTACCCCTGCTCGCGGAGCAGGGCGGCCACGGCGTTGTTGCGTAGCAGGTCCTGCAGGGGCCGCCGGTCGTCCGAGTCCTCGCCGGTTCGCTGGGCCACAGCGTCCAGGTAGGTCATGTTCAGCGAGGAGGCCAGCGAGAGGTAGGTCTGGCAGTAGTTGGCGCGGCTCTCGCGGGCGACGAAGAACCCCCGCTCCGTCAGCCCCTGGATGAACTCTGAGTTGTCCACGCCATAGATATCCGCGAGCACGTCGGAGCGGGCATAGCCGTCGAGGATGATGTAGTAGATGCTCGGCTTGCGCAGAGGGGCGGTCGCTGCTGCTGGAGGGGGCGAAGGTGCGGGCGTGACGCTCCGAGTTACCACCGGCTTGCTCGCCTCGACGCTGGACGCGGGTTTGGCGGTTTCAGCCGGTAGGTTGCCACCGCGGCCTTGCTCGAGGACGCTCTGGGCGATCTCCCGACTGAGGCCCTGCCTCGCGGCGCTGCTCGGCAGCAGGGCCGGTGCGATGGTCACGAGGGGCATAGCTATCAGGGCCAGGCCGACGATGCTCACAATGCTCGATGCCGAACTCAGCTTGCCCCGGTACTTGACGGCTGCTGCCGTCAGCGCTACCAGGAAGAGCCCGCAGCCGGCCAGCAGGAACGGCTCGCGGTTGTGGCCGGGTCCGCCCAGCAGGGCCAGGAGCTTGCCGAAGGAGAAGAAGAGCAGCCAGAAGGCGGAGAGGATGATAGCGGCGGCCTCCAGGTCTTTGAGGAGCCGCATCCCCAGCCACAGGAGCAGGCTGGTGAGGGCGATCACCAGCGCAATGGGCAATAGGATCTCGCCTGGGCGCACCAGACCCAGGTTGCTGGCGTACAGCGAGAGGATGGGAAAGACGGCGAACAGGAAGGGCTGCACGATGGTGAGGTGCTTCACGCTAGGGGCCTCCTGCGCATTAGGTAAAGCGTTCGCTCGCTCTCCCGGATGGCGGCTTGTCTCTCGATAGTAAAGTGCCGGCCGAACTCAGCCTCGAATGCCTCCTGGGTATAGTTGGGAAAGATATCCTGCCGGGTGGCCAGGAGCCTCTGCACCTGCGAGTCGCTCTTGGGCACGAACTCGATGATCAGCACATGACAGGCGCGCGCGAGGAAGGCGGCGATCCTGCTCAGGGGCAGATTGTTGCCGATGGCCAGATGGTGGACCAGCGCCAGGGCTAGGGCCACGTCAGCCGGGGCGCGCTGCAAGAGCGACATACGCTCTTCGTTGGCCCAGCCCACGTTGGGCGATGGGTTGGTGAGGTCGAGGAGCAGTGGCAGGACGTTGGCCTCGCCACGGGCGGCGCCCTCCCGGTAGCTGCGCTCGACACAGGCCGGGTCATTGTCAAAGGCGACGGTGTAGGCCCCGCGTTCGGCGACGATGCGGCCAAAGCGGCCCGTGTTGGCTCCTAGGTCCCAAGCGAGGGCCGGCGCCGGCTCGATGGCAGCCAGAAACTCGGCGACGAGCTGGGCCTTGTGCTCCATCGCTGCGGCGCTATAGTTGGTCGCCGCATAGTAGCCGGCCCAAGGCGTGCCCTTGGGCTGCCACTTGAGCCCGCGCACCGTGCCGGCGAGGTTGTCGACTAGGCCCAGCATGGCGTTCCGGCTAAAGCGCCGGTTGGGGACGTCCACCGGCCGGGAGGCCGTGCGCCGCTCCGCGCCGGCGTGCAAGTGGATGTGCGAGAGTAGCCCAAAGCGCAGTCGTGTGCGCCCGGGGAGCAGGCGGCCGGCCAGGCTGAGTGGCACGCCGTCGATATACGTGCGCAAGAGCCCGTCAAGGCGCACGTCCACATAGCTCATCAGCGCCAGGGGCGCCAAAAAGTGCCGGCAGAACTGCCCGTAGGCTACCCAGGGCTCGCCTTCGCGGTACGCTTCGAAGGATAGGGTATCGATCAGCATGGGCTTGCTGCCGATGAACTGGATATTGTAGGCGCTGGCATCCTTCAGCGACATGCCCATATCCAGGGCGCGGCGTTGAATGCGCAGGGTGGCCAGCGCCGCATCCTGCAACTGGCCAAAGCTCCACTCGTAGGGGTAGGAGACGAAGGGCAGTGGCTCCGGCCGCAGCACCTTGTAGGCGCCGGGCACGGCCGGCTCCACCTGCGCCTCCTCATGGGTGATGAGCAGGCCATTGGCTACCAGGTCCGCGTAGAGCCCTGAGGCCAGCAGTTGCTCATAGTCGGCCCGGTATGGGGCGTTGACCTGGCGGTAGAGCGTGCCCTGGCGACGAAAGAGGAAACCGCTCGGATCGCGGAAGGACGAGGGCAAGACCTGGTCAGGCGCCATCGGCAGTACCCCCGCCGGCCTTATCTCGCGAAAAGACGCGGCGCACCAAGTCGGAGATGTTGTGCCAAAAGAGCCTGATGGCCAGCCCGGCGGCGAGCAGGCCGGCGAGCAGGAGCTGCACCAGGTAGCTGCCCGTGCCCGGGTCGAGGTAGGCCAGGCTGCGCGCGGGGAAGGCCATCAGGGCAGGGGCGCAGCAGCGCGCCGCTGCAAAGATACTGCCGAAACCAGACATGGTCGGGGTGCCTCCTGAGATTCTCGGACGTCGATATCGGTAGTGCTTGTGGCCCTCAGTGGGGGCCTGCCGTTTTCTACATGCCGACCCCATCGATGGCTGCACCGCAGTGGCTGCAGGTCCCGTTCCGCGTGTGGCGGGCGGTCACCCGGAAGCCGTGACGTTCGATGACCGTCTGCCCGCAGGCAGGGCAGACGGTGTTCTCCCCGGCGGCGCTGGGCAGGTTGCCTACATATACATAATGCAGGCCCGCTTCGCGGCCGATGTCGTGGGCACGCAGCAAGGTCGCCGCGGGCGTCGGCGGGGCGGTGACCAGCCTGTAGGCGGGATGGAAGCGGCTGACATGCCAGGGTGTGGCCGGGCCCAGTTCGCCGGCGATAAAGGCGGCCAGGTCGCGCAGTTCGGCCGGGTCGTCGTTGTACCCGGAGATGACCAGCGTAGTCACTTCGAGCCAAACGCCGAGGGCCTTGAGCCGCCGCAGGGAATCCAGCACAGGCTGCAGGCGGGCGCCGCAGAGGTGCCGGTAGAAATCATCGCGGAAGGACTTGAGGTCCACGTTCGCGGCGTCGAGGTAGGGATGATAGGCCTCAAGCATCTCTGGGGTCATGTAGCCGTTGGTCACAAACACGTTGGCCAGGCCGGTCTCATGGGCCAGCAGCGAGAGGTCGTAGGCATACTCGAAAAAGACGGTCGGCTCTGTGTAGGTGTAGGCGATACTGCGGCAGCCGCAGCCGGTGGCGGCCGCAACGATCGCCGAAGGCGGCGTGTCGCGGCCGGGAATGCGGCGCTCATTGCGCGGCAGTTGGGAGATGTCGGCGTTTTGGCAGAAACGACAGCTCAGATTGCAACCTGCCGTGGCGACGGAAAGGGCGCCCGAGCCCGGGTGAAAGTGGAAGAGCGGCTTCTTTTCGATGGGGTCAACCGCCTGGGAGATCAGCCGGCCGTAGACCAGGGAGAGGAGTGTGCCGTCGCGGTTCTCGCGCACCCGGCAGATGCCGCGTCGGCCTGGGTCGATGGTGCAGTGGTGGGCGCAGAGCCCACAGCGCACACGGCCGTCTTTGAGGCGCTCGTACAGACGCGCTTCTTGCACGGTTCCCTCCTTCACCTGTGTTCTCTGCTTTGCTGGTGCATCGATATCGCGACCCGCCGTCACCGCCGACGCCATAAGTGTCTGATGAGATAGCCGGGCAGGCGCCGCAGCATCTGCCCATAGGTAACTTCTCCACGCAGCGTGCGTGCCAGCGCGGCGACGGCTGCCGGGTTTCGCGCGCCGAGCCGGAAGCACTGCCGTGGGAAACGGTAAAAGAGCCGCGCAATATGGCGCCCCACACGCAGGTGGTTGCCGATCTCGGCCTGGACCCGCTGCGAGTAGCCAGTCGTGTCCTCGCGCAGAATCGCCTCGGCGGCGAGCCGACCGCTGTGCAGGGCATGTCGGATGCCCTCGCCGCTCAGAGGGTCCACCAGGGCGGCGGCATCACCGGCCAGCAGGATGCGCCCCTGTTGCAACGGACGTTGCCTGCCGCCCATGGGGAGAGCGTAGCCGCGGGGGCGGACCGCCTCCACGGGCATGCCCAATTGCAGCGCGGCCTCCAGCAGGGCCAGCCGTAGCGCCGGTCCACTCGCCCCATAGGCGCCCAGCCCAAACGAGAGGTGATCCCCCTTGGGGAACACCCACACATAGCCGCCTGGCACCGTGCCGATGAGAAAGAGCGCCGCCTCTGCATATGGTCTCAGCAACTCCGACCCTACCGGCACCTCGGCCTCCAGCGCCAGCCACAGTGGCGCCGGCCGACCCAGGCCCAGCGAGCGGGCGACCGTCGAGAAGGTGCCGTCGGCGCCGATGGCATAGCGGGCGCCGTAGCACCCCCCGTTGGTGGTGCGCACGGCCACCTGAGCCGGGCCGTCCTCAACGGCGACTACCCTCTCGCCGTCGTGCACCGTGCACGATGCCTGGGAGAGAAGGGCATAATCAAAGCGCGCGCGATCGACCATGGCGATGGGCGTGCCGTACAACTCGTGCTCAGCCTCCTCCTCAGTGCCGAGCTGGAAGCGCACGCGGGTCACCCGGCGTTCAACGGCCTCCGCGCAGGGCGCCGGCAAGGCCGAAAGAACGTTGTCGGCGATGGCCCCGGCGCAGGGCTTGTAGCGGGGCAGTCTCTCCCGCTCAATCACGAGCACCCGGCAGCCGGCGCGGCCAAGCTGGTAGGCGGCCATTGCGCCGGCCGGCCCGGCGCCCACGATGACGACATCGTAGCGATCAGCCAATCTGCGGTCCTCTGCCGCTCTGCGGCGCTCCGCGTCCTGCCGCCCGAGAGGTGGCGCCCCCTATCCCTCTCATCAGCAATCCTTCGGCGGGGGACAGAGGTGTCACTCCTCCTGCGCTTCGACCGCCTGCTGGTGCACGCGCTCGAACTCGGCCAGGAACTGGGCGGCAATGTCGCGGTGGCGGATGATCAGCACGTTCTCGTCGTTGCTCTCATTCGCGCTCTGCGAAAAGTTGAACGAGCCGGTCACGACAGTCTCGCCGTCGATGATCAGAACCTTGTGGTGCATGACGTAAGGGTTGCCATCCTGCAGTACCTCGACGCCTGCTTCCTGCAGCGGCGGGAGTTGGGCGTATTGCGTCGTGGAGCCACGTTTCTCCATCACGCCGGAGACACTAACCCCTGCCTGGTGGCGTTCTATGAGCGCCTGGGCCAGCGCCTCGTCGGTGAAGGAGAACGCCATAAAGTGCACGCTCTCCTCTGCCTGGCTGACCAACTCGACGAGCCGCTCGGCGATGCCATCCTCCGGCGCGAAATAACACTCTATGGCCGTGCCGTGTACCGTTACCTGGGCGGGGGCGGCGCTGGTGGGTGAGCGCGGGCCGAACGACTGGCTACCAAACATTTCATCGAACTCGCGCTGATAGTTGGCAGCCAAGTCCGGGGAAGCGATGACGATGGCGTTGTTGTTGTTGCGGTAGGTACAGTTCACCGTCAAGTTCCAGGAGCCGGTCCACAGATAGCGCCCATCGATGATGATGAACTTGTTGTGCATAATGGCACTACGGCCATCCTCGCGCACCGGCACCCCGCCCTTGGCGAGCCGCTCCACGGCCGGCTCCTCCAGGTTGTCTGTATCGGTGACCAGGCGCACGGCCACGCCTCGCGCCTGGGCAGCGAGCAGGGCGTCGGCTACCGTCTCCAGGTCCAGTTCGTAGGCTGCCACATCCACACTGTGCTGGGCGCTGCCGATGAGCTGCACCAGATGGGCGTCGATGCCGGCGCCGCGTTCGCTCTCCACGTCAGGGTAGCGCGGCTCTGTAAAGTAGACGTGATACCAGCCCGGTACCTCGGCAGTGGCCGGCGTGGCGCCGGCGGATGGCGCATCGGTTGGTGCGGGCGTGGGCGTGATGGGGGCGAGGGCGCGCAGAATGTCGGCGCGCAGTGGGGCGAACTGTGGCTGCGTCCAGACATAAGCCGACACGCAGACCAGCGCGCTCAGGATAACCGCGCCGAGGAAGAACAGGATCAAGAGCGTGCGCAGCGGGATCCTCGCTGTGCGCCGACGGGTTGGCGCCCTACGTGCCCTGGGCCTGGACATGGATGGTGTCTCCTCTCGCTAGGAAGGCGGTATGCGCGTTGAGGGAGGAGCGGTTGCGGCCTTGCCGGCGGGCACAGCACCTGGGGTAAGACGGCCGGCTGCCGTAATGAGACCCAGAAGGCGCTCCAGGAACGCATGCGGGTCCATTTCTGCATGCTCGGCAGTGAGGTCATTGATGGCGCGCGCCACCTGGCGAACCGGGCGGATGGCCTCGATCAGAGCGACACGGTCGAGGGACGGGTCCAACTCTGCCTGGGCCAGCACAACCCGTTCGGCCGCCGCCAGCGCCCAGCGCAGCAAGATGTCGGCGTCGCGGTCCTCCAGGTCGGCCGTGAGCCGCTCATCCTGCAGGATCAGTTCGTGCGCCAGGCGTTGCGCCGCGTGGGTTGCTGCCTCGTCAGTCATCTCCGCTCTCCGTGCAATTCCAGCTATTGCAAGTATAGCACGGTGAGCAGACTACTGCAACGCATGGGGAGATGGTTTCAGCACAAGGGACGCGAAGGACACAAAGGTCTGTAATCCCTTCGAATCTTCTTTGTGCCCTTGGCGGTGAACCGTCCCCTGCTCGTGCTACCGGTTGGAGCATAGATTGCTAGAACTGGTTGCGCGCCACTGCAGCGCTCGCCGCTTTGGCGATCACCGCACCGGTTGATAGGGCGCACTGACGGGCTCGCTCTGCACGACAGGCGCCAGGTGCTCATCGAGCCTCTGCCGCGATGTCTCGCCGACGATGCGGTCGACCTCGCGGCCGTCGGCCCAGATCACGAGTGTGGGTACGCCCTGGACGCCGAAGCGCTGCGCCGTCGCTAGGTTCTGGGGGGCATCCACCTGGATGACGCGCAGCCGTCCGGCATAGTCTTTCGCAAGCTGCTCGATGATGGGCGCCATCTTGCGGCAGTGGGCACACCACGTCGCATAGAACTCGATCAGCGCCGGAGAGGGGTCGGCGAGGACAGTCTCATCGAAATCCGCATCGCCCACGTGTGGAAGCTGGGCAACCGACATAGAACACTCCTGACTTTCAGCCCTCAGGTGAGGGCCAGGTTCTCTTGTGCACCATGGCGCAGGCATGGTGTACCACGGCGATGCCATGCTCACGGCAGAACCGGATCGCTGCCTCGGACTCGGCGCCGGGCTGCAGCCACACGCGCCGCAGGCCCAGGCGATCGCACTCGCGCACGATCTCTTCCGTCACCGCCGGCGGCACCACCACATCCACCACCTCCGGGCGCTCCGGCAGATCCGCGAGCGAGGGGTAGACCCGCTCGCCCTCCACGGCCTGCGTGTTCGGATTCACCCCATACGCGCGGTAGCCCGCCGCGCGCAGCGACTGGAAGATGCGGTAGCCGTACTTTTCCGGGTTTGTTGACACTCCGACTATGGCCCACACCCGGCGGCCCGTGAAATCGGCGATCAGGGATTCCATCGTTTCATTGTCCATGCCCGTGTCCTTGCACATTGCAACGGCAGGCTCGCCGTGTCGCTCAGTATAGGGAGCGGAGGGGGGCTGTCAAGGCCTGTGGGCGGCGGTGGAGCACGAAAGGGCGCGAAAGGGTACGAAAGGGGCTGTCTGCACAGGAGCCTTGCCCGCAGGCTTCCAGCCTCGAGCGCTTGCTCTTCCATGAGGAGTGGTTCGCTGCTGGGCTTGCGTCCTCCGCCCAATGCGCTACAATGAGTGGGCATTCTTTGCATCTCCTCATCGAGAGGAGCCGGTTGAGCGTGGCCCGAATCGTGCTTGCCCGTGGCAGGGCATGGGCTGCGCTGTCGCGGTAGCCCCACCGCAATACGAGATGGGGAGGTGCTAGTTGGAGCGGGTCTTCCGCTATCATCGCCGGCCCGGGCTGCAAAAGCTGGCTGCGCCGGGCCAGGCCGGCCTGCAGCGGCTGGAGTTGGCGATGTTGCGCTTGCCGCGCGACGAGGAGCACAGCTCCTTGCTGGAGGGGCGCGAGGCGGTGCTGGTGTTGCTCAGTGGTCGCTGCACGGTAAGCGTGGATGGTGAGAGTTGGATGCTGGAGCGGGTCAGCCCCTTCGCCGGGCCGCCGGCGGCCGTCTACATCCCGCGGCACCGGCGCTACTCGGTGGCTGCGAGCAAGCCGGCCGACCTGGCCATCTTTTCCACCGAGGCGGCGCGTGACTTTTTGCCGCGTTACATTGGGGGAGAGACAGTGCGGGAGCAGGCGGAGGGTGCGCCCGGTTTCCGGCGCCGTGTGTACACGATCGTCGGTTCCGAGTTCCCGGCCAATCGTTTGTTGGTGGGTGAGACCCACGTGGAGCCGGGCGGCTGGGCCAGCTATCCGCCTCACAAGCACGATGAGGATCGCTACCCCGCCGAGGTCCGACTGGAGGAGATCGCCTTCTTCCAGATTGACCCGCCCCAGGGGTTCGGGATGCAACACATCTATAGCCCGAAGCGGGGGGTGTACGAGGTGTACACCGTGCACAACGATGAGGCTGTGGCCCTGGCCGAGGGTTACCATCCGCTGGCCGCTGCCCCGGGCTATAGCCTGTGCTACCTCTGGGGCATGGCTGGTGAGGGGCACGTCGTTCGCTCGTCGCTGGATCCTGCTCACGCCTGGGTGGCGCAGGAGACCGGCGCACCGCAGCCGGTGGCCGTACCCGGCTGAACCTCCGGCACGGGGGTGCGCGTTGCCCGGGAACGTGTTTTCGCCTCTTTTCGTCGCCGCGGCGCTCCAGGCCGGGCCGTGGCTCGCGACAAACAGGGAGAGTAATCAGTGGATGCGACGGAGCAGTTGCTGCAAGAGTTGACCGAGGCGCCCGGCGTGCCGGGGTATGAGGAGGGCGTGCGCGGAGTGATGCATCGTGCCCTCGATGGCCTGGCGGCCGGGGTTGAGCGCGACGGCCTGGGCAGCCTGGTGGCCTGGCTGCCGGGCACGGCCGAGCGGCCGCGGGTCATGCTGGCGGCGCACATGGACGAAGTCGGGTTCATGGTTCGCTATATCACTGAGGGCGGCTTCCTCCGTTTTGTGCCCCTCGGCGGCTGGTGGGACCAGGTCCTCCTCGCCCAGCAGGTTGTGATCCGGACCGTGAAAGGTGATGTGCCCGGTGTTATCGGCGCCAAGCCCCCGCACATGCTCAAGGATGAAGAGCGCAACAAGGTCCTTGAGAAGGACAGCATGTACATCGACGTCGGGGCGACCAGCCGCGAGCAGGTGGAGGAGATGGGAATCCGCATCGGCGACCCCATCCTGCCTCGCAGCGCCTTCACCGTCATGGCCGGCGGCCGGACCTACATGTCCAAAGCGTGGGATGACCGCATAGGCTGCGCGGTTATCGTCGATGTCTTCCGTGCTCTGGCCGAGCAGGCGCATCCCAACATGTTGTACGGCGTCGGGACGGTCCAGGAGGAGGTCGGTCTGCGTGGGGCGCGGACGAGCGCGCACCTGGTCGACCCCGACGTGGGGCTGGTCCTGGAGGCCGCGCTGGCCGGCGACCTGCCGGATATGAAGCCGGAGGAGGCAGCCGTCAAGCTGGGCGGCGGGCCGGTCCTCTTGGCCTACGATGCTTCGATGATCCCCAACCTGGCCTTGCGCAATCTGGTGATCGACACAGCGCGTGCAGAGGGGATACCGCTGCAGATTGACGTCATGCCGCGCGGTGGCACCGATGCGGGGGCCATCCACGTCAACGCGGGTGGGGTGCCGGCGACGGTCCTCGCTGTGCCGGCACGGCACATTCACAGCCATCAGGGTATCATCAGCCGTAGCGATTATGATCAGACCGTGCGCCTGGTCACGGCGCTCGTCAGGCGGCTGGATGCCGGGGCGGTTGCCGGGCTGCGCACCTGAGTCAACCCCGGCGTGGCGCAGCAGGCTGATGAAGGAGCCGTCTGGCAGTACCGGCGCGCGGATGGCCTCACAATGAGGCATGTCCAAGCGACGGTTCTGCCGGCGTACGGGGCGCGGCGAGCGCAGCACGAGTCCAGCGGACGACCTCGGTGAGGCAGCGCCGGGCGTAGGCGAGGTCCCAGATGCGCAGGCAGACAGGGCTGAGTTCCAGGGTAATGTCTCCACGGTAGCCGCTGCCCGCCAAGCGGCGCAGGAACGGATCCAGCGGCAGCTGCCCCTCGCCGGGCAGTTGGTGGTGCTTGACGTAACTGCACAGCCAGCGCCGGTCCAGCAGGCGCGGCGGTGTCCTCAGGTCGCTCAGGTGCACATGGGCCAGCCGGTCCACGACGAACTCGTAGGACTCGAGCAGCGTCAGCGGCGAGGAGCCGGCGTGGGTGGTATCAAAGGCCATGTACAGGCCGCACTCGTCGGCAAACCGACGCAGCGTAGGCAGATGCCAGAGCGCGTTCTGGCGGTCGCTGGGGTGGAAAAAGCCGGGGTTCTCGATCACGACCTGTGTGCCGGTGCCTTGCAGTTGCCGCTGCGCTTCGGCGATCTGCGCCCGGCACTCGGCGATCTGTGGAGCGTCGAGGCGCTTGGCCTTGGGCGGGTGGATGATGATGGTGGGGGCCTCCAGAGTGAGAGCGAGGTCAATCAAGTGCACCAGAGCATCGCGCTGTTTCCAGCCCGGCAGAGGCAGCAGGGGGGGATGGACGGCGCGCACCGGTAGGCCCGACTCGGCCGCCAAGCGGGCAATGGCCGGCGGCCGGCAGAGCAGCGTCTGCGGACAGACGTCGATCTCTAGGCCGTCGCACCCGGCGGACTGGGCCAGGTCAAAGGCCCACTGCAAGGGGAAGATGTACAGCGCACCCGTCGAAAAGAGGATGCGGGGGGCTTCGCCCATCAAAGCGCCTCCTGGCAGTGCATCAAGATGACCCTGAATGATGCGGCTCGCCTCGGGCTCACCCACTGGCGGCACAATCGGGCGGACTGTTGCCCGCGCCGATGGCCGGTCCACCGGCGGCATAGAGCCGGTGCTCGCGGATGTACGCCTCGACGCTTTCGGGCAGCTGGTAGCGGATGGGCAGGCCCTCGCGGACGCGACGGCGCAGGTCGCGCGACGAGATGTCGAGCTGCGGTGGCTCCAGCAACTCGGTGCGACTGGAGATGCTGGGCAGGGTGCTCTCGAGGGCCTGCAGGTCGACGCGATAGCCGGGGCGCACGGCCACCACCAGGCGTGCGCGGGCCAGGATCAGGTCCGGTCGATACCAGGTCGTGAGGCCGGCGAAGGAGTCCATCCCCATCAGGAAGTAGAGTTCGGCCTGGCGCCCCAACTGCTCTTTCAGGATGGCCAGGGTATCGGCCGTGTACGAGGGCGCCGGGCGGGCCAGGTCGACCTCAGAGACCGCGAAGGATGGGTTCGAAGCGATAGCGATGCGCACCATCTGCAGGCGGTGGGTGGCCGGCGAATGGGGCTCCTGTAGCTTGTGTGGAGATTCTTGCGCTGGGACGAAAATGACCCTGTCCAGACCAAGACAGACCAAGGCTTCTTGCGCAATGACCAAATGCCCATAGTGCACCGGGTCGAAGGTGCCTCCGAGAACGCCAACCCGTGCCATGTACCCCCCGAACAAAGCGAGCCCAGGGCTCGCCCGTCAATGACGTGCGCCGATCATCCCGATTGCGTGAGGCGGCCGGACTAGTAGTGCACCGCCGAGATTCTGATGGGTGCGACTCGCCCCATGTGGCGCCATGTTACTCATCAGAACTTGTGCGGCGCAGCACTAGGACCATTCCAGCTCAATCCTGCCGATGCGCACCGTGTCGCCGATCTCGATTCCAGCTTCCTCAAGCGCCTGCCACACGCCGGTAGCCCGCAGAATGCGCTGGAAGCGATCGACCGCCTCTTCGTTGCCCCAAGGTGTCATCGCTGCGGCTCGTTCGATACGCTCACCCCTGACGCGATAGATGCCGTCCGGCTCGCGGACAATCTCGAAGGTGTCTTCGGCACGCTCGTGCGGACGCAGCACCGGCACCACCTCGGCGGGCGGCTCCGGCGGGGTCGCTTCGAGGAGCGTGGCCACCTGCCGCAAGAGCTCGCGCGTGCCCTCGCCGGAGACGGCCGATATGGCCATCACCTCAGCCCCGGCCTGAACCAGGGCCTGGCGGATTTTGGGCCAGCGTTCGCGGACCTCGGGCACGTCCATCTTGTTCAGGGCAGTGATTTGCGGCTTGTGCGCCAGGTCGGGGTCAAAGAGGTCCAATTCCTCATTGATCTGGCGCCAATCGGCAAGGGGGTCCGCGGACAGGCCGTCGAGCAGGTGGATCAGCACGCGTGTGCGCTCGACATGACGGAGGAATGCATGGCCCAGCCCGGCGCCCGCGTGTGCGCCCTCAATCAGCCCTGGGATGTCGGCGAGTACGAGCGGCCGCTGGTCCACCTCGGCTACGCCCAAGTTGGGCTGCAGCGTGGTGAAGGGATAGTCGGCCACTTTGGGCCGCGCCGCGCTCACAGCGGAGAGGAGCGTGGACTTTCCGGCGTTGGGGACGCCCACGATGCCGACATCGGCGATCAAGCGCAGCTCCAGCTCCAGCCAACGCTCCTGACCGGGCTCGCCGTTCTCGGCGATGCGCGGCGCCTGGTTGGTCGGGCCGGCAAAGGCCGCGTTGCCGCGGCCGCCGCGCCCCCCCTTGGCTACGAGCACACGTTGTCCGTTCTCCACCAGGTCGGCCAAGAGTTCGCCGGTGCGCGAATCGCGCACTATTGTGCCGACGGGTACCTCGATCTCGACATTCTCCCCGCGGGCGCCCTGCCTGTTGTTGCTGCCCCCGTGGTCGCCGCGCCCCGCGCGAAAGTGAACGCGCTTTCTGAACTCGACGAGCGTCGTCCGGTGGCTGGTGGCGACCAGGTAGACGTCGCCCCCCGCACCGCCGTTGCCGCCGTTGGGTCCCCCACGGGGGACATACTTTTCACGGCGGAAGCTCACGCAGCCGGCCCCGCCGTCACCGGAGCGCACGTTGATCTTGGCCTCGTCAAAGAACACAGAGTCTTGCTATCCTCCACTACTGCTTTTCCGACATTGGTGCAAGCATACTCTGAAAGCGAGGCCATGTCAAGGGTCTTGGCGTGGGCGGTGTCTGTCAGCCGGAATGGCTGTAGACCCCCTCCTTGCGCCAGATATCCATCATCAGGTCATAGCGCGCCAGGGGCATGCCGGTGTACACACAGTTAGAGGTCGAGAAAATGTACCCTCCGCCGGGCATGCCGTGGAGCAAGGCATAGCGGGCGGACTCAATGACCTCCTCTTCGCTGCCCGTCTGCAGCAGGCCGCAGTTGACGTTACCGATGAGGCATATCTGACGGCCATACCGGCGCTTGATCTCCGCGATATCGATGCCAGCCTGAGGATCTAGGGAGTGCAGCGCATGGGGCCGGCAGGCGACGAGTTGGTCGATGATGGGCATGATGTTGCCGTCTGTGTGCTTGATAACGTAAAAGCCCATTTCGCGCAGCCCCGCGATGAGGCGCCCCAGGAACGGCGTGACGAACTCGGCGAACTGGCCGGGGCTCAGGAACGGTCCGCTATTGAAGCAATAATCGGCGCAGAGAGCATAGCCGTCAAAGAGCCCCTGGCCGGCGATGGCCGCTGAGGCTGCGAGCTGGGCATCGACGGCTCTGTTCTGTTCGGCCTTGACCTCATCGGGCGCATCGGCCAGCCGGTAGCAGAGGCCGAGCATGCGGTCGCCGTCGGGTACGGACATGGTCGGGTCGCCGTGGCGACAGAGGAAGAACTCGTCACCGGTCTGCTCGCGGATACGCTCGGCGATGCGCTCCTCCGATTGCGGCATGCCCGCGACGCCGTGCACAAAGATGGCGTCGTGCTGATAGTGACGGGCCGTAGCGATATAGGTGTCGGCGGCATCGGCGACCTGCAGTCGCTTCTCCTTTGCACTCATCTGGTCCCACTGGCTAAAGTAGCGGTGCGAGGGATGCACCTTGCCCAAGAGTTCCATCGTCAGGTAAAAGACCAGTTCGAACGTGGGGACGCGGTCCGGGGGCTGCTGGCCTTCGAGGGCCATGATGAAGCGTTCTCTGGGTGTCAGGTTGGCAGACGGCATGGGATAGTGGCCTCCAGTGTCTCACATCCTGCAAATGGCTGGTGGGGCAGCCGGGGTTCTGGCGGTTGGGGCTGCCTCTGATGCCGACGCAAGCCATTATAGCAGAAATGGTGCAAAGATGCACCTACCGGTTGGAGCGACAGATTGCCAGAGTTGGTTACGCACCACGGGCGCCTGCCGCCTTGGCGATCATCGCACCGGTTGACAGGGCCTGGAGTCCGCTGAGCTGCTTCATAACGCGCCCGGCGGCATGGCCGGTGCCGTGTTTTGACACGGATGCCGGATACGTTATACTAACCCTCGTCTCTGCAAGATGTGCAC
Source organism: Anaerolineae bacterium (assembly GCA_034428955.1). Classification (GTDB taxonomy): domain Bacteria; phylum Chloroflexota; class Anaerolineae; order SpSt-313; family SpSt-313; genus DAOUGZ01. The sequence continues at coordinate 51,921 of DAOUGZ010000183.1, read as the reverse complement.
TGGCTGCAGCATCGTGCTGCCTGCTGCGCAAAGCTGCATCCTGCCTCACGCTGCGAGCAGTAGCCGGGCCGTCACGCTGCAGAGAAGCGCCTGCCTCGTCCATGCTCGCAACGGCAAGGTTGGCCTGGTAGCGGAGACGCATTGGTGTTCCTGGGAGGGTGCCTGTGGAAGAGGAGTTTGACCTGCGGGAGTATGTGAGGCTGGCATTTCGCTGGCGCTGGGTCATCGTTGGCGCGGGGATAATTGCCGGTCTGGCGGCGCTGGTTGTGACGCTGTTGCTACCCCCGAGCTACTCGGCCACGGCGCTGGTGGCTGTTGCCCGACCGCGTTACGATCTGCAGTTCGATCCCCGGATCGAGACCACCAGCGAGGCCAAGTTGGCATACGAGGCGCTCCCCCAGTTGGCGATGAGCGATGATCTCCTGAGTGCTCTTTTGACCTCATTGGACCCGCGCCCCAAGGATGTGGAGTCGTTGCACGATCTGCACTCCATGCTCGATGCTGGCGCGGGTGCGGACCCGAGTATGATGCAGTTGACAGTCAAGGCGCAGAGCGCGGAGGAAGCGGCACGTATCGCCAACACCTGGGCTGAGCTGTTTGTCGTACGGGCCAACGATGTCTATGGCGGAGTCAATGAGGACGATGTGCTGTTCTTCGCTGCGCAGGCCGAAGAGGCTCAGCAAGCCCTCGCTCAGGCCGAGCAGGCGTTGGTCGAGTTCGAGGCGCGGGATCAAGCTGCCATCCTGCAGGCGCGACTGAGCGCCCTGCAACAAGAGTTGTCGGCTCGCCTGGCGGAGAAGGGCAGGGTCGTGGCCAGCATTCGCCGGGCGGATACGCTCCGGGCGCGGTTGGGAGGGCAGCCACCATCGGCGCGGGTATCTCTGGCGGACGAAGTGACAGCCTTGCTGCTGCAGATCAGCCTCCTTGAGGATGCAACTAACATCCAGCCGCAATCCCCCGACAGCTCGCCTTCATCAATGGTTGTCTATCAGACGGGCTCTGATTTCGTCATCCAGGTGCAGCCATCCGAGGGTGGCCTGTCACCAGCGCCTCAGACGGCGGGCGAACTGGCGGCATCTCTGGAGGCGCTCGTGCCGACACTGGAGGGCCAGATCGACAAGCTGGATGCCAGAGTTGCCGAGCTGGAGCCCGAAATCCTCAAGGTGCAGGAGCAGCTTCAGCAGACGACCGTTGAGCGTGACCGCCTCACCAGGGAGCTAAGTGTGGCTGAGGCCACTCTCAGGACCCTGACACAAAAGGTGGCAGAGACGCGCATCGCGGCCCATGAGAGCAACAACGGCATCAACCTGGCCAGCCAGGCGGCTGTGCCGACGAAACCCGCAGGCCAGCGCAAGAGCGTGACCTGCGCCCTGGCTGGGATCGCCGGGCTGATGCTCGGGCTGTTCGCCGCCTTTGCCGTCGAGTGGTGGCGACAGGGCGAGCCGGACCCAGTGCAGGGCAAGACGGCCGGAATCGCACCGTCGACCGACGCGTAATCCGGGGGCGCTCTACAGCACCGGTCCTGGAGAATTTGACGACGCCGGGCATGTGTGCTAAGATGCAGAACGTACGCTGGTTGGGGTTTTGCAGGTATCCGGGATGACTAGACCGCGAGGGCTGCGCAAAGCCTTCGCGGTTTTCTTGTGTGCCGGTTCCGGCGGTGCTGCACTAGGGTTGCTGTGAGTGGCGGCTACCGCGTGCCGATCCCTCCCGATAGTGTTCGGGTCAAGCCTTGCAGGAAGGAGGTGCCAGCCAGTGGAAGAGCGAGTCACCGGACGGGTGAAGTGGTTCAGCCGGGTCAAGGGCTATGGCTTCATCCAGCCAGACGCGGAAGGTGCAGACGACGTCTTTGTGCACTTTTCCGCCATCGTGGGCGAGGGGTTCCGCAACCTTGAGCAGGAAGAGCGCGTCGAGTTCACGATCGAAGACAGCCCCAAGGGACCCCAGGCCGCCAATGTAGTGCGTATAGCGGAGTAGCATCTCCGGAAAGCCACAACAAGCCCCGGCTCGTCTGCCGGGGCTTGTTGTTTGGTGCGCGACCCAAAATCCTGGACATGCAGGCCAAATCGGCTATAATCACACCGTCAGCATGCAGCGGCCGGTTTTGCGCTGTGCGGACCCATTTGCATGTCCATCTGCGGGGGCTGTGCGCTGTCCTCCGTTAGCGTGAGCCGATTGCCGACGCCAGAGTGCTTATAAGTAAGGAAGGTACAGAGCGTGTTTCAGGCACCAAGAGGAACTCAAGACATCCTCCCGGAAGACCAGCCCTATTGGGCGGCCATCGAGGCGCAGATCCGGCGCCTGACGGGGCTTTTCGGTTATCGTAAAATAGACACGCCCATGTTCGAGGATACGGGGCTTTTCGTCCGCGGGGTGGGTGAGGGCACCGATATCGTAGACAAGGAGATGTACACCTTCCAGGACAAGGGAGGGGATTCTCTGACCCTGCGCCCCGAGTTCACGGCCGGCGTTATGCGCGCCTATCTGCAGCACGGCATGCAGACGTGGCCGCAGCCGGTCAAGGTCTATGCGGTGGGGCCACTGTTCCGCTATGAGCGGCCGCAGGCCGGTCGCCTGCGCCAGCACACCCAGTTCGATATCGAGGCCATCGGCGAGGCGGACCCGGCTGTCGATGTGGAGGTCATGTCGGTTGCCTACGACCTCTTTAGCAATCTAGGTTTCCGCGGGCTGCGCTTCCAGGTGAACAGCATCGGCTGCCCCGTGTGCCGGCCCGAGTACGTTCGTGGCCTCTTGGAGTACTATCAAGCACATCGGGCCGAGATCTGCGCGGATTGTGAGCGGCGCATGGTGCGCAACCCACTGCGCCTGCTCGACTGCAAGGAGGAACGCTGCCAGCCCATTATCGCCGTTGCCCCGCGCGTGGATGAAGCGCTGTGCCCCGAGTGCTCGCGCCACTTTTCGCAGGTGCTGACCTACATGGACCGCTTGGGGTGGGAGTATGAGCTCAACCACCGCCTGGTGCGCGGCCTCGATTACTATACACGGACCGTGTTCGAGATGTCGGCGACGAGCGGCATCGGTGCGCAGAATGCCGTCTGTGGCGGGGGGCGCTACGACGGCTTGGCCGAGGCGATCGGCGGTCCGCCCACACCGGGGGTCGGCTTTGGCTCCGGAATGGAGCGGATCATCCTGCTCATGCGCGAGCAGGAGACGGCCGTGCCCGAGCTGCCGACGCCGCAGATCATGGTGGCTACTCAGGGCGAAGAGGCCAAGGCCCTGGGTGTGAGCCTGGTGGCAGAGTGGCGCCGGCGCGGCTCGGCTGCGCAGTTGGTCTTTGGCGAGCGCAGCTTGCGCGCTCAACTCCGCCAGGTGAACCGGGCCAGCGCACGCTTTGCCGTAATCATCGGCCAGGAGGAACTGACGCAGGGGAGCGCTACCGTGCGCGACATGGTCAACGGCGAACAGCGGCAAGTGCCGCTAGCAGAGGTTGTAGGAGAACTCGGTGGCGCTTAGCGGCAAAGAGATTTCGTGTGCCGGGGTCGAGAGGCCGGCGCGGGCCGTGCGCCGTGTGGGGATAGTGACCCATCCGCGCATGCCCGAAACCCGCGAGTTGGCGGCCGAGCTGATCGACCGCCTGGGCTCGCTCGGGGTTGAGGCTGAGGCGGCCCCACGCGTGGATTCCGGCCCCCTGCACGACCATATCGATAGCCTGGATTGCCTGATTACCCTGGGCGGAGACGGCACGATTGTGCGCACGGCTAGGGCGGCGGCCGGGCACGATGTGGTGGTGTTAGGGGTCAACCTGGGGCAGCTCGGGTTCCTGGCAGAGTTGCAGCCCTCCGAGTTGGGGGCGCATCTGGAGAGGCTGGCTCTGGGGGACTATAACGTCGAAGAGCGAGCGTTGCTGCGGGCAACCCTAGCAAGCGAGGATGGGAAGAGGGGCTCTTTTGACGGGCTGAACGACGCCGTGGTGGCGCGGGCCGAAAAGGTACGTGTGATTGCGGTGGACGTCTGGATCGATGGGCGACTCTTTACCACCTACCGTGCAGATGGGGTCATTGTGGCGACAGCCACCGGCTCTACGGCCTATTCGCTCTCTGTCGGCGGGCCGGTTCTCGCCCCGGGGCTCGAGTGCCTGCTCGTCATCCCGGTGGCGCCCCACCTGACGCCGACGCGGGCGCTGGTATTGCCCGGTTCATGTACGGTTCGCCTGCATCTCTCCGAGGTCTGCCGGGGAGTCTTGAGCGTAGATGGCCAGGTGGACCAGCCGCTGGCGGGGGGCGAGGTAGTGGACGTCTCCCTCAGCCCGAATCGGGCAGGATTTGTGCGCTTTGGGCCGCCTGCTGATTTCTATGGCACGTTGTTCAGGAGGTTACGTTGGGCGACGCACCGCAGGTAGTGGGGCCGGAGACGCTCTACTGCGCCAATCATCCACAGACGGAGACCCTGCTTCGCTGCAGCAAGTGCGGAAAACCGATATGCACACGCTGTGGGATACGAACCCCGGTAGGGATTCGCTGCCGGCAGTGCGCGCGCCTGCAGCGCCCCCCTTCCTACAGCCTGCGCCTCTGGCACTATCTGCTGGCGGCGGTCGTGGCGCTGCCTGTCTCGTTCATCGCCGGCCTGCTGATGCAGTATGTCGGCTTTTTTGCCTTCTTCATCGGTGCGGCAGTCGGGGGGATGATCGCTGAGATCGTCTACCGGGCGACGGGCGGCAAGCGTGGGACGCCTCTGGCTCTGGTGGCCTGCGGCAGCATCATACTCGGGGCGCTGGCCAGTGCCCTCGGACCCGTGTTGCTCGTGCCTGGGGCGGCGCTGGCTGCGCTGTTGGATGTGCGGGTTCTGCTGCAACTGGCGATGCGCGCCAACATCATCTATGTCTTCCTCGCGGTTGGGGCCGCTTACGCCCGGTTGCGTTAGCCTTGGTAGGAAGGGATGACGATGCTGCAGGAACTGAGCATCACCAACCTCGCGATCATTGACCGGCTGCGCCTCCGCTTTCGGCCTGGCATGAACGTGCTGACCGGCGAGACCGGCGCCGGCAAGTCGATCATCGTCGACGCCGTCAGCGCACTGCTGGGGGGGCGGATATCGGCGGACACGGTCATCCGCACCGGCGCCGACCGCGCGACCATCGAGGGCCTCTTTGGTCTGAGCGACGGCCAAGCTCAAGAGATAGCCCCGCTCCTTGACGAGTATGGCTTGGAAAGCGGCGATGGCCTGCTGATCCTCAGCCGCGAACTCAACCGCTCGGGCCGCAACGTCTGCCGTGTGAACGGGCGCGCCGTTACCCTTTCGGTGCTGCAAGAGTTCGGCCGGCGCCTGGTCGATATCCACGGCCAGGGCGATCATCTCTCTTTGCTGCGCGTGCGTGAGCACTTGATCTTCCTGGACCGGTATGGCGGCCTGACCGAGGAGCGCGCACAACTCACGGCGATGGTGGCGCAACTGCGCAAGGTGCGCCAGGCGCTGCACGACAGCCTGCAGGATGAGCGTGAACTCGCACGGCGCATCGATCTCTTACAGTTCCAGGTGAGCGAAATTGAGGCTGCGCGGCTCGAGCCGGATGAGGAAGAGGACCTCCGCCAACAGCGGACTCTGCTGGCCAACGCCGAGCGGCTCAGTGAACTGGCCAGTTCCTGCTACACCTTGCTGAACGGTGGCGAACAGCGTCGGGCGGCGCTGGACCTCCTGGGTGCGGCGGTGCGCGATTTGGAGCAACTGGAGCGGCTGGATCCCAGCCTAGCCGAGCAACGGCAGGCCGTGGAGAGCGCCATCTACCAACTGGAGGACGCGGCCCGGGCCCTGCGCTTGTATCGCGATGCGGTGGAGTACAGCCCGGCGCGACTGCAACAGGTGGAAGAGCGATTGGCTCTGATCCACACATTAGAGCGCAAGTATGGCGAGACCATTCCCGAGGTTATCGAGTTCGGCCGGCGCGCCCGTGAGGAACTGGAGGCGATCAGCCATAACGAGGAGCGGGTGGCCGAGCTGCGCCAAGAAGAGGCAGCCCTGCTGCGCCGGGCCGGGGAGCAGGCAGCCCGTCTCTCGGAGGCGCGTAGTAGGGCTGCTCGTGCTCTGGAGCAAGCGGTCGAGGAGCAGTTGGCGGAATTGCAGATGGACCGGGCGCGGTTCATCGTGTCCATGGAACGGGCAGAGGACCCGGATGGGCCAGAGATTGACGGCAAACGCTGGGCACTGGATGCCAGTGGCGTGGACCGTGTCGAGTTCCTGATCGCTCCGAACCCCGGCGAGCCGCCCAAGCCCATGGCCAAGATTGCCTCCGGCGGCGAGACCTCGCGGCTCATGCTGGCGCTCAAGTGCGTCCTCTCGGCGGCGGATACCGTGCCCTGCCTGATCTTTGACGAGATCGATTCCGGCATCTCCGGCCGGGTCGGCACCCTCGTTGGCCGCAAGCTGTGGAGCCTGACCCGTGAGCATCAGGTGCTCTGTGTGACCCACCTGCCGCAGATCGCCAGCTTTGCCGACCACCACCTGAGCGTGAGCAAGAAGGTAGATGGTGAACGGACTGTGACGGTTGTGCAGGGGCTGCAGGATGGCGAGCGCGCGCATGAGCTGGCCGCTCTCCTTGGCGGCGACGGCAGCGCCGCGGCCTTGCTGAATGCAAAAGACCTGCTCAACCAAGTGACAGAGTGGAAGCATCAGGAGAAGAGCCTGTCATGATCAACGAGGAACGGTTGCTGGCCAGCTTTGTAGAACTCGCGGCGATCCCCAGCCTATCGCGGCATGAGCAAGCCGTCGGCGAGCGGGCTCTGGCGTGGCTGCGCGAGCTGGGTGCGATGGTTGACCGCGACGCTGTCGGCAACGTGCTTGGCCGGCTCGATGGCCAGGGGGAGCCGCTGTTGCTGAACGCCCACCTGGATACGGTGAGCCCGGCGGATGAGGTACGGCCGGTCGTCGCCGATGGGGTGGTCCGCAGCGACGGGCGGACCGTCCTGGGGGCAGACGACAAGTCGGGCGTGGCGATCATCCTGGAGGTGGTGCGCACGGCGCAAGAACAGGGGATTCCCCTCCCTCCGCTCGATATTCTCTTTACCGTGCAGGAAGAGATCGGCCTGTGCGGCGCCAAGGCCTTTGATACAAGCCGCTTGCGGGCCCGCGAGGGCATTGGGCTGGATAGCGGCGGCCCGGCAGGCACGATCGTCCTCTCTGCCCCCGCGCAGGATAGCCTGCAGGTCATCGTGCATGGCCTGGCCTCGCATGCCGGCCAAGCGCCCGAGAAGGGAGTCTCGGCAATCCGCGTGGCGGCGGAAGCCATCGCCCAGATGCCGCATGGCCGGATTGACGAGGAGACGACGGCCAACATCGGCGCGATCACCGGTGGCAAGGCGACGAATATCGTCTGCGACCGGGTGGAGGTGCGTGGAGAGGCCCGTAGCCGTGATGACGGCAAACTGGCGGAGCAGACGCAGGCCATGGTCAAGGCCTTCAAAGACGCAGCCGCCTGCCACGGCGCTTCGGTGGATATCCACGTATCGCGCCAGTATAGTGCCTATCGGATGACCCCGGAGGATGGGATCATCCGCCTGCTGACCGCCGGCGCGCGGCAGGTCGGGGCCGAGCCTATCTATGTGGCATCTGGGGGCGGTTCGGATAGCAATGTGTTCAACACTGCCGGCATCCGCATCACAAACATCTCGGCCGGCATGCAGCAGGTGCATACGACTGAGGAGTGGGTTGCCGTGGCCGATATGGTGCGCAGCGCAGAGTGGTTGCTGGCGTGCCTGCGGCTGCGTGCCGGCCAGTAGCGCTTCAGAGGCTCTGGCAGGCAAGCCCGGCCCGAAGAGGCAGGCATGTGCGCGGCAACCGGGCGCCCATCCGTGGCGACGATCGATACCCCATCGGGTGCAGTTTCTCACCGTGGCGATCCAAGGGGGATATCATCATGCATGGCATCGAGAACTGGGGCGTTTCGCTGATTCTCTGGCTGCAGTCGTTCAGCGGGCCGGCGCTGGATGCTCTCTTTAGCCTCATTACCTTCCTCGGGGATGAAAGGTTCTACCTCCTGCTTTTGCCGCTTGTCTTCTGGTGCTGGGACAAACGGCTGGGCACGCGCTTGGCGGTGTTGGTGTTGCTCTCCAACACTGCCAACATCATGGCCAAGTTCGCCTTCGCTCTACCGCGACCCTCTCCGTCGGTTGTCCGCTACGTGGTCTCTCAGGAGGGCTATGGCTTTCCGAGTGGGCACACCCAGTCCGTAACCGTCGCCTTTGGCGCGCTGGCCCATCATCGGCGGCGATGGCTGGCCTATGGGGCTGCAGGCATCACGGTTCTGGCCGTGGGGCTCTCGCGCCTGTACCTCGGCGTGCACTACCCGCACGATGTGCTCGGCGGGCTGGTCTTTGGGCTGCTGTCCTTTGCCCTCTTTTTGTGGCTTGCGCCCATAGTGGAGCGTTCGTGGAAGGCATGGTCGGCGGCGGCTCGCTATGCGCTGGTTCTGGTGGCCCCGGTAGCTCTGCTCCTCCTCTGCCGCTTGGAGGACGCGGCAGGCAGCCTCGGCGCCCTTGCCGGCTTTGCGGTGGGCGAAATGATCGAGGCCGAGAGTATCCGTTTCACGCCAACTGGCAGCCCCTGGCAGCGCCTGCTGCGGTTCATCCTGGGGGCTGTGTTCGTGGTTGGGCTGTACTTTGGGCTAAAGGTAGTGCCGTTGGACGGAGTCGCCTGGCGCTTTGCCCGCTATGCTGCCGTCGGGCTTGTGGCTACGGCCGTCGTGCCCTGGCTGTTCGTGCGCTTGGGCCTGGCGCAAACCGAGCCGGTAGCGGCGGTCCAGCCGGCCTGAACGGTACCTATGCAGTCGGACTCTCCCGCAGGTTCCACGACCTCTTGGCGGAATCTGCGGGAGGGTGCCGCTTGATAACCGGGGAGCTGCGTCGTGATGCATCCGAATATCCTGTACATCCATTCGCACGACACGGGCCGCTACGTTCAGCCGTTCGGGCATGCCGTGCCCACGCCCAGCATCCAGCGCCTGGCAGAGCAGGGCATTCTGTTCCGCCAGGCTTTTTGCGTTGCCCCGCAATGCTCGCCAAGCAGGGCCGGGTTGCTTACCGGCCAGGCAGCGCACTCGAGCGGCATGATCGGTCTGGCCCACCGGGGCTTTGCCCTACATGACTATCGCCAGCATATCGTGCACACGCTGCGGGCAGCCGGCTATCGCTCGGCATTGGTCGGCGTGCAGCACGTGGCTCGCTCGCCTCAGGACATTGGGTATGATGAAGTACTGCCCGTCGAGAGCCATAGGGCAGAGCACGTGGCGCCGGCGGCCGTGGAGTGGCTCCGGCGAGCGCAGCAACCCTTCTTCCTCTCGGTTGGCTTTGCCGAGACCCACCGCGAATACGTCGACCCGGGTCCGGCTGAGGATGAACGTTACTGCCTGCCGCCGGCGCCGCTGCCAGACACGTCGGGCACGAGGCGCGACATGGCGGCCTTTAAGGCCAGTGCCCGGCTGCTGGACGATGGGATAGGGGCTGTGATGGCGGCGTTGGACGAGGCCGGCCTGGCCGAGAATACGCTGGTCATCTGCACGACCGATCACGGTATTGCCTTCCCCGGCATGAAGTGCAACTTGACCGATCACGGCATCGGCGTGATGCTCATTCTACGCGGGCCGGGCGGCTTGGAGGGCGGCAAGGTGTGCGATGCGTTGGTCTCTCAGATTGACCTCTTCCCGACGATCTGCGAACTGGTCGGGATCGAGCCGCCGGCCTGGCTGCAGGGCCGGTCCCTCATGCCGCTGATCCATGGTGAGGCCGAGGAGATCAACGAGGCGGTGTTCGCCGGCGTCACCTACCACGCCGCCTACGAGCCGATGAGGGCCGTGCGCACGCGCCGCTGGAAGTACATCCGCCGCTTCGATAGGCGGTGCACACCGGTGCTGCCCAACTGCGACGACAGCCTCAGCAAAGACCTCTGGCTGGAGCACGGCTGGCGGCGCCGCACGGTCGATGCCGAGCAATTGTACGACCTGGTATTCGATCCGAACGAGGCCGCCAACCTGGTCTCGGACCTCGCCCTGGCCCCGCTGCTGGACGAAATGCGCGGCCGGCTGGAGCGCTGGATGCGGGAGACGAACGACTCGCTGCTGCACGGGCCGGTGCCGTTGCCGGAAGGGGCGCTGGCGAACGACCCGGATGGGCTTTCCCCGCGCGAGGCGTGCATCGGCAGCGATGCATGAGGAGTTTGAGGGGTTTTGCGGGCTGGTTGGCCGCCCTCAGGGCGGCCAACCAGCCCGCAAAACCCCTACCCTACGTTCTCTTTAAGGAATCCCCTGACTATTTCCACGAACGGCTCGAACTGCTCGCGGCGGATGTTGTGCCCCGCACCAGGGATGTATGCGACCCGGCAGTTGGGCATGAGCGCGGCGGCTTTGCGGGCTATCTCCGGTGAGACGATGGATCCGGCGGCTGTGTCTGCTGTGACCAGCAGGGCGGGGCAGGTGATAGCCTGGGCGACCTCCTGCCAGGGGGTGAATCGCTCGCTCATAAAGCCGACGACGTTTGGGCTCACCTGGCGTTTGGACTCCGCCCAGGGCAGCCGTTCCACCTCATCCCATGCCGGGCTCTCCGCGCGGCAGAGGGCCACCAACTCCTCGACGGTCTTGGCCTTGCTGGTTGTGATCCCGGCACGCCATTCCTCCAGCGCCTTCTGAGGATCGGCCGGCACAGGCATTGCAGCCCACCAGGGCGGGTCTTCGAGGACGACGCCACCCACCGAGCCCGGATAGGTGGCCGCCGTCACCGCGGCGGTGGCCGCGCCCATTGAGTGGCCGATGAGTACCGGCTCCTCGAGGGCCAAAGCCTCGATCAGCCCCGCGACGTCCGCGGCATGGTCCTGTGCCGCATAGCCCGAGGTGGGGGCGGCGGACAGGCCATGCCCCCGCGCGTCGACCATGATGAGGTCATAGTCGGGCTCCAGGTTGCGGGCCAGGCGGGTCCAGCACAGGCCGTTGTCGGTGATGCCGTGCAGGAGGACGATGGGCGGCTTGTCGCCGCCGGTGCGATAGTAGTGCAGCTTGATGCCGTTGGCGAGCACATCGCCGGAAGACCATTCGGGCATGGGCGCCTTCTCCTTTTCGCGCACGCGCAAGGTGTTCACCCTTGCGAAAGCTCCAAGGCTCGCCCTCTTGGGGCAGCTTGCTCCGCCACGATGTGCCTCGTTGGAGCATGTCTTGGAGCTTTCGCAAAGGTAAGGCCGGTTACAGCACATTGCGGCGCGGTATCCAGACACGCATGGCGCCGGGACCGCGGTTGGCCCAGGCGTAGTATGGGACGGCGGTGAGGTGCACTGGGCGTCTGGGCAGGTCGCGCCGGCTCGCGAAGGGCCTGTACAGATCGCCGCCCCAGGCGCGCGTGTCGATGGCCTCGCCGAAGGCATGAATGGCCATGACACCCCCCAAGAGGTCCTCACGCCAGGCCTCACTCAGCGGCGCCGTCTCGTCGATCTCCACATCCAGGACGTCAGCGCCCGCTTCCTGGTCGCACTCCTCCAGGCAGTAGACGATCGGACCGCGCTCAATGGCTACGCTGGCACGGGTGGCGTCTACGCGAGGGTGAGCGACCGTCAGCCGCGGGGCCATGGGGAGTTCGAGCTCGACGGTATCGCCCGCCTGCCAGCGCCGTTCGATGGTCGCATAGCCCTCGGTGATCTTTACCTCCACCGGCTCGCCGTTGACGCGGAGCAGAGCTTGGGCGCACCAGGCCGGAACGCGCAGGCTGAGCCGCCAGGGTCCGCGGCCCGCCTCCTCGACACTTACCCGGACACTGCCCTGCCAGGGGTAGCCCGTCTCCACGCGCAGGGCGACGTGGCCGGCATCCAGGTCTGCGGCGATCGCTGCCGGGGCGAAGAGATGCAGTTGCAGGCCGGCGCCATCGGCGGTGGCCAGGTAGTGGTTCAGGGAGCCGAGCAGGCGCATGACGTTGGGTGGGCAGCAGGCACAGCCGTACCACTCGGGGCGCTCGATGCCGCCTCGGCTCAGGAGGGGGTTGACGTAAAAGTAGCGTTGGCCGTCGAGGGAGAAGCCGCTGAGGAAGCCGTTGTAGAGTGTGCGCTCGATGAGGTCAGCATAGCGGCCCTGGCCGGTAGCCAGGAGGAGCCGCCAGTTCCACATAATCGAGGCGATGGAGGCGCAGGTCTCGCAGTAGCAGCGGTCGTTGGGCAGCTCGTAGCTATCGCCAAAGGCCTCGCCCTCGTGACGAGCGCCCGGGCCGCCGGTGACGGCCAGTTTGCTGCCGGTCATATCGTGCCACTGGCGCAGCATGGCCTGGAAGAGGGCCTGCTCGCCGGTCTCGAGGAAGAGGTCGGTCACGCCCGCGGTGAGGTAGAGCTGGCGCACGGCATGGCCCTTGACGATTGTAGCATCGCGAACGGGGACGCGGTCCTGGTGGTAGCTGCGGCCGCCGATAACGCCGTGCCCGCGGCGGTCGACAAAGAAGGCGGCCAAGTCCAGATAGCGCTGCTCGCCGGTCACCCGGAACATCTCGACGAGGGCCATCTCGATCTCGGGGTGGCCGGGGGTGCCATCGCGCTTGCCGGGGCCAAAGACGGACGCGATATGGTCGGCAAAGCGGCAGGCGATATCCAAGAGTTCGCTGCGGCCGGTGGCCCGGTAGTGGGCGACGGCAGCCTGGAAGAGGTGGCCGGCGCAGTAAAGCTCGTGGTCGTCGCGCAGGTTGGTCCAGCGCTGGTCGGGCTTGACGACCTGGTAGTAGGAGTTCAGGTAGCCGTCAGACGCCTGGGCCTGGGCCAGCAGGGCGATGATCTCCGAGGCCATCTGCTCCAGCTCTGGGTTGGGCGAGACGGCTAGCTCGTAGGACACGGCCTCCAGCCATTTGTGGACGTCGGAGTCCATAAAGACGGGCCTGCGGTACTCGCCCTTGGCGAGGCCGGCAGCCAGGCGCAGGTTCTGCAGGTTCCCGGACTGCTCGAGCATGTGGTAGCCATGCTGCAAGCTGACGGTGCGGTTGATCTTTTGGCGCTCGGCCCAGAGCCCGCCGGTGATGCAGACGTTGCGGAAGGGGAGTGTGGCCAAGCGAGCGTGAGGGCTGCGGCGGCTGTCTACGGGGCCGGCGCCGGTGGGGGTTGGCATCTTGTCCTCCTTGGTAAGACCTGGCAGAAGGCTCACTCTGAGTGAGTATACGCCATGTAGAGGAGACGTGCAATGTGAGTATGCTGGATGAGCAAAGCTGTCAGGAACGTAGGCAGTGGTCAGTGCGCCACTCAGAGGCAGCCGCCTGCCTGCTGTCCACTGACCACCGTCCACAGAGCGTGCGAATTGATGGCGCCGGAGGTGACCTATCCTGCGCCACCGTCCATTTCCCGATACACCAGAGTCCACACGGCGGAGCGGAAGACGATGACGAGGCCTTGCAGCAGGGTCAGAGCGGCGATGAGCAGCAACAGAGCAGGCAAGCCGGTCCCGATGGCCGCAATGATGGCTCGCGTGACAAACCAGGAGGCGGCAACTAGGCCGGCAACGATGCCCATGCCCACGAGCATGGCCGTGATGAGCACGATGCTCAGCACGAGCTCGATGCCAAAGAGCAACAGCCCGATGATGCTCGCGTCGCGGATGTTGCGGCGCACCATCCAAAAGCCTTCGCGGACGGATTCGAGCACGCCTTCACCGGCTAGCACGCACCGCCGGTGCATGAACTTGGTCAGCACCGACACGACGGCACCGACGACCAGGGCGACCAGGGCGACCAGGATCCATAGCAGGAAGAGGCCGATCATCCCCAGTATGCCCAGGGCAATCAGAACGACCTCGCGGCCTGTGATCCCCAGGATGACGATCGGCAGTGGCAGCAGGGCGATCAACAGCGCGCCCAGCAGAATGGCGGCCGTCGGAATGCCGAGCACGAGCGAGATGGCGAAGAGACGCAGGAAACGAGCCCAGCCGATGCGGAAACCGCTGCCGATGCTCGTGGTCTCCGTGCGCTCCACATCGTCGACCATGCCGATCAGGGCGCCTATACAGACATAGCGGATGATAACGCTCAGCACGATGAGCGCCACGATGAAGAGCACTATGCCCAGGATGATGGCCGCGATGGCCCCAGGGCCGAGGGCCCAGTCTCGGCTGAATCGCTCCAGGTCCGAGTTGTTGAGCTGGTAACGCAGGATCTGCAGGAGCTGAGCAAAGCTGCTGCCGCCGTCGCCTCCTCCTCCGCTACTGCCATCGCCCCCTCCGCCACCGCCGCCTCCGAAGAGGGCGAGCAGGATGCCAAAGAGCCAGAGGGCACGGTAGCGGCAGGTAATGCGAAACGCACGCTTTAGAATAGCCAAATAGTCCACTGCAAACCTCCGCCTGATGGGAAGTGTGGCCGGGCACGGGCCGGCGCCTCCGCAGGAAGGACCAGGCCGGAAAGCACATTGAGGCTAGGATACGGAATGGCCGCCACTGCAGGGCAAGACGGCGGCGACATTGGCACGGGGGGCGCTCAAGCCCAGGGAGGTAGCGGCGAGAGCACACTTGGTGCGCAGCAGGCACACGCAGTGGGCAGCGAGGCCAGGCGCCAGCTCAGAGAGTGCATAGTAGTTGGCCTGCCCTTTGGCGATGACGAGGTCGGCCTCGGCGAGCGCCTCCCGAAGCTCGGCAGACATCTCGTCGTCGATGGGGATACCCAGGGTATCGGGGCCGGAGGTGATGACCGGCGCCAGGGCGTCGAGACCGATGGTGCGGGCATCGTCCAGGGTGGCATCCGAAGTGATGGGGCCGCCCTTGACGACGAAGGTGACGCGGCTCGCGTAGCGCTGTAGTTCGCCGACGAGGAGCGCGTCGAGTGCGATCTCACCGACGTTATCGGCCAGGTAGACGATCCGGGATCCCTGGCGGATGAGCTCCAAGAGCGCTTCGATGTGGTCGATGGCCAGCCCCTCGGCCACCACGCTCTCGAGGGATGCCTCAATCCGCTCCGCTGCCAAGTCATAACCGGTGCCGACGGTGCGAAAGTCGAGGTGGTTGCCAGCGATGGCCCAGCGGGCCAGGAACTGGAGCCGCTCCAGGTCGCCCTCCAGGGCCTGAGCGCGCGGCCCGATGCGGGCGGCCAGCGCCAGGCCGGCGGCGTTGCAGCGTTCGCGGAGCTCGCGGAAGGGCATGGCCAGCCCGGCGCGCGCCTTCAGCATGCGGTGAACGTGGGTGATGTAGACGGAGGGTATGTGGTCATAGTCAAAGGCCTGGCCCAACCAGGCCAGGGCCTCCTGCAGAATGCGGCGGCGCAGGGCTTGGTCGCTCAGCGAATCGAGCAGCGCGCCGTGAAGATCATCGATAATGCAGGCCGGGCAGGGGAGACCAGTACGCATGGCGGGTTGCTCCTCCCAGACGTGGAGAGACGGAGAATGCGGAATCGGCTCAGTGTAGGCTCATAGTACACGCGGAGCCAGGCTACGTCAACTGAGGCGACGTCCCGCTCAGGGTGGTCGATGGGGCGTCGGGAAGGGCCTCGCACCGCCGGGGCGGCATCTGGGTTATATAGGGCGTGAATCGCGCCGATAGGCATAGACTGATGGGAGAAAAGAAGCCGATGGGTAATCTGAGGATTGTGATCGACGACGCCAGCGACATTCCGGAGGATCTGGTAGAGAGGCACAAGATAACCGTTATGCCGCTGGTGGTGCGGTTCGGCGATGAGGTGTGTGACGACGGCAGCATGACCATCGACGAGTTCTGGGCCAAGAAGGCCCGGACGGGCCTGCACCCGCAGACGTCTCAGCCCGCCAGCGGGCGCTATGCGGCGGTTTTCCGCGAACTGGTCGAGACAGGCAACGATGTGCTCTGCATCGCTATCACCAGCAAGCATAGCGGTACCTACAACTCGGCGTGGCTCGCCGCCCAGCAGTTCCCCGGGAGGGTCACCGTATTCGACTCGCTTTCCATCTCCTGGGGAGAGGGATGGTTGGCGGTAAAGGCCGCGGAGGCTGCGGAGTCGGGCGCCGACCTGCCGGAAGTGCTGCGGCGCTTGGAGCGCTATCGCAGCAGCATCCGGTTCCCCATCCTCCTGGACACCATCGAGGACGTGCGACGAGGAGGACGGGCTGATCGGGTGATACCTCTCGTTGAAAAGCTCTTGCGCGTCTTTAGCATCAAACCGTTGCTCACGCTGGTAGATGGCGAACTCAAGATGCTGGGCACCGCGCGCTCGTACGAGAAGGGGCTAAGCCGCATGCTGGACATCATGGACGAGGGAGCGCCCTACGAGAACCTGGCCGTCTTCCACACCAGGCAGCCCGAGGCTGCCTCCGCCTTTGCCGACTGGCTTGCCGAGCGGGTCCACTTCCCGCGGGAGCGGATTCGCATCACCGAGGTTGGGCCTGCCCTGGCGACGCACGCCGGGCCGCGGGCCATGGCGGCGATTGGTGTGCCACAGGGCGTGTAGGTGCCTCGCCCGGCCTCAAGGATGCGGACGCCGGTGCGGTCCGGCGCTCCCCAGCAGGCGCTCCGCCGTGCCCCCCAGGATTTGGCCGCGCTCTTCATCGCTCAGGAAGGGGCAGTTCGTGCGCACCAGGTTCAGGAGTTGGGCATACGTGTTGTAGAGCAACACGCTGGGGTAATCGCTGCCCCACATCAGCTTGTGGGCGCCGACCTCCCGTACGGCCCAGGCGATGGCCTCCTGCGCGCCGGGACAGGGGTACTCTTCCTGCTCGCGGAACTGGTAGGGCAGCGTAGCGATGTCGAGGTAGATGCGCTCGTGCCGCGCCAGGCGCACCTGCTCGCGCCAACCCTCGATAGGCGCCAACCCCAGATGGCAGACGATGACCCGCAGCGTCGGGAATGCCTCCACAATCTGCCGTACGGCGCGGCAGGGGGCCGCCCCCGGCTCCAGGTGCAGCACGAGCAGGCCATTCAACGCCGCGCACCGCTCCCAGACGCGCATCTCGGCCTCGCCGAGCAGGTCGATGGCCGGCCACACGCGGCGGGTGTTTGGCATTTCCAGCTTGATGCCGATGAGCCCCGCCTCTTCCATCCACCGCTCCAGGTCTGCAGGGCCGCGCGCGCCCAGCCAGGGGTTGTACATGGCCAGGCCGTAGAAGCGGTCGGGCCAGCGGTAGACGGCGTTGGCGACGTCGTCGTTGTGCAGGCCGTAGAAGGGGCCCTGAGACAGCAGAGCCTTGTCTACGCCGGCCAGGTCCATGTAACGCAGCGCGACCTCGGGCGGGCTGCTGGTGCGCTCGAAGGACGGCGGCAGGACCTGAACGAGGTGATTGCCCAGGCGAACCTGGCCGTGGCTCAGAGACGTATGGCCGTGCCCATCGGGAGAGCCGGTAAACGATGAGAAGACGTGCAGGTGGGTGTCAATGATCATGATGCCTCCAGGATCGCAAGAGCAATGCTCTTGGCGCCAAGCCGCGCCGGGACCCCAGTATAGCGCGTAGGGCGGATGCTGGCGAGTCGGCAGAGCCTCATACCTTCCCTGGCGGAATGTGCTATAATCAAGCGCAACTTGATCGGCAGGAAGGGCGGTGGAAGCATGACGATGCGTGGCCAGGAAGAGGCCGAGCGCCTCTTTGGCTGCCCCGAAGTGCGTTGCATTGATCTGGGGGATTGGGGCGACCAGGAGCGCTTTTGGGATATGTGGAAGAGCCGGCAGGCCGAAGTGGTGTTGGTGCTGCGGCGGCCCGATGGGCGCTTGGTTCTGCACACGAAAGAGTTCTACCCACCTGGGGCCTACCGGCTGCTCACAGGGGGGATCAAGGCCGGCGAGCCGCTGTTGGCAGCGGTGGAGCGCGAGCTGATGGAGGAGACCGGCCTGCCGGCGCACATCCTCCGCTTTCTGGGCATACTGGTGTATCGCTTCAGACGACACGGGCAGCCGATGGAGCGGGCGTCATACGTGTTCTTGTTGGAGGCCGGCAACGAAGCGTTGCAGCCGCTGGACGAAGCGGAGGCGATCACGGGCTTTGATGAGGTGCCGGCTACGGAGCTGCCGGGGGTGGCGGCCCAGTTGGCGGGCCTGGCTGGCGAGTGGGCGACGTGGGGCAGTTTTCGCGCGCTCGTACACCGCTGCGTGGCGGAATGGCTGGGTGTAGGACCGGATGCCGGCGAGTTACCGGCCGGAGCATAGACTGCCAAAGCTGGTTGTGCGCCACTGGAGCGCCTACCGCTTTGGCGATCCTAGTTGATAGCAGCCAAGGAGTGATTCTGGGTTTGGATGAGTACGACGTCATCGTGGTCGGTGCAGGGCATGCCGGGTGTGAGGCGGCTTTGGCGGCGGCCCGCATGGGGCGACGCACGCTGCTTCTGACCATGAACCTGGACCTGATCGCACTCATGCCGTGCAATCCGTCTATCGGCGGGCCGGCGAAGGGGCACCTGGTGCGCGAGATCGACGCCCTGGGTGGCGAGATGGGCCGCGCCATCGATCGCACCTTTATCCAGGTGCGTATGCTGAACGTGGGCAAAGGGCCGGCGGTGCAGGCGCCCAGAGCCCAGGCAGACAAGCGCCTCTATTCGCTGACCATGAAGCACACCCTCGAGAACACACCCAACCTGCACGTCAAGCAGGCCACTGTCGAGGCTCTATGGGCGGAGAAGGGGCGCGCGGCGGGGGTCATCACTCAGCAGGGCCGGCGCTACGCTGGGCGGGCCGTCGTCCTCGCGACGGGCACCTTTCTGCGGGCGCGCATCATGGCCGGCAAGCACGAGATGGCCGCTGGGCGAGCGGGCGAGTTTGCGGCCGGCGGGCTCTCAGCCTCGCTGCGCGATCTGGGGTTTGAGCTGGGGCGCCTGCAAACGAACACGCCGCCGCGGGTGGATGCCCGTACGATTGACTTTTCGCGGACGGTGCCGCAGCTTGGCAGTGAAACGCCGCTATACTTTTCCTTCGATCCGCCCGTTGCGTCCGCCATGCTGCCGCCTCCGAACCCCATCTACCCGCGCATCCGCGAGACGGCGTGGCGGGCCCAGTTGCCCTGCTACATGGTGCGCACCAACGAGCACACCCACCGGATTGTGCGCGAGAACCTCAGCCGTTCGGCGGTGACGACCTGGAGCGACCAGGAGGTGGCGGGGCCGCGCTATTGCCCTTCGATCGAGGAAAAAATCGTCCGCTACCCGGACAAGGCCGCGCACCAGATCTTTCTCGAGCCCGAAGGCATGGCGACGGTGGAAGTATACGTGCAGGGCATGTTCACCGGTTTTCCGGAGGATGTGCAACTGGACTTGCTGCACAGCATCCCGGCCCTGGAGCACGCCGAGATCATGCGGCCGGGGTATGCTGTGGAGTATGACTATGTGCCCTCGCATCAGCTCTACCCGACGCTGGAGACCAAGATCCTGCCCGGGTTGTACCATGCCGGCCAGATCAACGGCACCTCGGGCTACGAGGAGGCGGCCGCGCAGGGGCTGATCGCCGGTATCAACGCGGCGCGCCAGGTGGCCGGGGAGGAACCCATCCTCATCGGGCGGGATCAGGGCTACATCGGCGTGCTGCTCGATGACCTGGTGACCAAGGACCTGACAGAGCCCTATCGCCTGCTGACGGCCCGCGCCGAGTACCGCCTCCTCTTGCGCCAGGACAACGCGGACCTGCGCCTGACCCCCGTGGGGCATGCGGCCGGTCTCGTCGCTACTGAGCGGTATGAGGCGGTGGAGGCCAAGCGCAAGGCCGTGCGGGCCGAAATGGAGAGGCTCCGGCATACCTGGCTGCCCGGCGAGGCCCTGGCTTGCCTGGACCCTGCGGGCGGTGACCCAGGGGATGGCGCCCAGGCTCTGCAGGTGCTGCGGCGCCCCGGCGTGGCCTATGAGGCGCTGGCAGCGGTCGCGCCGCCACCCGTTCCGCTACCGCCCGCTGTCGCCGAGCAGGTGGCTATCGAGGCCAAGTATGCCGGATACATCAGCAAGCAGGAGCGCGAGGTGGCGCGGATGGCCCGCCTGGAGGGGTGGCGGATCCCACCGGACCTGGACTATGGGCGAGTGCACGGCCTGCGCACGGAGGCACGCGAAAAGCTGGCGTCTGTGCGGCCGGCAACGGTGGGGCAGGCGATGCGCATCCAGGGCGTGAATCCCAGCGATGCGTCTGTATTGTTGGTCTACTTGCGACGCGGGGCCGGGCAACATTAGGACGCGTTTGCGAACCCAGCCGCGGCGGCTCTAGTGCCGCGGCTGGTAGGCATACACAACCTGGCCGGCGGGGCACCAAGACTCTCCGGCTGGGCTCGGTGCAGCTACGGCTCCGGTTCGGGGGTGGGCGAGGGCGAAGCCGGCGGACCGGGCGTTCGATTGCGGCGTGGCCTGCGTGGCCGCCTGCCGCGAGAACTGGGCGTCGGTCGCTCGTCTTCCGGCGTGGCTGTCAGAGACGGCTCGGCCGTTGGCTGTTCGCTCTTCGAAGTGGCCGTCAGAGACGGCTCGGGCGTGAGTTGCTCGTTTCCGAGCGTGGCCGTCGGAGACGGCTCGGCCGTTGGCGACTGGGTGGATGTCGCTGTCGGCGTGGCTGCATCCTCCTTTGCCTCTCCGGTGATGCGCACCAGGAGCGCGCAGAGGGTCCCATCGGGCTCTTCATAGCCCGCAATCTCGGCCTGGAGGCCGACGCCGGCCTCGCCGACGAGCACGGCATGCTTTGCCAGGCGAACGGGACGGCCGGCGACGACCCAGCGGTCGTCGTCGATCTCCTCGATCGCTCCCTCGAGCCCTGTGACGCCGGGTAGCTTGAACGCCCTGATGCGGTCTGCCAGCAATGCGCCGCTGCTCCCCCGGTGGCCTTCCACCAGGGCCACGCTGCCGACCTGGGCACGGCCTACGGTCTTTGTCTTGGGCCCGATCTCGACCGTCTCCCCGGCGATTCGCCAGGTCGACTTGCCCATCTTCTCGATGATGCCCACGAACTGGACGGCCTCAAGTGCCTTCTCGCTGGGGCGTTCGATCACGATGCGCCGGGCAACGATCTTTCCATCGCCCTCTCTCGTGGCTTGGATGCGAGCCCAGGCCCCGACCTCGGCTTTGCCGGCGCGCTCGCTCAGGCGGGTGTTGGCGGTCACGACGATCTCATAGCCTGCTACCTGCCACCTTTCCGGCTCCAGCGTCTCGATCAGGCCGTTGATTTGAAGCACTCCTCTTCCGTGGCCAGGCCAATCCGCCGTGGCCGTTGGCGTCTCGGTGCTGGCCGTAGTGGCGCTGGGCGTGAGCGATGGTTTCTCTGTGGATGTCGGCTCTGGTGAAGGCTCCAGGGTGGGTGTGCTCGCTTGGTCAGTGGTAGGTGCGTGCGGCGCTGCTATGGGCGACGCAGCTCGAGCGGGAGTTGCTGTGGGATAGCCGGCCAACTGGATGGGGTAGGGCGTGACCTCCAGCGTGTCGATGCTCTGGGCGACTAGGCGCCCCTCCGCCTCGGTTCTGGCGACGATGGCGATGACGCGACCCGCACTGGGCGGGGGGCCGGAAAGCCGGGTAGTGGGGAGGATATCAATGGCGAGGCCGGCTGCATGAAGAGTAGCGCCCTCAAAAGCCTGGACGACGGCACGGAAAGCGACGGTGGTCTGCCGGTGGCGCTGGAGGACAGCCTGGGCCTCTCGGACGCGACGCTGTTCGATCGCCTGCTCAAAGGCGACGCGGGCGTTCCGATCAAAGGTCAGCGCTAGGCGAACCGACTCGGCGGCGCGCTTGACGGGATACAACGTATCCCCAGGAATGCTCGCTGCTGAAGTCGAGGTCATCATGGTCGTGCCGGTCAGGAGCACAGCCAGCAAGGCGACGAGGACGACAGCAGTAGCCGCCCCACGGCGCAGAAGCGGCGCAAAGAGGTTGCTCAGGGGCTGGGCTACCGGTATGCCGAGCCGCAGCCTTGACCTGATCGGCTCGCGCCGGCGCGAGGCCTCGCGAGCCAGCAGGTCGGCCTGCTGTAAGAAGCGCTCCTTGCCCGCTTTCAGCGATGGCTTGTGGCTGGCAGCGTCAGCGGCCAGTTCTCTGAGGTTCTGGGCGACGCCCAACAAAGGGGCGAGCTCTGCGGCCAGATCTTGGTCTGCAGGCCGGCAGGATTCGGTAGGCTCGCCGCGTTGCAGGCGGGCGATGGCTGTGTCGAGAGCCTCTTCCAGCTCGTTAGGCTGCTTGGAATCCATCCTACTCCTCGGCCTCAAGGATGCGCCGCAGGGAGGCTACCGCCCTGAACTGCAGGGACTTGACGGCTCCTTCAGTCTTCCCCAGCATCTCTGCGACCTCTGCGTTCGAGAACCCGTTCACGAATTTGCACGTGATGACCATTGCCTGTTCGTCGGTGAGTTGTGCAATGGCCCGGCGCAGGCGCTCGCTCTCGAGCCGGTGCTCTACGAGCTTGACCGGATCGAGGTCGCTGACCAGCGGGTGGTCGTCCACGGAAACCGTGTCCTCACGGTTGCGACGGAAGTGATCGACGACCAGATTGTGCGCAATGCGGTAGAGCCAACCGGAGAACGATGTGTTCCAGGACTTGTCCCTCCGGATGGCTTCCAACATCTTGACGAATACGCTGCCAGTGAGATCCTCAGCGAGACGCGCATCGCCCAGGCGGTAGTAGATATAGTTGTAGATTCGCGCTGCATAGCGGTCATAGATCTCGCCCAGGGCCGCCGGGTCATAGTCCTGGACCCGTTGCAGCAGGCTATCGTCCTGGCCGGTGCACGCCACGCGTTTCTCCCTTGGAATGACGCCGAGGAACCCAGAAAGATACGGCTCGATGACACCTACGATACCATGCCTTGCATAGTCATGTCAAAAGTGTCATGTAGGAAACATCCCCGTACACACAATATCTAGTGCACTAGAGGCGAACGGGTACTAGATGTGGGCCATATACTTGACTGTTAATTATCAGATACTTTACGTTTCAGAATCGTAATCTTGCGCCGTGAGGCTACGGTGCCGGTGGCTTGCGCCGTTTGGCAAAGATTTGCAGCCAAGCCTCGACCTCGGTGGGTGACGGGGGCTGCTCCTTGCTGCGCGGCAGGGGGCGTCTGGGCGGGCGCAACCGGCGCGCGAACTCGTGCGCTGGGATGACCCTGGCCCCATGGTAGCGGACCTCGGCCTGGACGGCACGGTCGGAGGAGATAACGGTGAGACCGCGTGGGTTACGGTCGCGGCGCACCAGGCGGCAGATGACCTCATCGGCCCGTTGGCCTGGGCGCGCATAGATCACACGGATGCCGGCGCGGCGCTCTTCCTGCTCGAGCCCGATGCCGCCACCCGGGCTTGGGTCGAAGACAACCGTGATCTCGACGCGGTGGCGGTGGCGATAGGCGGCCAGCCGTTGCAGCAACTGGGACTCGTCGTCGGGGTCGGCGAGCGAGAGGTCTTTCATCTGACCGATCAGGTTGTGTCCGTCTATCAGCAGGGGCACAGGCGGCTTCCCTTCATCCACCGCCCGGGTACTGCCGGCTCCAGGCGACGTAGCGATCTGCCGGCGCTTGGCCGGGGTGTTCAGCCCAATGGTTGATCGCAATGCGACCGCAGGCCGCAGCGACGGCAGCGCTGGGGCTCTATATGCTGGGGCATCGCCTGGCGCGCTGTGCGCAGGCGGCGCATCTCGCTGAGGCTGGCGAGCACGGCCTGGCGCAGCGATGGGGTGTACGGGACCTCGAAATGCCGCTCGGCATAGCAGAGGATGCCATAGGGTGGGGGCCGGCCGGTGCTCTCCTCGACCAGGAGCAGATAGGCGCCGAGTTGGAGCAGGTCCGCCTCGTAGGGGCTGTGCACCTGCCGCCCGGGCTTGGCCTCCACCGGAATCAGGCCCCCTCTGCTTTGCACGAGGTAATCCGGCCTGCCCGCCAGGCGATAGCGAGGCGAGTAGAGCGGTTGATCGCAGGCTTGCCAGCCAGAGGTATCGGCGCTAACGACCCGGCCGGCCGGCAGCCCGAGGGATTGGCGCTGCCGCCGGCCCCCCAGAAACGCCCACAGCGCCAGCGCACCCAGGGCGAGGCTGATGAGGATGCAGGCCCAGCCGAAGGTACTCATCTAGGCGCCTCCTCGGTTAGGGGGGAGATGGAGATGGGAACTCCCTCCGGGTCCCACTCGGTGAGCCAGCGGGCATCTTCAGGCGCCAGGCGGATACAGCCGTGGGAGGCTGGGCGCACCCCCAGGGCGTCCAGGTCCTGGTAGACCTTGACGCCATCCACGTAGGTGTAGGGCGCACTGTGGATCAGGATGTCGCCACTGCCTTCAAAGAGATACCAGGCATCATCGGCGTAGGCGCCAAAGGCGAAAAAGGTGCCTACATAGCGGCCTACACGCCCCGACCAGGCCGGGGTCCAGTGATAGGCGATGGGCTTGCCGGTGCTGCAGGGCAGGGTCTTGATCTCGACCCTGTTCTCATAGACGTGGACAACCTGCGCGTTCTGATCGACAAAGAGCGCTCGCGAGACCACCGGCACCGTTGTTAGGCTGGCGGTCGGCGACGGCAGCGGGCTGGGCGTATGCGTAGGCGATGGCGTTGGGCTTGGCGTCCGCGTGGCCAGAGGCGTGGCGGTCACGAACGCCGTTGGGGTCTCGGTAGGCGTTGGCTCCCCACCCAGCAAAGGCAGCCACCCCACCTGGGGAGACATGGTCACAAGCAGTGCCACGGCAGCGATGATGAGCAGGACAAAGCCGTATAGGCCCCCCAGCCGGCTCATGTGCCTCCTCCTTGCGCCAAGATGAGGGCGAGCCCTGCGGCGGCCAGAAGGAGGGACGAGGCCAAGGCCCAACAGGCGAATCGCCGCAGACGGTCGGCGTGCTGGGCGCGGTGGCCGTGGGCCGTGTGCAGGGCCCGGCCGCGGGCCAGCGCCCGTGTGTTGGTCGGGGCGAGGCCCTTGACCCGATGCAACCACCAGGCGCGCCGGCAGTAGGCAAACTCGCCGAGTTCACTGGCATTGATGACCCGGTTGCGGCTTTTTGCTGCGGCTGTCCTATCTGGAGAAGCCACGCTCAAAGTCCTTTAAAGCCCGCTCCAATTTCTGCTGACGGACCGCCACCGTCAGGTCCCCACGGGTGCGCTCAAGGACGCCGCGCACCATGTCGGTGGTGCGCCGCAGTCCACCGGTCAGCGCATCCGGAAAGTCGATGGTAACCAGGGTGTCATAGATTTCCTCCATCGAGCCCAGCATGATCTCGGCCGTGGGGATATCCTCGCGGCGGAGCGCATCGAGGGCATAGCGCCGCAGCTCCCCCGCGGCTTCGCCCAGGCCGTTCAGGTAAGCGGCGTACTCGACGCCCAACTCTTCGGGCTCGGGGAGCGCCTGCTGCCGGACCAGGGCGGTGGTGATGTTGGCCTCGGCGTATTCCTTGAGGGCGTCTTGGGTATAGCCTGCATGGTAGAGGTCGGGATAGTCGGCGAGGTCGCTGACGAGTTCGCGGGCGGCAGCTTTTGCCGCCTGCAGCAGCTCGCTGGCCTCGGCAAAGTCGTTACGGTGCGCCGCGCGGATCGAGTTGGCGCAGAGCCGGATGAGTTCGCGGCTGCGATGAAGGGCTGCATCGCGGGCGGCATTCTTGGCATCCAGGGTGGTGCGGACGCGTTCGGTTATCGCGTCGAGGTTTGCGAGGTTGGCTAGAGCCATTACGCCTCCTCATCAGTTGTGCTTGCTGCACCTGCCTCAGCGGCGGAAGCCATCTGTTGCATGCGTTGTGCCTTCTCCGGATCACCCAGCTTGGCGGAGAGGCGAGCCAGCTTTTGGTAGATGGCGGCCCTGGTCGCCGGGCTGGGGCACAGGGATGCGGCTTGTTCCAGGTTTTGCGCTGCCGTTCGCAGGTGGCGCAGGCGCTGGTGCACTTCGCCCAACGCATAGTGGGGCAGGTATTGTGTAGGGTCCATGGCGATGGCCTTCTCGGCGGCCTCGATGGCCTCGGCCTCGTGCCCCGGCTGAACGGCCAGGGCTGCCGCCTGCTTGGCTTGCTGGAAGGCCTCGCGCTGTCTGGGGCTCATATTAATGTAAGACTCGAACTCGAGCAAGCCGGGGTGATCGGGCATGAGAGAGAGGCCCTCGCGGCAGTATCGCTCGGCTTGCCCCTCGTCGCCCAGACGCTCGTAGCAGCGGGCGATGTTCAGCAGGATCTGCGCCCTCTGCGCATCGTTGTCTTCTAGGAGGCCCAGGGCCTGCTGGAATGCGGCAACTGCGTCGGCCCAGGCATCACCACGGGCGTAGAGGATGGAGCCCAGGGTTACGTGCGGCAGCGGGTGCTGTGCGGCTGCAACGGCTGTCTCACGGCAGAGATCGATAGCCTCCTCGACACGCTGAGCGGCGCTCAGTGTGCGGGCCAGAAGGCAGCGGTATTCGACGTGACCGGGAGCCAGGTCAACCGCGCGCTGTTGATACTCGATGGCCTCATCGTAGCGCCTGAGCTGGAAGAGGCGCCGAGCCACCCCCATCAGCAGCGCCGGGTTCTCCGGGTTGGCCTCCAGTTCGCTCAGGGTCCTGGCTAACTCGGGATCCTCGCCGGCTTCCTGGTCCTCGGCTGCATCCGGCTCAGGCGGCCGACCTTCATCCTCCGCGGTGATTGTGTGGCTGAGGACCTGCTGTACCAGAGCGTGCTCGCGGTTGAGGACGAGGGTCCGGATGCTTCTCGTCTCGCCGGCCAGCGGGTCCTCCACAGTATGGATGCCGCGCAGAAAGATGAGATCGTCCACAGCCTGGTTCAGCACGAGCATGAGCTGGTCGCGCCGTAGCTGGGGGAGGATGGCTGCGCGGACGACCTGATCCAGCAAGTACATAAAGGCCATGTAGGGGCTACGGCTCTCGAGGTCATCGGCAAAGCGGATGATCGTCGGCAGGACCTCTGCTCTGAGCAACTCGGTCGCTTGCTCGCAGCCGTCGCCGGTATCGGCCTGGGCTGAAGCGCCAGTGAGGCAGGCCCAGTCTACGAGCCCATCCTCCACAATCCGCAACAGGCCGCGACGCTCAGCCTCACGCATGAACAGCTTGAACTTGGGAAAGCCGTACCTGCTTTCGTCAAAGTGGCGCAGGCGACGGATGAGTTCATTCTTGATCCAGGAGAGCAGCGCGCGATCTCCGTGCTGAGAGTTGGTAATGATCTCAATGATCAGGTCGAACACGCGTTGTAGCTCGGCGCTATCCCCCGCCGGGCTGGCCAGGCTGTCTGAACGGTAACGGCCCAGGTCCACCGGGTCGACATCCCGGTCATAGTAGAGGAACTGGTCGACCCGGTCTGCCAGCCGTGGCGAGGTGCTCCAGGAGACGCCGATGGCGACGACCTGCTTGCCGTAGGGCCGCAGGGTGTTGACCATGTGGATGAAATCGCCGTCGCCGGAGGCGAGGATAAAGGTGCCGATATTGGGGTGGTTGTGACAGCACTCGACGCAGTCGGCGGTCAACTTGATGTCGACCGAGTTCTTGCGTCGGCGGACGCCGGTACTCTCTGTCACCACACGAGTGGGAACATACACCGGCTCGATGCCGGCCGCGTACAGATTCTCCGGATCAGAGCGATGCCAGTCATCCTGCCAGTCCGCATAGGCGTTGGCGATGACCAACCGGCCAAAGGTCTCGGCCGTCTCGCGCAGAGACGTGAGGTTGACCCGCATGTTGGCCTGGCTCAGACTGCTCTTGAGGTTCTCCCAATCGACGAAAAGAGCGACATCGTGAAACTGAGCCTTCGCGGGCAGGCCAAACCGTGCCTGACTTGGCATGAGGCTCCTCCTCGCGCAAAAAGCGCATACAGGCCTGCTGGGTTGACAGGCCCAGACAGGCAATCAGCACAGTGCTTGCTGTGCGGCACTCTGCGGCCCACAATGGTACCGCCAATGCTGTGTCACAGAGGTCTTGGCAGAAAAGACTCGGTCAACAGGACCGAGTCTTGTCCAGCGGAATCTGAGTGTAGCGCATCGCGCAGCGCTACTGCTGGCGGACAAAATCCACAATGGAAGCGTAGCCAAACTTGGCCGGCACATCCACGGGCTGCACTGGGACCCCAAGCAGGGTGACTGTATAAGTAATCTCGTGAGTCAGAACCAGGAATTCAAAGTAGCCGTTGCCGTCGGTCGTGACCGGGTTGGATGACCAGTCGAAGGCCGAGACGCGCACCTGGATATTGGGTAGCGGGTTGCCGTTCTCGTCAAAGACCTGGCCGTTGATCTGCGCCCAGTCTCTCGCGCGGTGGCTGTTATCCTCGTGACCTTGGAAGATGCCGGCGAATGTCCCGCTTGGGACGGGCGTGCCGGCTTCGGGCGCGGAGGCACAGCGGTGGGCGGCGTCATCGCGTTTGGCCGCAATATCAGGGCTCGAGGTGAGGTCAAGCGCCAACTGGTAATAATCCGCCGCATCGCACCAGGCCAATTCCTCGCCGGATGCGTTGCCGGCATGCACATAGCCCTGGTACAGGCGCTCCGCTGTGTCTTTGTAATCGGGCTGGAGGGCATACACGGCCGCGAGGCTGTGGGTGGCCTTTTGCCAGTCCTCCAGGCCCCAGGCGGTCAGCCCACTCTGGTAGAGGGTGGCCAACTGGCTCTGAAGCTGGATATCGGGGTTATCCGGCTCAACAGAAAGGGCCTGGCTGAAGCGACGAATCGCCTCCTCCAGGCGATTCGCATTCACCAGTTCGAGGCCGCTGTTGGTATAGGCGGCGGCGAGCAGGCGGCGTACAGCCGCCTGCTCATAGTTGGGGTCAAGGGCCTCGAGGGCCTCCAGCTTTTGGATAGCCTCGTCCCAGGCGCCACGTTCATAGGCCGCGCGGCCTTCCTCCAGAAGCGCCGATGACTGCTCCGGCGAGGCGGATGAACTGGGCGTGGACTGGGCGCCGGCGGCGCGAGCCTCGGCGAGCTTTTGTTGCGCCTCCAGATAGTTGGGCCGCAGGCGCAGGGCGTACTCGAACTCGGCGATGGCCAGGTTATAGTCGCCCTCTTCAAGGTAGGCTATGCCCTGTTCATAGTGGGCGGCAGCCTCCTGTTTCTGCTTCTCAGCCCGGATTTGTTGCCCCTGGTAGACGCCAAGAGCGCCCAGAGAGAGGATGAACAGGAACAGACAGCCGGCCACAATGCCCAGACCCAGCGGGCCGACCAGCGCCGCGCGCCGCCGCGCGCCGGTAGCCTGAGGCTCCGGAGCCGACTGTGGCGGGGGGTATGCAGGCGGTGGCCTGCGGATAGTGCTCGCCCTGCGTGGGGACTGCCACTGCGTCCGGACGGGCTCGGCTGGGATGGCCGCTGCCTCAACAAAGGGGAGTTCAGGCTCGTCTTCGTCCTCAGCCGCGACGAACTCGGGCGGCTCTTCTCTGGCGGTCTCCAGAGGAACGTCGAGTGTGTCCGGCTCCTCGCTCTCTTCTGCCTCCGCAGGCGCCAGAGGCACGTCGCTGGGGTCCACAGGCGCCGGCGTGCCGGGCTGGGACTCGTCGTGCCCGACAGGCCTTGGCTGTGCACCTGCCGGCCTGGAGTGGGTTGTTGGTTCCCCATTCGGTCTGGGCCGCTCGCGCGAGCGCCTTTCTGGGGCCTGACCAAGCCTGGCTCCACACTGTGGGCAGAACTGCTCGGTGCCCAGCAGGGGTAGACCACACTTGCTACACTCCATGGTCATCTCTCCTGACTAGTCGTGCCTATGGGCGGCGTGCTCAAGGGGTGAAGCGAACGCACCCTCCCGAGAGCCGCCCTGAGAAACGGCCGTCGACGATGCGAGCCGGCCGCATTGTGCCCTGGAAGCCCGCGCTGGCCGGCGCGGAAGTGGAAACTGGGCTCGCAAATTGTTACAGGCGCCACGTCGCCTGCCGCACAAAGGCGGCAATCGACAATAGTACCTGGCGCCATTATAGTCCTTTTGGGCCTGTTGTCCAGGTTCAAGATGCTGTGGATATTGCTCAAGCGGGTAGACAGTGTTATAATAGCCGCGGCGCGCTCCATGGAGGAGCGGGTGTTGCTTCACGGTGGATTGCTCAGGAGTGTGCGCCATGCTCAGGAACCTCATCGATGCCGTAAGGGATAGCTATTCTGGCGCGGCGGCCAAGCAACACGTTGCTGCAATCAGCCGGTACCACCGCCTGCAGGCAAGCCCGGGCTTTCGCGCTGCGGCAGCCTATTGCCTTGACGCGCTCGAGTCCTTTGCTGTGCCGGCGGAGATCCTCTCCTTCCCGGCGGATGAGCGCACGTCGTATTGGGCCTGCCGGATGTTTCAGGAGTGGGATGCCTCCGCGGCTACGCTGGACCTATTGGAGCCGGACGGGCAAGTGCGCCGCCTGGCGGACTATTACGAAGACAAGATATCGCTAATCCAGCGCAGCCTGCCCTTTGAGGGCGAGGTCGAGGTCGCCATCCTGGCCGGCGGCGACCGTGAAGCGGACTATGCCGGCATCGATGTGCGCGGCAAGGTCGTCCTGGCGCAAGGCGATATCCGCGAGGTCTACCGCCTGGCCGTGCAGGACCGGGGCGCAGTGGGCATTCTCTACGACGGTATGCGCAGCGTGCCGCCGGTGCGGCAACGCATAGACCTACCGGACGCGCGCCAGTATACCTCGTTCTGGTGGTACCCTGGAGACGAGCCCAAGTGCTTTGGCTTTGTGCTGACGCCGCGGCAGGGCGATGAACTGCGGCAGCGCGCACGAAAGCAGAGCGAGGAGGGCGAGGGCCCCCTGCGCGTGCGAGCGAGGGTCGCCAGCCGCCTGTACGATGGGCAGGTGGAGGTCGTCTCGGCCTGCATCGCCGGGCAGAGCGACGAGGAGGTGCTGATGGTGGCGCACCTCTGCCACCCCCAGCCCTCAGCCAACGACAATGCATCAGGAGCCGGAGCTGCCCTGGAGGCGGTGCGTACGCTGCACGGGCTGATCGACTCCGGCCGGTTGCCGCAGCCCCGGCGCAGCATCCGCTTCCTCTGGGTCCCCGAGATGACCGGCACTTATGCTTACTTGGCGACCCACGAAGCCAGGCTGGGGCGGATGATTGCCGGCATCAATCTGGACATGGTGGGCCAGGACCAGGCCGCTTGTGGCTCCAGCTTTGTCGTCGAACGGCCGCCCGAGGCCATGGCCAGCTTTTGTGGGGACCTGGTGGAGGCGCTGCGAGAGGCGCTTCAGGAGGGCGCAACAAGCCTGAGCGGCAGCGGCGATTACCCGCTCTACCGCCAGGCCGTTACAGCCTTCTCGGGCGGTAGCGATCACTACATCCTCTCCGACCCTACGGTGGGCGTCCCAACTCCGATGCTGATTCAGTGGCCGGACCGTTTCTATCACACCTCGGCCGATACCATCGACAAGGTGGATGCACAGATGCTCGCCGTGGTCGGCAGGGTGGCTACGGCGTATGCCTACTATGTTGCGGCCGCAGGCGAGCCTGAGGTGCGCTGGCTGGCGCGTGAGATGACGGTGCGGGCCAAGGTGGCTGTAGCGCGGACGGCCCAGGAGGGCTATACCCAGGCGCTGGAGGCCGGATCGCTCAAAGACCTGGCCGACGCCGGGTGGAAGGCCTTGCGCGGCCTGAGCTTCCGGGCGCAGCGTGCCGTCGAGGCGCTGGCCTCGTTGCGGCGCCTGGCGCCGGATGCGGACGGAGCGATCGCGGCCGCCACACAGCAAGTGCGCGAGGCGGCGGAGGCAGAGAGAGCGGGGCTGGGGCGTGACCTGGCCCGTCTGGCCCGTGGGCTTGGCGCCGATGGGTTGCCGGCTTGGCGCGAGCCGGACGACGAGTGGTCCAGGCGGGCGCGGGCGATGGTGATGCGGCGGCTTTTGCGCGGGCCGGTCGGGCAGAGCGAACTCTTGGCACGCCTCGACCCCGCGGGCCGGGCCGATCTGGCCGCATTGGCCAGGGAGTATGCCGGAGCAATGCATAGCGCGCCGGTCCTCGCTCTGTACTGGATGGACGGAAGGCGGAGCCTGGGCGAGATCAGCGACCTCGTCGAGTGCGAGACGGGCCAACGGCACACGGAACTGATCGTGCAGCTGGCAGAGCTGATGGAGCGTGCGGGACTGTTGGAGAGGAGGATTGGCGGCGATGTATCTCAGGCCTGAGCGGAAGCGGTCGCGCCGGCCGTGGATGTTCCTCATCTTGCTGGTTGGCCTGGTTGCCGGCGGCTGGTACGTCTACAAACACCGGCCTGACCTGCTCAGGAGTGCTCTGGCGCGGGTCATGTCGGAGGTGCCTGTAGACCAACTGCCGGAGGAAATGCGGCCCCAGCCCACCGCGACGCCCACGCCGCGGCCGATCACGGCCGCCGAGTACATGGCCGAGGGCGATAGGCTCTTCTCAGAAGGGTTGATGGGCGCTGCGGCCGAGCAGTACAAGAAGGCGACCCAGGCAGAGCCGATCAACGCTCAGGCGCACGCTCGCCGGGCGCTGGCCCTGATACTGCGCGGCAGCCAGGCCGAGGCGCTACAAGAGGCTCAGCGAGCCGTCGATATCGACGGCCAGTCGGCCGAGAACCAGGCCATCCTGGGCATGGTGCTGGATTGGACCGGCCAGCCGGACCAGGCGGTGTTGGCCTGCCTGAAAGCGGTGGAGCTCGATCCCGACTTGGCGATGGCGCATGCCTTCCTGGCCGAGACGTATATGGACCTGGATCGCCCGGAGAAGGGGAAGGAGGCCGCAGAAAAGGCCGTGGCTCTGGACCCCGATGACGTGTGGGCGCGGCGGAATCTGGGATACGTGTACGAAAAGATGGCCAACTATGAGCGGGCCATCGAAGAGTATCGGCGAGCGGTGGCCGTACACCCCAAGATGGGCTTCCTCTACCTCTCGATCGGACGCAACTATGTGGCGCTGCGGCGCTTTGACGAAGCGATCAGCGCCTTTCAAAAGGCAACGGAACTCGACCCAAGCGACCCGCAGGGGTTTGACCAGATGGGGTGGACCTACTATGTGCAGGAGGACTATGAGCACGCCATCGTCCTCTTGCGCCAGGCGGTGGAGGTCAACCCGACCTATGTGCCCGCCCTGGGGCATCTGGGCGTGGTCAGCTATGTGCGCCGGAACTATGAGGACGCCATCGAGTGGCTGACCAAGGCCGTCGAGAATGGCGGTACGCGGGTCGAGTATTATTACGAGTTGGGGCTCTCTTACATCTACCTGGAGCAGTGCGATCAGGCCATCCCCTGGCTGCAGAAAGCGCTAGAGTTGGACCCGAACTGTGAGGTGGCCAAACAGGGGCTGGCCCAGTGTGGGATTGAGGTCGAGGAGGAAGCCCCCGAGGAGACGCCGGAGGCAGGGGCTGAAGCTGCGCCCGAGCCGGAGTCCTGAGCCGTTTCCCACCCTCTGCGCCGGTGCGGAACTGAAGGAACTGGGATAGGGGGAGGTTGTTGTTGTGTACAAGAGGAAGGGCGCCGAGCGACGGCGACTGATCATCTGGTGGGTGTTGAGCGTGCTCATCGTGGTCTCCATGCTCTGCGGCATGGTGGCCATGATCGCGCCGCCGCCTGCGCCCGCCGGCATTTGCATTCCGGTTCCGTTCGTGCTATAATCCGCCTCGTTGAGAGGGCGATTAGCTCAGTTGGTTAGAGCGCACGGTTCACATCCGTGAGGTCATTGGTTCGAGTCCAATATCGCCCACCAGAGGCCAATCCCTCGGGATTGGCCTTTTTGATTCCCCTTGCATGGCGCAGCCTGGGCAGGTTAGGCGGCCGTTCAAGGAGCCCGGTCAGCGGCCTCGGAAACGTAGGGTTGTTATGCTGCATCCGCCGGTGTTGGAATGGCTCAAGTTCTGTACTATAATGATACTGTGTTGTGCATCCCCATGCGCATGTCAGACCTGTGAGTGTTGAGCGCGTTGCCATCGGTGCGGGCAGCAGGAAGGGATCCGTATGGGCTCCGACAACCATGCTTCAGCTTCCACAAGACCGTTCTACGGGCAGCTCTTCGCCTTGGTGCTGCCGATTGCCGCCCAAAGCCTGATCTCGGCGCTCGTCAACTCGGCGGGTGTCGTCATACTGGGATACGTCAGTCAGGCGGCGATTTCTGCGGTCTCGCTGGCCAATCAGGTTACGTTCATGCTGATGTTGTTCTACCTGGGCATTTCGACCGGCACGGGAATTCTAACGGCTCAGTATTGGGGCAAGGGCGATATATCTTCTATCGAACGCGTTCAGGGTATCGGGTGCTGTCTCTCCGCCATCGTATCGGCGTTCTTTTTCGTCGCCGCACTGCTCGTGCCGGAATCGCTGATGCGCATTCTGACGAACGATGAGGTGCTCGTGGCGCTGGGCGCACGCTATCTGCGCGTCCTGTCGGTCTCGTATCTGTTCATGAGCCTGTCGCAGGTGTATCTGAGCGTGATCAGGAGCATGGAGCAGGCGCGGCTAAGCGCCATTATCTCATCTGTGTGCCTGGCTGTCCAGGTTGCGCTGAGCTCTCTGGCGGTGTTTGTTCTGTTTCCTGGGGACTCAGACCGTGCAACCACCGGCGTCGCGGCAGTGACGGTCGTCGCACGCGCTGTGGAACTCGTCTGGTGCCTGCTGCATTCGGCTCTGAAGGGGCGTGCCAAGCTGCGGCTTGCGGCGTCCGTCCGGCTTGATAGGCCTCTCTTGCGCGACTTCTTGAGGTATGCTTCGCCCGTTCAGGCCAACTACCTCGTCTGGGGTGGCGCGCTCTCGGCGACGGCCGTCATCATGGGGCATGTCAGCTCCGATATGGTTGCAGCGAACTCGGTGGCATCTGCTGTCAAGAATCTGGTGCTGGTGCTGTGCACCGGAATCGCGCAGGGCGGTTCCGTGCTGATCGGCAAGAGCCTTGGAGAGGGCCTCATCGAGGACGCGAAGCGTGACGGAGGCCGGGTTGTGCGCTGTGCGCTTGCTGCCGGTGCTCTTGCGGGCTTCCTGATTCTCATCTTCAGACCTCTGGCGCTAAAGGTGGGAAGCCTATCCGATGATGCGCAGTCGATACTGAATGGCATGTTGCTGATCTGCTCGGTCTATTGCATCGGCAAGTCGGCCAATTCGACTGTGATCGGGGGCATATTCTGCGCGGGCGGGGACTCCAAGTTTGGCTTTCTGTGCGATACGGTCGTCATGTGGGGCATCGTCATCCCGGCGGGGTACTTGTCCGCATTTGTGCTCAGGCTGCCGCCGGTCGCGGTGTACGCTGTGCTGTGCACGGACGAGTTCCTCAAGCTGCCTTTCATGGTGCGGCATTACCGGCAATACAAGTGGCTCAACAACATCACCCGTCAACACATGGAACTGGAGGCGCTGGCATGAATATGGAAGAGCGAAGGAGCAGGGGCCTTCTCTGGGTGGACACCGAAGAGTATCTTGAGGAGCAGACACGGGCCAAATCACTGATGTACGAGTTCAACCATCTCCATCCCTCGAAGAAGGCGGAACGGGTAAGAATGCTGCACGATATCTTTGGATCCGTCGGCGAGGGAGTGTGGGTCGAACCGCCGATCAGCATTGCCAGAGGCAAGACCGTGACCATTGGCGACGGGACCTACATCAACGCCTATCTGACCCTCGTGGACGACTACAAGATCTATATCGGAAGCCACTGCTTGATCTCGCCGAATGTGACCATCGCAACAACAGGGCATCCTGTTCACTATGAGTTGCGTCCACACGGTGAGATGTACAGCCTGCCTGTGAGAATCTGTGACCATGTGTGGATCGGCAGTGGTGCGGTCATTCTGCCGGGTGTCACAATCGGTGAGGGTTCGACCATCGGCGCGGGCAGCGTGGTCACCAAGGATATCCCGCCAATGGTTATTGCCGCGGGGAATCCCTGCCGCGTGCTGCGCGAGATCACAGAACGCGACAAAGAGTTCTATTACCACGACCGCCGCATGGAAGAGAACTTGGATCGCTGAGCCCACCAAGCGCGATTCCGTGAGGTCATTGGTTCGAGTCCAATATCGCCCACCAGAGGCCAACCCATTGGGTCGGCCTTTTTTGTTGCCCCGCTTGATCGTACGGCTGCGCAACCGGGGCAATACCTCGTGCACAGGCTGAGCCACACCCTGCAGGGTCACTCGCCGATGAGAGACCCACTGCGCGCGGAGCAACCCCGCACGCCGTGCGACCCCAGAATGGCCCCGCCAGGCCTGGCCCGGATTTTGCTGTTTCTCATCTGACCAAGAGCCTTTCCCGGCCTGCTCCCTTGCAGGCCAGGGGGATGCTCTCCCCAGGCTAGCGCGCTCGCGTTTTGTCGCATCCGACACAAGACCCGCGGGAAACCGGCCTGGTGGTGGGAGGCAGTGTGCGGGCGATGGCGGATGCCCTGCGGGGGCTCGCGCGGCGGCGCAGAACGCTCCTCTACTTGTTGGGCATTGGGGGCGTTCTGGCGGCTTTCTACTGGCCGGCAGCCTCGCTACAGGGGATCTTTTACGTGGGCGACATCTTTCGCCTGAATTATCCCTTGCGCTCGGCCTATGCGCACGCGTTGCGGCAGGGCCGGGTGCCCCTGTGGGCGCCGGAGGTGCTGGGCGGCTACCCTATCCTGGCCGATGGGCAGACCGGCAGCTATTATCCCCTCAACCTGCTGCTATACCGCCTGCTGCCGGTGCCGGCGGCGCTGAACTATTCCATCTTGCTCTCTCTGTGGGTTGCCGGCGCCGGGCTCTTTCTCTATCTGCGCTCGCTGGGCTTGCGACGGCCCGCTGCCTTTCTGGCGGGCTGCGTCTTTATGCTCGGCGGCTTTATGCCGGCGCACCTGAACCACGTGAATATGCTGGCAGCGGCGGCGTGGTTGCCGCTCTTGCTTTGGGCTGTCGAACGGGCGACGAGGGCGGCGCGCAACGGCTGGTTGCTGGTAGCGGCAATCTATGGCCTGCAGGGGCTCGCCGGCCACCCGCAGGTGCTGCTCCTTTCGGGGTTGCTGGCCGGTGCCTATGCGCTGGTGGGACCGCTGGGGGCGAAAGGGGCCAGGTTTCGGTTGAGGAGGCAACTGGCGCAGGGGACGCTCTGCGTTGCGGCGCTGGCCTTGGGGGGTATCCTGGCGGCGGCGCAACTGGTTCCCTCCTACGAATTGATGCGCCTGTCGCAGCGCGAACGGGCGCTGGACTATGGCTTCTTTACCACCTTTTCGATGCTACCGGCAGAGCTCTTGACGCTCCTGTCGCCCTTCCCGCGCGGCAACCCCTATCCGCTGGTTTCGCCAGAGATCGTCGGCTATGTGGGTGCGCTGCCCCTGGTATTGGCCGCAATGGCGCCCCTCTGCCGTCGCAATCGCGTCGTCGCCTTCTGGCTGGTCACCGCTCTGGCGGCGCTGGCCTTGGTTCTGGGGCGCTTTAACCCGGCCTACCGCTTGCTGTGGCATGTGCCGGTGGTCAACCGTTTCCGGGCGCCGGCGCGCTACCTTCTGTGGGCCGATCTGGCCATCGCCGTGCTGACGGCTGTGGCGGTGGATGCGCTGCTTGCCTATATGCGCGAAGAGCCCGCGCCCCGCGCCGTAGCCGCAAGGCGCGGGGCCTCGCTGGCCCTGGCGGCTGCCCCCGGCCTGTGGTTGGCCCGGGTGCCGTTGGATGCATTGCTCAGGCAGTGGCGCTGGTTGCCTGCGGTATGGCTGGGGGCCGCGGTAATGCTCTTGCTCTGGCTGACCCGCCGCCCGCCCGCCCGCGCGTGGCTTACGCTGGCTCTGGGGCTCGTGCTGGCCGACCTGGGCGCCTTTACCGGCGTCTACGGCCAGACCTACAACGACGTCATGCCCCCGGCCGAGTTTGCGCGCACACCGGACCCCGTCGGTTTTGTGAAGCAAGATGCCGGCGACGCGCTCTATCGCATCTATACCAGCGAGCGGATCACCCCGGACCTGCCCGTGATGCGCGATTCGCTCTACCCAAACATCCAGTTGCTGCACGGCGTACAGGGGGTCAACGGCTACTTTCCGCTGGTCCCCGAGTTTCAGGAGTGGCTGTGGGCGCGCCCGGATGCCCGGTTGCTCGACCTGTTGGGGGTGCGCTACATCCTCGTGCCGCAGGAAGGCCCTGCGGACGCCTCGGCGGCTGTTTTCGTGACCCCC
This sequence comes from Anaerolineae bacterium, assembly GCA_034428955.1. Lineage (GTDB taxonomy): Bacteria > Chloroflexota > Anaerolineae > SpSt-313 > SpSt-313 > DAOUGZ01. The sequence continues at coordinate 14,143 of DAOUGZ010000183.1, read as the reverse complement.
GACCCGTTTGCTCCATCGCTGCTGCGCCCATACAACGGCCACCCGCTGCAACGGGCGGTGATTGTCGAGGTCGAGGGCTATCTCGTCAATGCCCGTGACTTGCCGGTGGGAACGCCGGTGTGCGAGGTGATGCTATGGGGGAGCGACGGCCCGCCCCAGGTGTGGGTGTTGCGTGCGGGCATGGACCTGGCGGACTGTACGCTCACGCCGGGGGAAAGGGAGCCAAGGTGCACGGTGATGCGTACCTGGCCTCTTCACTTTGACCTGCCCGGGAGCGACGGCCTGGGGCGTACCTACCTGGCACGGCGCAGCCTGGAACAGCCCCTAGCGGTGCGCAGGGTGTCCGTCCGGCCGCTCATCCCTGCCGGCTGCTTGCGGCTGGAGAGGTTGCGCCTGGCCGGGCCATTTGGGTTGCGCCTGCCGCTGCCAGTCGCAGGGCCGGAGCAGGACCATGTCCTGGCCTACTGTGCGCCGGGTGTGGCCATTTACCGGAACGAGGGCGCGGCCCCACGGGCCTTCTTGGTGCACCGAGCATGGGTGGCCGGATCGGAGGAGGGGGCGCGGCGCGCGGTGCAGGCGCCCGGCTTTGACCCCCAGCAGGAGGTTGTGCTCACAGAGGGCGAGGCGCTGACGGGGGCGCCGGCGGCGGGCGACCTGGTTGAGGTGGAGGACTACCGGCCGGAGTATGTGCGTTTGCGTGTGGCCACGGAGTCTTCCGGCTACCTTGTGCTGGCGGATAGCTACTACCCGGGCTGGTCGGCGTGGGTGGACGGCGAGCCGGCACCGGTGCGACGGGCGGATGTGGCACTGCGGGCTGTGGCCGTGCCCGCCGGCGAACACGTGGTCGAGTTCGTCTTTGCTCCGCGCATCTGGCGCGTGGGGGGCTGGGTCAGCATAACGAGTTGGCTGGGCCTCGGCGTGCTGCTGCTCAGGCGGAAACGGCAAAGCCGGAACGTTTTTGACACGGTCCACTAGCTATGGTATTCTGCGGCGGTTGACATAGGGGAAGGAGAGTTCCTGTGAGCCTTCAAGCCAATGCAGGGGCCATCTGGCTCGCCGTTGCTGTGGCGTACGTCCTGGCCCAACCCACTTGGGACTATGTGGCCCTGTGGACCGGCCGCTGGCCGGCCAGGCCGCGCGCCTGGGTGGAAGCCGCGCGGCGCGAACCTCACGGGGCCTGGCTGAGAACTGTTTGCCGAGTCCTGTATTGCCTGGGCATCCCCTACGTCTCTCTGCTGCTAGGGGTTGCCGACGCCCGACGCCTGGGCGTTGCCGGGTTGCCGCTGTGGCCTCAGCTCCCCTTGGGGTCGCTGGTGGGCCTGGGCGGGTTGCTCCTTCTGGTCTGGACGTGGAGAAGGGCCGGCGCGGCGATGCACCGTCGCGGGTCACGGTATCGCTTGCTGTTGGAGCCCTGGGGGGTCCTGCACTCGCCGGGCGGATGGGCGCAGTTGGCGCTGGAGGTTCTCTGCCTGCAGGCCAGTTGGGCCTTTGTTCGTGGGGCCGTCATCGGCGTGCTGGGCCTGTATGCTGGCGTGTTCGTGGCCCTGGCGCTGACGGCTGCTGTGTGGCTCCTGCGGCCGGGCAAGGCTGAGAGCCTGATCGACCCGGAGCAGAGGGCCGAGAGCCTGCTCACCGCCGGCCTGGCGGTGCTGACGGCGCTGGTGTTCCTGCATGCAGAGAACCTCTGGCTGTGCGCGCTGGTGCATGCGTTGGCATTGCTGGCGGCGCTGCTTTCGGCCGGGCGGGCCTACGCCCACGAGTTCGCCTGAACTGACCGCTCTCTACGTCTGCCCCCATTCGCGCAGTGCCGCGGCCTGTGCCAGGAGATTGCCGTGAGGTGGCCCATCGGGGATGTCGCAGCCGGCAGCACTCAGCACGCGCGGTCCGCTCTCGCGCAGGTCTGCCGCTTCGGCCAGTGCGCCCTCAACCTAGCCCATGACCGGTATCTCATCGCCGGCCTCGGCGCGCAGGCGCTGCAGCGAATCCATCCGTGATTCCTCCTATTCCACGGCGAGCATGGCTGCGCGCGCGGCGCCAAACATGCCCGCGTCCGGCCCCAGCGCGGCGGGCGCTAGGAGCAGGCCGGGCTGGGGCACGACGGTGATGCGGGCGAGCGCTTGGCGGATAGCCGGCTCGAACAGCGCATAGTGGCGCATCACTCCACCGCCGAGGATGATCGCGTCCGGTGCCAGGAGATGGACGATGTTGTGGACTCCGCAGGCTGTAGCCCGGATGGCGCACTCCACAGCCTCGATGGCAGCCGTGTCGCCTGCCTCGGCGGCGTGGAAGACCATCTCGGCAGTGACATCCTCGGGTCTGTCGGCGGCCATCTCCAGGAGGATGCGGCTCCGTCCGCTGGCGGCGGCATCCTGGCCGGCCTTGCCGATGGCCGTGCCCGAGGCGAGCGTTTCCCAGCAGCCCCGCGCGCCGCAATAGCACTCGGGGCCGGTTGGTTCGATGATCTGGTGGCCGAGTTCGGGGTACACGCCGTTGGCGCCGCGCGCGGGGCGTCCCTGGCGCACAATGCCCCCACCGATGCCGGTGCCGAAGGTGATGCAGACGGCCAACTCGCGCCCTCTCGCAGCGCCCTGCCAGTGTTCACCGAGGGCGGCTGCAAAGGCGTCATTCTCCAGCACTACGGGCACAGCGAAATGCTGGCGGAGGGGTGTGGTGATGTCGGCACCGTCGGGCAGGGGGAGCGTGTACGGGTTGTGCACGGTGCCGCGTTCGGGGTCGATAGGACCCGGGCATCCGATGCCGATGGCCAAGGGAGAGTCGCTCCGGCCGCTGCTGTGCAAAGCTTCCTCAACCAGGCCGATCAGGCCCCGGACGAAGGCGTCATAGGACGCGTGGGCCAACGTGGAAGCTTGAGCCCGGCTGAGGATGCCGCCGGCTGTACTGATGGCGGCGACGGCGATCTTGGTGCCGCCGATGTCGATACCGATCAAGGGGTTCTCTGGCAAGTCGTCTTCTCCACTGGGGTTGATCCTACCAAGATGCCGGCAGGGCGGCGCGCGCCGTTCGCCGGACCTGGATTATCGACGTGGGGCTGGTCGTGTTGACGAGCCATCAGTGCCCCGCGCCGAGCTGCCGTGCCGCGGCCGGCCGGGCAGCAGCGCTAGATGTCGTTGAGCGACAGGGCATAGAGCTTGTCTGCCATCGTCTCGATTAGCGCCCGTTGGGCGACCTTGGCACGCCACTCCTCTAGGATCCCTTCCTCCCCATAGTAGGCGCCGGCCAGTTGCCCGTATACGGCCCCGGTCGTATCGGCATCGTCTCCCAGGTTGACGGCCAGAAGGCAGCCCTCGCGGAACGAGCCGCTGTTGTGAAAGGCCCAGAGCGCCGCCTCGAGAGAGCGGACGACGTAGCCCGAGCCGCGGATCTCGGGTGGGCGGCGCTGTCTGAAGGAGCCGGCGGCGACCTCATCGATCTCGCCCACCAGGGGGTGCCCTTGCCAATAGCCCGGCAGCGGGCAGTAGCGGGGCGACAGCAGTTCCTCTTTGCTGGCCCCGCGAACGGCGCCCACAATCAGCGCGGCGAGATAGCGGCAGGCATCGACGCAGGTTGGTGCGCCGTGGGTGGTGCGTGAACTGTCGGCGGCCCGTTCGATGGCCTCGCCGGGGTGCGCGGCGTAGAAGAGAGGCACCGGCGCCAGGCGCATGATCGAGCCGTTGCCGGCCGAGCCTGGGTCCGTGGAGCCGGGGAAGGCGTTGCCTGTCCGTTCGAAGCGGGCGAGCGCGGAGCGGATGGTGTTGCCGATATCGAAGCAGGCGCCGGTCGCCGACAGATGGCCCTGGCGCCACCAGCGCACGTAGCGCTCGAGCTGATCTGTAGGGTCAAATCCACGAGAGGCGATGAGGCTCTCTGCCAAGCAGAGGGCCATGGATGTGTCATCGGTCCATTGACCGGGCTCGAGGCCGAAAGGGCCTCCGCCCGTGATGTCCTCGACCGGCGCGAACGTGCCGGGTGGGCAGAACTCGATGGTCGTACCCAAGGCATCTCCGGCGGCGAGGCCGAGGAGAGCGCCGCGATAGCGATGGCTGGTGTCCATAGCAATCCCTTTATCCCTGTTGTGGACTGGTGTGCTTCATGATATACTGAAAGTGTGCCCTTGGCAAGAGGCGTGCGGAATGGCGTGTAGGGGGCACCAGGGGTGCGGTGCATCAGGGGGTGCAGGCCGTGCATCCGTGCGCCTATCGGAAGCATGAGCCCCCTCAGCTAATGGAGTGTGTGCCATGGTGCTGGTCGAGCGCTTTATGCGCATCCTGGCGGATCCGAACGTGGCCTACGTGCTGTTGTCTGTCGGCGTGCTGGCGATTGCGGTGGAGTTGGTTGAGCCGGGCGTGGGGTTTCCGGGGGTGCTTGGCATCATCTGCCTCGTCCTCGCCTCGCTGGCCTTCGTCGGCCTGCCGCTGAACTGGGGCGGCGTCGTGCTGATTGTGCTGGCGCTGGTGCTCTTTGCGCTGGATATCCGAAGGATGGGTTATGCTCTGAGCGCCGCTGGAGCGATAGTCTTTGCCTTGGGCTCACTCTTCCTCTTCAGCCCCTTGGGGCTCTCCTCCGTGGTAGCGCCGTCCGTGCGCGTGAGCCCCGGGCTGATCGTCTTGATGACGCTGGCGGTGACCGGGCTGTTCCTCACCGTTGTGAGGGCCGGCGTCAGGGCGCAGCGGCTTCCCACGCCGGTAGGCGCGCAGACGCTTCTCGGCGCCCGGGGAACAGCGGTGACCGCCCTGGACCCGCTGGGTGTGGTGCAGGTAGCCGGAGAGCAGTGGACGGCCCTTGCTGAGGAGCCGCCGATCGCCGCCGGTGAGGATGTGCAGGTCGTGGCCCAGGAGGGCAACAAGGTCGTGGTACGGCGCTGTGAGGCTGAGTAAGGTGTTGGCCGACCGGCGTTGATGGGGTGCCGCCGGAGCGGCCGTCCGATAGGTCTGGAAGGGAGAGATATGGACGGATTCATCATCCTCATGGCCTTGCTTCTAGGGTTCCTGATCGTGTTTGTGATCCTGCTCCCATCGATCGTCAAGATCGTGCGGGATTACGAGCGTTTGGTCGTCTTTCGGCTGGGGCGCTGCATTGGCGAGAAGGGGCCGGGCATCGTGCTCCTGATTCCCTTTGTGGACAAGGCTGTGCGGGTCGATATGCGCGAACTCTACCTGAGCATCCCACAACAAACCTGCATTACCAAGGACAACGCGCCGATCAACATCGATTTCCTCATCTACTGGAAGGTGATCGAGCCGTCGCTGAGCGTTTTGAAGGTGAGGGACTTTGCCGGCGCTTCGACCGGCATTGCGACCACGACGCTGCGCGCCGTGATTGGTGACATCCCCCTGGATGATGTGCTGGCCAAACGCGAGGCGATCAATCAGGTGTTGCGGGTCAAGCTCGACGAGGTCACGGAGCGCTGGGGCGTCAAGGTGACCTCGGTCGAGATTCGCGAGATCGAGCCGCCGCGCGAGGTGCAGGCGGCGATGAACCGGCAGATGGCGGCGGAGCGCGAGCGGCGGGCGACGGTGACGGAGGCGGACGGCCGGCGCGAGGCGTCGGTAAAGGTGGCCGAGGGCGAAAAGCAGGCGGCCATCCTGCGGGCAGAGGGCGCCAAGCAGGCGGCTATCCTGGAGGCCGAGGGCGCGCGCCAGGCCGCGGTCCTAAAAGCCGAGGGCTATGCGGATGCCTTGGCCAGGATCCATGGAACAGCCCGCGATGTGGACTCCAAGACGATGAGCCTGCAATACCTCGATGCCCTCAAGGCGCTGGGGGCGGGGCCGGCCACCAAGTTTGTACTGCCGATGGAGTTCACGCGGCTGCTGGAGCCCTTTGTCGGCTATGCGGATAAGGCGATAGATGGAGCGAAGGAGAAGTAGTTTCGCTGGAGCGCCGCAGGCGCGAAAGGGGAGGAGGCCACCCTCCCGGAGGTAGTTCCCAACCTCCGGGAGGGTCGTGATTCTAGACCCGACACGCCAGACTGGCCTGCCGTCAGGCCTTAAAGTGCTTGAACTGTGGCAGATGGGGCCGGTTCTGCTCGAGCATTTCGTTGACCATCTGCTCGATCTCGCGCAGCGAGAGCACGGCGGCGGTCAGTGGGTCGTTGGCGATGGCCTGGAAGACGAGGCGCGGGTTACCCGTGATGGCCGCCTCAACCGCCATCTCCTCGGTCTGCGCGAGGAGGTTGGTGAGGATGGCGCACTGCGGCGGGAGCGCGCCGACGTACACTGGCTCCAGGCCCTTCTTGCTGGCCCAGACGGGCACCTCCACACAGGCGTTCTCCGGTAGGTTGGTGACCAGCCCGGTGTTGGGCACGTTGCCGTTGTACTGGAACGGCTCGCCGCCCTGGAGAGCGTTGATGATGGACGAGGCATACTCGTGGCCTCGCTCCAATGAGATGCTGCCCTCCTCGAGCCAGGCCTTGACCTGGTCGCGCCAGGTATCCTCGCGGGAGGCATATTCCTTGAGGATGTAGGCATATTCGCCGGGGTTCCAGCCGGTGCCGTGGGTGCAGTACTTTTCGATCAGGTCGGGCCGCTTGCGGAACCACCAGTTGTACTCCGAGTTGTGCCCGCTGGACTCGGTCACATAGTAGTCCAGGTGCAGGAACATCTCGTTGCGGACGATTTCCTCTTGGTAGATATCCGGGTCCTCACTGACGGCCTTGCGGATCAGCGGGTAGGCATCCTTACCGTTCCACTCGAATTTGGTGTACCAGGCGTTGTGGTTGATGCCGGCGCAGGTGTAGGTGATCTCTTCGTAGGGGGCACCGATCCAGCGGGCCAGCATCATGGCCGTGCCCTGTACACTGTGGCAGAGACCGGTCAGCTTGATCGAGGTCTCGCGCTGCATGGCCCGGCAGAGCATGGCCATGGGGTTGGTATAGTTGAGCATGGTCGCGTCGGGGCAGAGGCGCTCCATGTCGCGAGCAATCCCCAGCATGACGGGGATGGTGCGCAGGGCGCGAAAGATGCCCGAAGGGCCGCGGGTGTCGCCGACGTTGGTGTCGACGCCGTACTTTTTGGGGATGAGGATATCGTGCTGCCAGACGTCCACGCCCCCAGCCAGAATGGTCACGAGGACGGCATCGGCGTCCTTGAGGGCTTCTTCCCGGTCCATCGTGGCGACGACCTTGGCCGGATAGTTGCCCTTGTCGATGATGAGCTGGCAGGCCTGGCGGGCGAACTCGAGCCGTTCGGCATCGATGTCCATGAGGGCCAGCGTGGCGTCCTCGAGCAGCGGGAAGGTCAGCATATCTCTGACCAGGCCGCGAGTAAAGCCCAGGCTGCCTGCACCGATGAATGCAATCTTGGTCACGGTCTTTTCCTCCATTGAAAACCGAGCTGCCCTAGACTCTGGGGGTTATCGGTGGTTCTGCCGGTGTGGGGCCGCCCCCGCGGGCGGCCCCACACCGGCAGAACCACCGATAACCCCCCCAAAAGGTTCCGTTCCGGCCTCGCGCGGAGCAGAGCGCCCGGACGCCCCCACTTGCTTGTGGGCAAGTGCGGTTACAGCACTGTCTGGCTCCATTATGCTTCCCTTGCAGAGTTTGAGCAAATCCGGAGCCTGCTATTTCTCGATCAGGTAGGCCAACTCGCTGGCGAACTCGAAGCGCTGCACGGCCCAGCCCCGACCGGCGATGAGTTGCCGAAAACGCGAGTCATAGTTGGCCACCATGCCCTTGGAGGCGCCGCTGAGGCTGTGCACCGGGAAGGAGACCAGGATGTACCGTGCGTTCAGGCCGGCCAGAAGGCGCTCTCCGGCCGAACGATCCAGATGCTCCAGGCATGGGAGCGCCTTGAGCAGAAGGGCGACATCAACCTCGTAGGCCGGACAATGCTGGGCCACATCGCAGACCTCCGCCCCACCCCGCGCCCCGGCCAGGGCCAAAAAGTCGTTCACGAACCCCACCATGTCCTGGTAGATGTCGCAGGCGTGGTACTCTACGCCCTCAGCCACGGGCATCCAGGGCAGCGCCAAGGGGTTGAGCCCGCAGGCTACGTCCAGGATCGAGCGGATGGGCTGCAGGGGGCCGAGGGTCTGGGCGTAGAAGGTATCCACAATCTCGAGCCGCTCGCGAGAGGAAGTGTGCAGCGCCATGACCTCTCGACAGCAGCGGCGGAACTCGGCATCCCCGCCCTGCGCGGCCCGGCGCAGTCTCTCCAGGCAGGCTGCATAGTCCAGCCGGCGCTCCCAATAGGCCCCTGCGACCTGGTGCAGCCGGTCTTTGCTGGCCTTGACGGCGGCTTTTAAGCTGCGTCGCTTGCCCAGCTCTTGTAGGCCGATGCGCCGCACGAGGTCCGGGCTGACGCTGCGATACTTGGCGCTCTGCAGCACCGTTGCTACCAACCGCTCCAGGTTCCCGACCGGGTTATCCATGGCGCTCTGACCGCAGGTGCGCACAGAGGCGGGCCAGCGCCCGCAAGTTGTGGAGGGTGGCCAGCCTGAGGAAGGCGGAATCGCCGATCTTGAAGAGATGGTGCAGATAGCCCAGCGAATAGCGGGAGCAGGTCAGGCAGTCACAGGCACCGTCGAGCGGACGGTCGCTCTTGATGTGCTTCTTGTCTCCGATGTAGACGTAGGAGGACCAGCTCTCGGGCATGCTTTGGGTGCCCGCGGTGAGGTCCAGAACGTAGAGCCGGCCGTGGCGGGCGTCGCGGGTGGGCAGGGCGCTGTCAAAGAGCCCGTAGCCCATCCGGGCGCAGCGAGCGACATAGGCAGGGTGGCCCACGCCCAGGGCGTGCACGGGCAGGTGCGCCGGCACAAGTTCGCGGGTGTAGGCCAGGGTGTCGCTGAGGAGGTTGCCTTCCTCGTCGAGCGGCCAGCCGCCGTAGCCGTAGCCGTCAAAGCCCATCTCCAGGAGCTCACCGGCACAGCGGCGGCGTAACTCGGGCGAGGCACCACCCTGGATGACGGCAAAGAGGAGCGGGCGCTCCTCCGGCGCGAGGCCCTTTTGCCCGACGATGCGCTCGAACTCGCTCTTGCCGCGGCGCGCCCAGGCCACCGTGCGGCGAACCGATTCCTCTTGGACGGCCAGCGGCGCGCCGGCATGGGTGCAGTCGTCGAGGCAGATGACGACATCGGCGCCGTACGCCAGTTGCAGTTGCACACTCTTCTCCGGGGTCAGGTTGAATTTGCGTGCCGCCCCCTCGGGCTGAAAGCTGATGCCCCGGTCGCTCAGCCGGCCGAATTTGGGGTTCTCGCGGATGAGGGAGTAGGCCTGGAAGCCGCCAGAGTCGGTAATGATGGGGCGCCGCCAGCCGGCCATGCGGTGCAGCCCGCCGAGGGCGTCGATGGTCGACGAGCCGGGCCGCTGCATCAGATGGAAGGTGTTCATGACCACCGCCTGAATGCCGCAGGCCTCGAGGTCGGCGCTATCGACCGACCGCACCACGCCGAGCGTGGCGTCGGGCAGGAAGGCGGGCAGTTGCAGGTTGCCATGGGGCAGGGCCAGTGTATCTCTGTACGTGCTCATCCGCTACATAATACACAGGTGGGGGGAGAAAGCCAAATGGGGGGGTGGAGCACGAAGAACACGAAGTGGCGTGGTGGCAGTGAAGAATCGCCGCCTCAGGCGAAGGACACGAAGCACGTTCGCCTGGCCGCAGTCACGCTCGCCTCTTGGCGCAATGGAGTTGTTTGCGTTTCCGCAATATCCTGACTATTATGACACTGCGTGCTCATGCATCCGGTAGAGGGTAGATGGGACGCAGGCGAGCGCTGAGGACGCGGATGGGCAGGCACTGAGGTTGAGGGCTGACAGGCGGAGGTGGATTATGCTGACCTCGTCTTCTAGCAGAATAGCAGCAGGTGCATTAGCCGGACTGCTTCTGGGGTTCTTTGTTTCTCTGCTCAATGGCCGGAACCTTGTATCTGCGATAGCCGCGGGTATGCAGTTCTCTGTGATTCTCGTAGTGGTTATAGCTGTCTTATGCTGGGCGGTGGATACTGCGAGGAGAAAAGGGTATGCTCCGTTGCTCGGCGTCTTTCTACTTGTCTCCCTCAATATCCTGGGAATAGTAATCTTGTTACTTCTTCCCCATCGCAATCGGGCTTGCGACCACGAGGAGTAGCCTTGTGCTCATACCAAGCCTCGGGCGGACTCAGCTCCCGGTCGAGGTATAGTGCCGAATGCCAATGCGACTCCAGACCTGGATTGCCAGCAGGAGGAAGGCCGGCCCGGCCAGGGGCGAGAGCCAGCCGAGCCATGCCGGGCTGCCGAGGGGGTCTGTGCGCCCGAGGATGGCCAGCACCGGGAAGTAGGCGATGGTGGCCAAGGGGATGACGTAGACGAAGAAGCGCTGGAACCAGCCGCGGTAGATGGCGAGGGGGTACTGGGTGGCCTGGACGCCGCCGTAGGTCACCGAGTTGGCAATCTCCAGGCCCTCGGTGGTCCAGAAGGCGAGGGTGGCCTGGAGGACGATGATGCCGTAGAAGAGGCAGGCGCCACCGGCGACGGTGGCCAGGGCCAGCAGCACCGTGGCCGGCGTCCAGGCGATGTGCAGGCTGCCGGCCGCCCAGAGGAAGACCAGCAGCCCCTGCGAGAGGCGGCCGATGCGCCGCAGGGTCAGCTCCTGGCCGGCGAGCTGCAGGGCCGGGTGGCGCGGGCGCAGCAACAGGCGGTCGAAATCGCCGGCCTTGACCATGTTGCCGAAGAGGTCAAAGCCGCGCGAGGCGGCATCGGAGAAGGAAAAGGCGATGTTGACCAGGCCGTAGAAGAGGGCGACTTCCGGCAGCGTCCAGCCCTCCAGGCTGCCAAAGCGCGCAAAAAGCGCCCAAACCGTCAGGAACTCGATGCCGGTGACTACAAAGTGGCCCAGGGTCAGCATCAGGAATGAGGCCTTGTATTGCATCTGGCTGCGCAGCGAGATGCCGATGTAGCGGAAGTAGAGATGCACGGCGTTGAGCATACCTCAACCCCCTTGTACGACGAGCCGCCGTTGGCCATGGGCGAGCACCCAGCGCCCCAGGAGGATGAGCGCGGCCGTCCAGGCCAGTTGGTGGGCGAGGAGCGGCCAGACCTCTTGCGGTGGGATGTGGCCGATGTAGAGGCGGAAGGGAATGTCGATGAGCCCACGGAAGGGCAGGGCGTTCAGTATCGGTTGGGCCCAATCGGGCAGCAGGGGGAGCGGCACGGCCATGCCGGAGAACACCAGGACCATCGCGGGCACGAGTTGGGAAATGCCCTCGCCGGAGACCGTCCACAGGAGTGAGATGTTCATCAGCGTGGTGATGGCGCTGCCCAGGAGCACGGCGCCGATCGTGGCCAGCGCCCACGCCACGGCGGAGGCGAGGGAGGCCGGCGGGCGCATACCCATAAACAGACAGGCGATGATCACCAAGGGCAGGCTGCGCAGCAGGGCCGGCGCGGTGCGCCAGGCCAGGGCGCGGCAGTACCAGGCGGTGTAGAGGTCCAGGGGGCGGAGCATCTCGTAGGCGACGGCGCCCGAGCGGACCATGGCCCGCAGCTCGGGGTCGACGTTCCAGGGCAGCATCGCCAGCAGGGCCTGGCCGAGCCAGGTGTAGGTCACGACCTCCTCGTAAGCCATCGGCTGCGGCCCCGGCGAGGAACGGTAAAAGGCCTCGTAGACCATGACAAAGATCAGGCCGAAGAAGAACTGGGTGCCGATGCCGGCAATGGCGGCGGTGCGGTATTGCAGCAGGGTGCGAAAGCGCGCGCTGAGCAGGGAGGCGTAGGCCCTCAGGTAGGCCAGAGGGGCAGCCAGGCCGCGCTGGGCCGTGGAGGCGGCAAAGTGTGCCCTCATGCCGGGTACTCCTTGTACAGGCGGGCGATAATCTCTTCGATGGGCGGGTTCTCGACGTAGAGGTCGCGGATGGCATAGCGCGAGGTGATGCGGGCGATCAACGCGGCGGCCGGGACCTGTTCGGGGTCGAAACGCAGGGTCAGGCGCCGGCCGTCGCGGCGGATGACCGCGGCGTCGGGATCCTCGAGCCAGTCCTCCTCGTGGACCAGCTCGACGATGAGGCGACGCTCGGTGGTGACTTGAGCGCGCAGGCCGGCGAGTGACCCGTCGGAGAGGATCTGCCCGCGGCTGATGACCATGACCCGCGTGCAGAGGGCTTCGATGTCATCCATATCGTGGGTGGTGAGGATCACGGTTACGCCACGCTTGCGGTTGAGGCGACGCACAAAGTCACGCACGGCCAGCTTGCTCACTGCGTCAAGGCCGATGGTCGGCTCATCGAGGAAGAGCAGCTTGGGCGCGTGCAGCAGCGAAGCGGCCAGGTCGCAACGCATGCGCTGGCCCAGGCTGAGCTGGCGCACGGGCACATCGAGGAGGGGCTCCAGGCTCAGGAGGGCAATCAACTCGTCGCGGGTACGCGCATAGCTGGCCTGCGGCACGCGGTAGATGTCTCGCAGGAGGTCGAAGGATTCGATCACCGGCAGGTCCCACCAGAGCTGGGTGCGCTGGCCAAAGACGACGCCGATGTCGCGGACGTGGGCCGACCGCTCCTGCCAGGGCACGCGGCCCAGCACCTCGCAGCGGCCCGAGTCGGGGACGAGGATGCCGCCGAGGACCTTGACGGTGGTCGATTTGCCGGCGCCGTTGGGGCCGATGTAGCCGACCAGTTCGCCGGGCTCGAGGGTGAAGGATACCCCATCGAGGGCGCGAACGGTGCGGTAGCGACGCTGCAGCAGGCCTTTCACGGCGCCCGCCAGCCCCGGCTCGCGCTGAGCGATGCGGAAGGTTTTGGTCAGGTTTTCGACGATAATGTGAGGCACGGGCTCTCCTTCTACAGCCGTTGGGAGCGAACCGTCAAACGTCAAGCGTCAGGCGTCGCAGGTTTCAGCCGGGTATTGGGCTGCGCCGGGGAATGCGAAGCGTGAGCCGGCTGCCCCCAGCACACAATGCACGGGGGCGGGCTTGCGGTGCTATGACCACTCACATATGGATTCGACGTAGGCGGCAGAGCCATCGCGCAGCCAGCCGTCGAGCTGGGCCTGCTCCTTCAAGTTCTGCCCGCGCAACCGCGGCACGACCACGAAGCGGCAGTCCAGTTCGGGCAGCGAGGTCATGTCGCCCCAGAGCTTTTCGAACTGGGCAACGGGGTAGACGTCCTCCTGCCCGTGGCCCCAGCGCCGCTTCACATCCTTGAGGGTGATGTAAGTGGGCATGCGGGCAGCGACGGCGCGCACGGCGGCGGCGACTTGCTCTTCGTCCTGCAGATGGTCTCGTGTGAGGCCAAAGGCGGCCAGGAGCCGGTCGATGTCTAGCCAGAAGGTGTTGGTGTTGTAGTAGGACAGGGCGAACTCAATCTCTTCGCGGGGCAGAGCCAACCCCTCGAGGAGGCGCAGCCGCCCGTCGACGCGGGCCAGGCCGCCGCCGCGATCGTCGATGCGGCGGGTGATGACCTCATTGGTCATCGTGGCGCCCAGCTTGATGTGCAGGCCCAGGAGGGCCGGGTCGACGTCCGTCCCCAGGGTATCGATGTTGTGGACCATGAGGTGCCGGAGGTTGGGGTTCTCCTCCAGCAGGCGAGCCAGGACGCCGTTGCGGAACATGTTGGGGACCTCGTACCAGTGCCCGACGGGATGCAGGCACTGGAGCGGGATGTTGTCCGTATAGTCCGAGCCCTCGCCTGAGGAGCGCGCCCAGTCGATGAGGGCAGTGTGCAGGCTATCTTGAACCTTTTGCGCCTGCTCATCGAGGAGCTGCTGAGGCATTTCCTCCCAGGCGAAGCGGAGGTCGCGCGCCATGGGCACGAGCCGCAGGCCCACCGCTCGCCCCGGCGAGAGGAGCAGCGGCCCCGGGTAGCCATAGTTGCGCTCGGCTTCCAGGTAGGCGGCGATAGGACCCTGGGTCAGGTAGCTGGTGGAAAAGATGTGCGGGATGGGCCGGCCGCACTCGCGGCTGCGGCGGCGGCTCTTGGCCAGATGGGTCTCGACGAAGGTGCGGTGCTTGCCGCCCAGCTTGCAGTAGGGGTGAAGCGCCTTGACGACGCCCGCACCCTGGGTCCAGCGGCTGCCCACGCCGCCGGCGAGGCTGACCACGGCCACGGCGCCCTCGGCGAGGGCCTGGCGACCCAGTTCCTCCAGTTCGGCGGGCAGGGGGCCGGTGGCATCGTAGACGTCGCCGGGCTCCACGTCGCGGATATCGGCCGAGACGGGCAGGCGGTTCTGGGCCAGGCCGATGCG
>DAOUGZ010000182.1:0-8260 GCA_034428955.1 Anaerolineae bacterium | reverse complement strand
GGGCTGGGCACTGCTGTTGGCGGGCGGCGCGGTCTTTGCGCTGCTCAACCGGCGGCAGGCCGTCGAGCGGCAGGGGGCCGAACCGGCCGGCTTGATTCGCGCGCCGCGGCTTGTGCCTTTGGGGCTGGCTGTGCTTCTGGCCGTGCTGGCATTTCCGGGCTTTGGCGGCAATCGCTTCCGGCCGCTGCCGACCGTGGCCTGGCTGGGGGCGCTGGCGCTTCTCTACTTTGCCTTCCAAAGTGCGGCGCCGGCAGGCCGCCCAGCGTTTCGGGTGCGGTTGGCGGACGGGGTGCGCCTATCCTGGCACACTCTGGCCCTTGTGGGCATTCTCCTTGTCGCTGCTGTGCTGCGGCTGCGCGAGCTGGATGCCATCCCGCGTGAGATGGGCGTGGACATGCCCCTGATCTACCAGAACGCGCGCGAGATTATGCAGGGCCAGTTCATGGTCTTCTGCCCGCGCTATCCCGGGCGCGAATCCCTGTTCCACTATCTCCTGGCGGCCTACGGGGCGGTGTTCGGCCTCAGCTACTTTGCGCTCAAGTTCGTCTCGGCGTTGGTTGGTGTGGCGACGGTAGCCGTGGTCTATGGGCTGGGGCGCAGCCTCTACGACCGCCACGTGGGCCTGGTTGCGGCAGCCTTTCTGGCTGTGAGCAAGTGGCATGTCATCCTCAGCCGCTCCGGCTATCGCGCATCGCTGATGCCCCTGGCCGTGGCGCTGGTCCTGTGGACGACGGTGCGCGCCCTGCGCCGTAGGCAGGGGGCCGACTTTTGGTTGGCCGGCCTGGCGCTCGGGCTTGGGCTCTATACCTACAACGCCTTTCTTGTCGTGCCGCCCCTCCTGCTTGCGGCGTTGGCCCTCGAACTGGCCCGGCGCGGGCGGCAGGCGTTTCGCGGTTACGCCTGGGGGATGGTGGCGCTGGCGTTGGCGGCGCTGGTGGCCTTCTTGCCCCTCGGGCGCTACGCCCTGGAGCAGCCGCAGGCCTACCTCTTTCGTGTGGCTACACGTGTGACGGGCACCGAGGTGCCTCTACCCGCGGATCTCTTGCGGGTCTTCCTCGGCAACCTGGGCCGCGCCGCCGCCATGTTCAACCAGCGCGGCGATGGCGTCTACTATGCCAATGTACCCTACCAGCGCCAGTTGGGGGTGATCAGCGGCGTGCTCTTGCCCATGGGCCTGGCCTATGCTCTGGTCCGCTGGCGGCGCGGCCATAACCTTGTGGTCCTGGTTTTCCTGGCCGGGTTGCTACTGCCCACGGCGCTCTCGGTTGCCTTTCCGCAAGAAGTGCCCAATGCTGTGCGCGCTTCGGGCGTTCTGGTGCCCGTCTATTTGCTGGTGGCGCTGCCGCCGGCCCTGGCGGGGCTCGCCCCTGCCGGCGACCGCGATACCGCCGTCGTTGTGCCGGCGGTGGCCTCGCCTGAGTGCAGGGATGGCGCTGGTACTGCTCCTTCTGCCTCTGGCCGGTTTCGAACTCGGCGAAACCCGGCAGCGTTACTTTCGGGATTACGTGCAGCATCTGCCGGGGCGCAACTATGCGATAACGCTAGAGATGGCGCGTGTCTTGGATGATTTCGCGCCTCAGGGGCCGGCATACATCAAGGTATGGCCCCACTGGTTCGACGGCAATGCACTGCGGGCGCAGCTCCGGATCAAAGAGCCCACCTGGGATTGGGAGCTGGCCGACTTGGACCCTGCCGCCCCGCCGCTCTCGACGGTGCAGGGGCGCTTTCTGGTCATCGTGCACCCGGGTGATGTGGCGATGCTGGAGGCGCTCTATGGCGCCTTCCCACGGGGCGTCGCCATCGAACACTATGCGTACGATGGGCGCGTGGCCTTTGTGACATTCTATGGAGAGAGATAACGCCATGCAACAGCCCTCAAACGATACGAAAGAGGAACAAGGACAGCCGCGAGGGCGGGCGCATTTCCTTGGCCGCCTGTGCGGGGCAGTGGGCGAGCGTAATCTGATCCTGCTGGCGCTGGTGGCTATCCTTCTGCTTGGCGCCTCGATGCGTCTGACCGGCGTGAACTGGGATGAACAGACCCATCTGCACCCCGACGAACGCTTTCTGACCGACGTGACCTCACGGCTCGGCTGGCCGAAGAGCTTGGGCGAGTATTTCGACGGAGCGCGTTCGCCGCTGAACCCGTACAACCGCGATGTGGGCATGTTCGTCTATGGTACGGCGCCGGTCTTTATCGTCAAGGCTATCGGGAACCTGCTCGACCAGGCCAGCTACTGGCAGGTACACCTGGTGGGGCGGGTGGCCTCGGCGTTCTATGATCTGGCAGTTGTGCTGCTCGTCTTCTTTGTGGGCCGGCGGCTGTACGGGCGCTGGGTGGGGCTCCTGGCTTCGGCGCTGATGGCCTGCACGGTGCTGAACATCCAGCATGCCCACTTTTACACCGTCGAGACCTTTATCACCCTGATGGTTACGCTGGCCTTCTTTTTCACCGTGCGCGCCATGCAGGGGCACCGTTGGCTCGATTGGGCGCTGGCTGGCGCGACCTTTGGCATCGCCGTCGCCGGCAAGATCAGCATGGCCATGTTCCTGGCGGCGATGGGCGTGGCCGGCTTGTTGCGCGCGTTCAACGAGCCGGTCCTAGCCGGGGCGACAGCTGGGCCGCGCGTCTGGCGGAGTGCGGCCGGACGTGTGGCGCGCCTGCTGCGGATCAATCCCGAGGCGCCGCGGGCGGTGGCTATCCAGCGGGGCCTGTTGCGTGCGGCCCTGGGCCTGGGCCTGGCGTTGCTGGTTGCCCTGTTTGCCTTCCGGCTGACGCAGCCCTATGCCTTCTCCGGCAGCAGCCCGTTGGACTTGACACCCTCGCAGCGCTGGCTGCAGGACATGTCTACCGCGGCGCAGTTGATGGACGGCACTATCGACTATCCCCCCAGCCACCAGTGGACCGACCGCGAGCCAGTGTGGTTCGCCTGGCGCAATATGGTTCTTTGGGGGATGGGCTTGCCCCTCGGGCTTGCCGCCTGGGCCGGCTGGCTTCTGGCGGCCGTCGAGTCGGTGCGCAAGCGCAAGGTTGAGCATCTGCCGCTCCTGCTGTGGGTGACCCTATCCTTCGGCTACATGAGCATCCAGTTCGTCAAGTCGGTCCGCTACTTTTTGCCCATCTATCCGCTGATGGTCATCCTGGCCGCCTACTTTCTGGCCTGGTTGTGGCGACGGGCCAACTCGCTGGTGGGCCGGACGGGGGGGTGGTGGGCCACGCTGGCCCGGCTGGCGCCCGTGGGCGCTGCAGCTGTGGGCGTTATCGTTGTTCTGGGCACCTTTCTCTACGCCGAGGCGTTCACCAACATCTACCGGCGGCCCCTGTCGCGCGTGGCCGCCTCGCGCTGGGTCTATGAGAACATTCCGCACGGGTCGACGCTGACCTGGGAGGTCTGGGACGACATCATTCCCCAGAACGTTGACGGCAAGGACCCGGCCCAGTACGGATACAACCTGATTGCGACCGAGCCCTATTGGGAGGACATCCCCGAGAAGCGCGACGCGATGTTCCAGTGGCTCGATCAGGCGGACTATATCATCTTTTCCAGCAACCGACTATACGATTCGATCCCCCGGCTGCCGGAGCGCTACCCCCTGACCACGGCCTACTACAAGTACCTCTTTTCCGGTGAGCTGGGCTTTGAGGTGCTAAAGGTCTTTACCTCGTATCCCAACCTTGGGCCGGTCGAGTTCGTGGATGACACAGCCGATGAGGCCTTTACGGTCTATGATCATCCCAAGGTGACCATCCTTAAGAAGACCCCGGCCTACTCTAGCGAGCGGACGCGCGAACTCTTGGGCAGCATTCCCATCGACCGTTTGGTGCGCATGAGCCCGGTGCAGACGATGCGCGCCCGGCATGGGCTGATGCTCGCGCCGGAGGAGCGCGAGGCGCAGAGGCAGGGCGGCACTTGGCGGGCCATGTTCGACCCCAACGGTCCGGCCAACCGTGTGCCGGCCCTGGTCTGGTTGGTGGCGCTCGAACTGCTGGCGTTGGCGGCGTTTCCGATTGCCTTTGTTGCCTTCCCACGCTCTAGGGATCGGGGGTTCTTTTTCGCCAAGGCTCTGGGGCTGCTGGCCGTCTCCTACCTGGCCTGGCTGGCGGCCAGCCTGCACCTACTCCCTTACACTCGGTTGAGCATTGCCCTGCTGGCGCTGCTATTGGCGGCGCTCGGTGGTGCGCTGGGCTGGCGCCGCCGCTGGGAGATGGCGGATTTCCTGCGCCGTGAATGGCACCATCTCTTGTTGGTGGAAGGGCTCTACCTGGGGTTCTTTCTGGCCTTTCTGCTGGTGCGGCTCGGCAACCCCGACCTCTGGCACCCCGTCATGGGCGGCGAGAAGCCGATGGACCTGGCCTACCTGAACGCCATTATCCGCAGCACCTGGTTCCCGCCCTATGACCCCTGGTTCGCCGGCGGCTATATCAACTACTACTACTTTGGCCAGGTCATTGTGGCCACTGTCTGCAAGCTATCGGGCGTGGTGCCCGCCATGGCCTACAACCTGGCGCTGCCCACCCTTTTTGCGCTGACGGCGATGGGTGGGTTCTCGGTGGTCAGTGCGCTGCTGGGCCAGGGGGATGAGCGCCAAGAGCGGGCCGCGTTCGACCGCCCGGCACGCCTGGGCCTCCTGACGGCGCTGCTGATCGCAGTGCTCGGCAACCTGGGGCAGGTGCGCCTGCTGTTCAACGGCTTCCGCCAGGCCGGGCAGACGGGCGCCCAGAGCGCTCTGCCCGGCTTGGGAGCCTTGGCCGAGGCGGTTGCCGGCTTTTTCCGGGTGTTGCTCGGTGTGCAGGGCCTGAACTTTCGCCCGGAGTGGTGGTACTGGAATGCCAGCCGCGTGATGGGCGCCGGGGAGATCAACGAGTTCCCCTTCTTTACCTTCCTCTATGGAGACCTGCACGCCCATCTGATCGCGCTGCCTTTCGCGCTCTTGGCGCTCGGTCTGACGGTGAGTCTGTTGCGCCGGCCCGCCCATGCTGAGCAGCGAGGCGCCTGGGCCGAGTGGCTGACCCTGGGCCTTCTCGCCCTCACTCTGGGCGAACTGCGGGTGAACAACACCTGGGACTATCCCACCTACCTGGCGGTGGCGCTGGGCGGCCTGGTCGTTGGGCACATGCTGCGGCCCAAGGGCGTTGCTTGGCGTGCAGTGGGGAGCGTCGTGGCCCGCTTTGCGTTTCTGCTCTTGGCCAGCACCCTGCTCTTCCAGCCTTTCCACAGCCGCTATGGCGCGGCCTATACTTCGGTGGAGCTGTGGCGGGGTCCGCGCACGTCCCTGGGAGACTATTTGCTCATCCATGGGCTGTTCCTCTTTATTCTAGCCAGCTATGTCCTGAGCCGCGCCTTTGGCTACCAGGCGCGGGGCGCCCTGGCCCGCAGCCTGCGCCTTAGCGTGGCGCGGCCGCTCAGGCTGGGGCGCTATAGCCGGCTTGCCGGCGCGCTGGTACGGCCCGCCCTCTCCTACCAGTTCGGGTGGCTGGGTGTTGTCGCGTTGCTGGGCCTTTCGGCGGTCTCCGTCCTGGTGGGCTGGTGGATCGCCGGCTTGGCGGTGCCATTGGTTCTGCTGGCGCTCTGGCTCGTGCTGCGGCGCGATGTGCCCGCGGCCGAGCGCTTTGCGGCGCTGCTCTTTGCCGCTGGGCTGCTGCTCACTCTGCTGGTCGAGGTGGTGGTGCTGCGCGGCGATATCGGGCGCATGAACACCGTCTTCAAGTTCTATCTGCAGGTCTGGGTGCTGTGGAGCGTGGCTGCGACGGTCGCTCTGTCGTCGCTCGCCCGACGGTGGGCTCGCTGGTCCAGGGGTAAGCGAGTAGCCTGGCGTGTGAGCCTGGCCCTCTTGCTCTGTGGCGCCGCCCTCTACCCCCTGACGGCCGCCTGGGGCAAGATCAACGACCGCTTTGACCCCAGCATCGGCCCCACTCTGGACGGCACGGCCTACATGCAGACGGCAGTCTACCACGATCAGGGGCAGGCACTGAACCTGGCCGCCGACATGGAGGCCATACGCTGGCTGCAGGAGAACGTGCAGGGTTCGCCGGTGATTCTGGAGGGCAATACGCCGCTGTACCGCTGGGGCTCGCGCATCTCGACCTATACCGGTCTGCCGACCGTTATCGGCTGGGACTGGCATCAGAAGCAGCAGCGCGCTGTCGTTTCCGGCGAGGTGGTCGATTGGCGGCTCGACGACGTGCGTCGCCTCTACGACGGCACCGACGAGGCCGAGTTGATCCGCCTGCTCAAGCTGTACGACATCTCTTACGTCTATGTCGGCGAACTCGAGCGCGCCTATTACTCGGCGCAGGGGCTGGCCAAGTTCGATCGGTTGGTGGGGAGGCTCTTCACCGTCGCCTACAGCCGGGGGCCGGTGACGATCTATGAGGTGCGCAAGGAGAGCCTGGGGGGTCTCTCCGCGCGCCCTTTTGGGGCTCCGGCGCATCGGTTGGCGTCGCCGATCCGGCCCCTCTGCCCATGTAGTAACGGCTTGAGCTGTTCCAGCTCGTCGCAGGGCGAGGATGAGCCCCCGACCGAGGGCGTCGCGCTTCTCGACCAACCCGTGAACCAATTGCCGGTGGTCGATGATCGGGGCTGGAACCCGCTGGCCAACGCCGGCTCTTTTGCGGCCATCGCCTGCTGGTGGCTGGCCCTCAGCGTCATCGGCTGGGCTGCCTGGCCGCTGCTCACCGGGCTCTGCCGCGCTCTGCCGGACCGGGGCTACCTCCTGGCCAAGGCGGTGGGCTGGCTGCTTGTGGGCTATGGCCTGTGGCTCGGCGCCTCCTTGCGGCTTGTGGCCAACCGCGCCGGTTATGCCTACGCCGTGCTGGTTCTGCTCGTTGCCGCCGGGGTCTGGGCCGCTCTGCGGCAGCGCCGGCAGCTCGCTGCGCTGTGGCGGGCGCGGCGCGGCCTCTTTCTGCGCGAAGAGGCCCTCTTCTCCGCGGCCTTTTTGGCCCTGGTGGTTGTGCGCCTGCTCAACCCCGACCTCTGGCAGCCCTGGTTCGGCGGCGAGAAGATGATGGAGTTCGCCTTCTTGAACGCCATCACCAAGAGCGCTCACTTTCCCCCCTACGATCCCTACTTTGCGGGCGGGCACATCAACTACTATTACTATGGCCTGTACCTCGTTAACGTCCTGATCAAGCTGACGGGCGTGGTACCCGAGGTGGCCTTTAACCTGGCCGTGCCCACCTTCTTTGCCCTCGCTGCCGGCCTGGCCTTCTCCTTGGGCCATGCGCTGACGGCGCGGTTACAGGGCAGGCGCTGGCTCTGGGGCGGCGTGGCGGCGATGTTGGGTGTGGCCGTCCTGGGCAATCTGACCGCTCTGGCGCAGTGGCTGGCGAGCATGGTGACCCTGGGAGGCGGCACGCCCAATGCCGAGGCCGGGCTCGAGGCGCTGGGGCCACTCGCTGCCGGTGTGACTCGCTGGCTGGTCGGCCGGGGCGGGCTGCAGCCCTTTGACTATTGGTACCAGGCCACGCGGGTCATCCCGTTCACGATTAACGAGTTCCCCTTTTTCAGCTACCTCTTTGCCGATCTGCACCCGCATATGATGAGCTTGCCCTTTACGCTTGCCGCCCTCGCGCTGGTTGCCGGGATCTTTCTCCCCTCCGGCCCCCAGCGAGGAAGAACGGCAACTCTGGTTGCGCTGCTGCTCTTGGCGCTGACCGCGGGCGCCCTGGGCCCCATGAACACATGGGACCTGCCGACTTTTCTGGGGTTGGCGCTCTTGCTGATTGCCTGGCTGGCATGGGAGCGGGGGCATGGTTGGCGCGGGCTGGCGTTTGCGCTGGTTACGGCCATTCTGGCCTACCTGCTCTATCACCCTTTCTACGCGCACTATGTGGCGCCGCCCTTGGCTGTGCGCCTGGCGCCCTTCCACACCCGGCTGCGCTACTTTCTGATTGTCTGGGGGCTGTGGCTGGCGGCGCTCTACAGTTGGCTGCCGCTGCGCTGGTGGCGCGGGCGGCGCGGTGCTGGCCGCCTTGTGCGCTTGCTCGCTTCCCGCCGTTCGCGGCGCTTGCTCTTCCAGACGGCGGGGCGCCCCTCCGGCCGCGGCGCACTGCGCCGGCTGATTGTCGTGCTTGCGCTGCCGCTGGCCCTGATTGCGCTCGTGGCCGGCGAAGCCCCGGTTGCCCTGCTTGTGCCGCTCGTGGCCTTGGGCATCGACCTCTGGCTGCGTACGGATGTGCCCATCCCAGAGAGGCTAGCCGGGCTCTTGGCGGCGGCCGGCTGTGCGCTGCCGGCCCTGATCGAATTCGTCTATCTCGTCG
>DAOUGZ010000181.1:0-12213 GCA_034428955.1 Anaerolineae bacterium | reverse complement strand
GGCAGCTCTTGCGCGACATAGATGCGCACCGGGTCCGACTTGGTCTCGTTGCCGGCGGCGTCATAGGCCACAGCCTCGAGGGTGTGGACCTCCTGATAGCCGGTCCGGTCCCAGCGGGCGCCCCAGCCGTTGGGCTGGATGAGCGTGGTGCCCAGCGCGTCGTAGATGATGATGGTGCGTTGGACCTCCTCACCCGAGCCGACTTCCTTGGTGATGGTGGTCCTGTCTTCCTGCACCACCTTTCGCCAGACGACGGGCTGCCCATCCTCTTCCAGGCGCAGCTCGCCGTTGGGGATGTCGGGCACGGGCGGCACGATGGATTGCGGCGCGCTGCTGCCCAGGGTCAGGTCCCAGCGCAGGCTGTAGGGCGCCAGGCGCGTTTCGCCTACCGGCTCGCCATCGATGCGATACTCGACGCGGTCCATGGCCATGTTGTCGGCGGCATAGACCTGCCAGTTCACATAGCCGTCTTCTTTGATCGTGTACAGGTCGCCGTCGGCCGGGTGGATGATGGAGACGTTGGGCGGGTCGTTATCCACTGTCACGGGCACGCGGACCTGCTGTTCCGTGTCGCCATGGACCGTTAGGCGCAGGGTGTACAGCCCGCTGAGCGCCGCGGTATCCCACTCCTGAAGCACCTGGTTATCCACCGCATCATGGCGGGTGTCGCCGATGGGGAACCACTCTACCGGCTCGAGGCCCGGCCCATACTCGAGCCGGAACTCGCGAAAGCCCGGGAGGCGCGCGTTGCCGGTGATTGGTACCCGCCCGCCGACGGCCTGATAGATTCTGGGCCAGGTAATGGAAGCTTCAGCGGAGCGCAGATTGGGGCCGTGGGCATCGCAATACTCGCTGGGCGGCTGGGGCTGCTGCGTCTCGCGCGCCCAGTCGCTGGCCTGGTAGGGGTACATGGTAAAGATCTGCTGCTCAACCTCATCAGGCGGGCAGTAGCTGGTGGCCAGCTTGCCCGAGGCCCGGCAGATGCCAAGCTCTTTGTGCATGTTGTCTACCGTCTTGGGCTCCTGGCCCTCGATGAAAATCTCTTCCACGGTAGAACGGGTTAGAGGACCCGGCAACAGACCGGATTCGGCATCGACCCGCACGTGCTTGATCCCCGGCGGCTCGACGAAATCCACCACCGGCAGATCCTTGAACGCATACTCCATGATGTCGTGCCAGATAGGCGCCGCGCCCCGGCTACCCCACATCGCCTCCATCGGGCTGCGGTCCGAGTTGCCCATCCAGACTCCGACGGCGATCTGCGGGTTGTAGCCCATCGTCCAGGCATCCCAATAGTTGTTGGTGGTGCCCGTCTTGGCCGCCGCCGGCCGGCTGAGGACCAGCGGGCTCGACGGCCCGAAGGCCGGCGTGCGCGCGGCATTGTCCGACAGGATGTCGGTGATGAGGTAGGCGACCTGAGGGCTGAGCACCTCGCGCCGCGCCGGCTCCTTGAACTCTTCCAGAACGCGCCCTCGACCGTCCGTCACCTTGAGGAGGCTGACCGGCTCGATCTCGCGCAGGCCCGCCTCTCGCCGCTCCGGCGGCACCGCCACGCCGGCCATGACGCCCTCATTGGCAAAGACGGAGAAGGCATAGGTTTGGTCCAGCAAGCTGACCTCGCCACCGCCCAGGGTCAGCGCCAAGCCGTAGCGCTCGCGGTCGCGCAGGCTGGTGATGCCCAGGCGGTGGGCCATCTCCAGGGCGCTATCCACACCGATGCGATTCAGGAGGTCTACGGCCGGGATATTGTACGAGCAGCCCAGGGCGCGCCGCAAAGACAGCGGCCCGTGGAATGTCATGTCAAAGTTCTCCGGCACGTAGGGAGCCATGCCCTCGACGGGGAAGGAGGTGCGCACATCGTAAAAGATGTCCGCTGGGGCATAGCCCTGCTCAAAGGCCGCGGCATAGGTGAACGGTTTGAAGGACGAGCCCGGCTGGCGCGGCTCGATGGCCATGTTCACTTCGCCGTCGATGGACTCGTCATAATAGTCCGCACTGCCGACCATGGCCAGAATCTCGCCCGTGGAAGGGCGGATGACCACCGCCGCCGCGTTGGAGGCGCGGTAGGAGGGGTCCCAGCTCTGCACATGCTCGCGCACGATGCGCTCGGACTCGGTTTGCAGGGCCATATCCAGGCTGGTGATCACGTGCAGGCCGCCGCCATAGACCGTCTCGTACCCATAACGCTCTACGAGCACCTTCAGGATGTACATCACAAAGTGCGGCGCCTCGAGCTTGGCCTCCTCGGGTGGCTGGGGCTTGCCTACCGGCGCCTGCCACGCCGCCTCGGCCTCCTCCGCAGTGATGTACTCCTGAGCCACCATGGCGTCGAGGGCCAGGCGCTGACGCCTCTTGGCCTGGTCCGGGTTATCGATGGGGTTCATCGCCGGGTATTGGGGGATGGCGGCCAACATGGCCGATTCGGCCAGGGTCAGATCCTTGGCCTGCTTGCCAAAGTAAATCTTGGCTGCCGCCTCTACACCGTTAGCAATGCCGCCGTACGAGACGGTATTCAGATACCATTCCAAGAGGCGGTCGCGGCCCTCAGGGCCGGGGAACGCTTGCGTTAACTGGTAAGAGAGGACGACTTCTTTTATCTTGCGTTCGTAGCTGACGGCAAAGCGCTCTTCCGGGCCCATGACCACATTGCGCACGAGCTGGGCTGTAATCGAGCTGCCGCCCTGGATCGCCTCGCCGCGCAGGTTGTTCCACATGGCGCGCAGAATGCCTTCGACGTTGATGCCGGCCGGGTTCTCGTAAAAGGTCCGGTCTTCCAGGGCAATGGTAGCGTTGCGCATGTGGACGGGGATTTCGTTAAAGGGGACTTTGGTGCGGTCGCCCTCGATGGGGTTGATGGCCTCCCACAGCAGGTGCTGCCCCGTGCGGTCATAGATCTTGGTTGTCTCAAAGCTGGCCTGCACGAGTTCTTCGAACTCGCTGGGGTCCGGTAGTTGCTGCGCATAGTAATAGTAACCGGCTACCAACGCCCCTACCCCGGCCACCACCACGATGACGGTCGCGGTCAGTGCCACGGCCAACATCACGGCCAACAACCTGGGCCATAGGTGTCCTCCGCTGCCCCTCCGGCGGGCATACCTGCGGCTGATGACAGAGGGCACGATCATCTTGGGCTCCTTGGAATCACTGGGCGGCGGCCGGCATTCGTGGCCAACCGCACACGGACGGACGCAGACGGGGCACCCCGTGCTCAACTCGATACAGGAGGCAGCCAGGACCCTCCCGGAGGGTCCTGGCTCCGATGTCAGGCTAGAGATACGACGCCTGCCGGGCGCGCTGGTTGCGCTCGAGGCAGCGAGACTCTGCCTCTACTGGGGCGCGTCGGTGGGCGCGACGGTGGGCGTGGGGCGCGCGTTCGGGTCGTGTTGGTCGCAGTAGAGAGTCGGCGGTTGGTTGCCGCGCATGCTGCGAACCCAGCCACCGTCCGCAGTCGGGAAGAGATCGTATTCGTGAACGCTTATCTCGTTCTCCGGACAGTGCTTGGTCGCCAGCTTGCCGGACGCACTGCAGAGGGGTATCTGCATGCGCTGCTTGTCTCCGCTGATCGGCTCTCGCCCCAACACAAAGATGTCTCGCGCCTTGTTGCCGCCCTTGGGCAAGGCGCCCGATTCGGGATCAACCTCGGCCCATACCATCCCCGCCGGTTCCACAAAGTCGGCGGGGGGCAGCGCCTGGAAGCAGTACTCCATCAGGTCGCGCCAGATGGGCGAGGCCCCCGTCACCCCCCACATGCCGTTCATCGGCGACCGGTCGGCATTGCCTACCCAGACGCCGATGGACACCTGGGGATTGTACCCCATTGTCCAGCCGTCCGTAAAATCGTTAGTTGTCCCGGTCTTGGCGGCCGCGGGACGGCTGAGGACGAGGGTGTTGTGGGCCCCAAAGGCGGGCGTGCGCGCCGCATTGTCCGAGAGGACACTGGTGAGGAGGTGGGTGACCTGAGGACTGAGCAGGCGCTTGGTCGTCGGCTGCAGGTACTCGTCGATCACCCGCCCGCGCACGTCGGTCACTCGCAACACGCAGACCGGGTCCAATTCGCGAAAGCCCGGCTCGCGCTTGTGCTCGGGCACAGGCACGCCGGCCATCACCCCTCCGTTAGCAAAGACGGAGAAGGCATAGGTGTGATCCAGCAGAGCGATCTCGCCGCCGCCCAGGGTTAGTGCCAGGCCGTAGTTGCCGCGCAGGTCGTTGATGCCCAGGCGGTGGGCCATCTCCAGGGCGCTATCGATGCCGATGCGGTCCAACAGAGCGACGGCCGGGATGTTGTACGAGCAGGCCAGCGCCCGGCGCAAGGGCATCTTGCCGTGGGAGCTGCCGTCCGCGTTCCTCGGGACGTAGGGCGGGGCGCCGGGGATGGGAAACGCGGTTGTCACATCCTCGACCATCGTCGAGGGATTGTAGCCCTGCTCAAAGGCAGCGACATAGGTGTAGGGTTTGAACGATGAGCCGGGCTGCCGAGGTTCCACGGCCATGTTGCATTCGCCGTCGATGGACTCGTCAAAATAGTCCACGCTACCGACCATGGCCAGGATCTCACCGGTCGAGGGGCGGATGATGACGGTGGCCGCGTTGTTGGCGTTGTACCCCCTGGACCAATTGTTGACATGCTTGCGGACGATCTCTTCCGCTTGCTGCTGCAACTCCAGGTCGAGGCTGCTGATCACGCGTAGGCCGCCGCCATAGACGGCTTCCTTGCCGTAGCGTTCGACCATGGTATTCAGCAGGTGCATCACAAAGTGTGGCGCCGTGATTTGCAGGTGTTCGGCTGTGATGGGCTTGCCGAGTTCGGCCTGTTTGGCCTCTTCGGCCTCCTCCTGGGTGATGTACCCCTGAGCCGTCATGGCGTCGAGGACGATGCCCTGGCGTCGCTTGGCCTCGTCGGGGTTATCGATGGGGTTCTGGGCGGGGTACTGGGGGATGGACGCCAGCATGGCGCATTCGGCCAGGGTCAGGTCCTTGGCCTGCTTGCCAAAGTAGGCTTTGGCGGCGGCCTCCACCCCATAGGCGTGGTTCCCGTAAAAGACGGTGTTCAGGTACCACTCCAAGAGGCGGTCGCGCCCGGCGCGGCCGGGGTAGCGCCGCGTCAGCTCCAGCGAAAGGATCGCTTCCTTGATCTTGCGCTCATAGCTGACGGAGAAACGCTCTTCGGGCTCCATGGCCACATTGCGCACCAGTTGGGCGACGATTGAACTGCCGCCCTGGATCGACTCTCCGCGCAGGTTGTTCCAGGCGGCGCGAAAGATGCCCTCGATGTTGATGCCGCCCGGATTGGAGTAAAAGGTCTTGTCTTCCAGGGCCACCGTCGCGTTGCGCATGTGTAGGGGGATGTCATCCATCGGGATGATAGTGCGATCCCCCGCTGTGGGGTCCTGGACCTCGTAGAGCAGGTGTTCTCCTGTGCGATCGTATATCTTGGTGGTCTCGAAGCTGGTCAGAGTGAGTTCTTCAAACTCTTCGGGCGTGGGCAGTTCATGGGCATAGTAGTAATAGCCCGCAAGCAGAACTCCTCCGCTGACTGTGACGATGGCTCCAGTTGTCACCAGTAGGGTCAGAAGCCCTACTAGCACAAACTGGAGCCATCGGTTCCTTCGACCACCAGGCCGCCGGCTATGCCGGCGGCGCATGATGGGCGAGCCCATTCGTCACTCCTCGAAGGCTGCTGCCTCCTCAGCGGGCTCGGACTCTTCCTCGTCGTCAGAGTCGGACGGCACAGCCCCGAACAGGGCGGGCATATCCATGGTCTTGCGTTGTTCACCGAACTGGGTTGGCCCGCCTTCCAGGGGCTCGTCCGGCCGGTGCTTAGAGTTACGAGACGAGCCAAAGCCTGTGCCCGCAGGGATCAGCTTGCCTATGATTACGCTCTCCTTCAGGCCGTGCAGGTCGTCGCGGCGGCCCTCGATGGCCGCGTTGGCCAGCACGCTGATCGTGTGCTGGAACGACGCTGCAGACAGGAACGACTCTGTGCTGAGAGCAGCCTTGGTAATCCCCAAGAGGATCGGTGTCGCCGTCGCCGGGGTACCGCCCTCGGCGATGGCATCGTTGTTCAGTTGTTCAAAGTCGATACGATCGATGACCTCACCCGGCAAGAGCGGCGTATCGCCGGCCGTGCGCACGCGCACGCGGCGCAGCATCTGGCGGACGATGATCTCGATGTGCTTATCGTTAATGTTTACGCCCTGCGAGCGGTACACCTTTTGCACTTCGTCTACCAGGTACTGGTACACCGCATCGGCGCCGACGATGCGCAGGATCTCGTGCGGGTTCTTGGCGCCTTCGGTCAGCTGCTCGCCGGCCTGGACCTGCTGGCCTTCCATCACGCGCAGGCGAGCCGCTGCGGGCACATCGTAGGTGACCTCTTCGCGCTCTTCGTAGCGGATGACGATGTTACGGTCCTGCACGTTGACCACACCGGCCACGTCGGCAACGATCTCGTCCTCATCGTGCTTGGCCAGCACCGCTCCGGGCCTGACCTGCTCGCCATCCTCCACCTTGATGCTCCAGCCCTCGGGCACCGTGTGCTCGCGGGTGCGCATCTCGGCCGAGATGACGTGCAGCACGCGCTCGTCGCCGTCACGGTCGATGTGTATCAGGCCGGCGATCTCACTGATGATCGCCTCTCCCTTGGGAATGCGTGCCTCAAAGATCTCTTGCACGCGTGGCAAACCCTGGGTGATGTCGCCGCCGCCAGCCACACCACCGGTGTGGAAGGTCCGCAGCGTCAACTGCGTGCCCGGCTCACCGATCGACTGGGCGGCGATGGTCCCGACAGCCTCGCCGATGCCCACCAGGTTGCCGCGGGCCAGGTCTCGGCCGTAGCACTTGGCGCAGATGCCATAGCGCAACTGGCACGAGAGCGGCGACCGGACCCGGATGCGGGTGATGCCCGCCTCTTCGATCCGGCTGACCATCTCCTCGTCGATCATCTCGTCCTGGTCGAGCAGTATCTCGCCCGTCTTCGGGTGCACGATGGCCCCTGCGGTCAGGCGGCCCAGAATGCGCTCGGCAAAGGTCTCGCCTGCGATCTGGGCGTCCCCCGCATCGATCCAGATGCCCTCCTTGGTGCCGCAGTCCTCATCGTTGATGATCACATCCTGTGCCACGTCCACCAAGCGGCGGGTCAGGTAGCCGGCATCGGCAGTACGCAGGGCCGTATCGGCCAAACCCTTGCGGGCACCGTGGGTCGAGATAAAGTATTCCAGCGCCGTCAGCCCCTCACGAAAGTTGGAGCGGATGGGCAGCGGGATGATCCGGCCCGACGGGTCGGCCATCAGGCCGCGCATGCCTGCCAACTGGCGGATGGGCTGCAAGCCGCCCTTGGTCGCGCCCGAGTTGGCCATCACACCGATCGGCCCCTGGGGGTCCAGGCGCTGCGATACGGCGCTGGTGACCTCTTCGGTCGCCTCGGTCCACAGCTCGACGGTCTTGAGGTACTGCTCGTTCTCTGTGATCAGCCCGCGCCGGTACTGGCGCTCCACCTCGGCCACCCGGCTGCTCACGTCATCGAGGATTGCGGCCTTCTCGGACGGCACGCTCAGGTCGTCGATGGCGATGGTCACGCCCGACTGGGTAGCGAAGCGGAAGCCGATGTCCTTGATCCGGTCGACCAACTCGGCGGTGCCGTCCATGCCCAGCTTCTGATAGCCCTCGGCCACCAGCTTTTTCAGGCCGCCCTTGTCCATCACCGCATTCTGGAAGCGCAGCTCGGGCGGCAGGATCTCGTTAAAGATCACCCGGCCGACCGTCGTATCGATCAGCCGCTTCTTGCGCCGCGGCCCCGGCTCGGTATAGAACTTGATCTTGGTGTGCAGATGCACCTTGCCCAGCGAATAGGCCAGAGATACCTCATCATAGTCCGCAAAGATCTTGCCTTCGCCTGGCAGGCCGGCGCGCTCCAGGGTCAGCCAGTAGCAGCCGAGGACCATGTCCTTCGACGGACCCACGCCCGGCTCGCCGTTGGCCGGCAGAAGCAGGTTCTTGCTGGCCAGCATCAGCTCGCGCGCCTCACGTACGGCCGCGGCTGAAAGCGGCACGTGCACGGCCATCTGGTCCCCGTCAAAGTCTGCGTTGAAGGCAAAGCAGACCAACGGGTGGATCTGGATGGCGTTGCCGTCGACCAGGATCGGCTCAAAGGCCTGGATGCCCAGCCGGTGCAGGGTCGGCGCGCGGTTCAAGAGGACGGGACGGGTCTTGATGACCTCCTCCAGGACCTCCCAGACCTCGGGCGTCTCCCGCTCGACCAGGCGCTTGGCCCCCTTGACGTTGATGGCATAGTTGTAATCGACCAGCTTGTGCATCACGAACGGCCGGAAGAGTTCCAGCGCCATGCGCTTGGGCAGGCCGCACTGGTGCAGCTTGAGCTTGGGGCCGACCACGATCACCGAGCGACCGGAATAGTCCACGCGCTTGCCCAGCAGGTTGCGGCGGAAGCGCCCCTGCTTGCCCTTGAGCATATCCGACAGAGACTTGAGCTGGCGGCGACCCCGCAGCGAGATGGCCTTGCCCCGGCGGCTGTTGTCGATCAGCGAATCGACCGCCTCCTGCAGCATGCGCTTCTCGTTGCGGATGATGACCTCGGGCGCCTGCAGCTTCATCAGGTGCTTGAGCCGGTTGTTCCGGTTCACCACACGGCGGTAGAGGTCGTTCAGGTCACTGGTCGCAAAGCGGCCACCGTCGAGCTGGACCATCGGCCGCAACTCGGGCGGGATCACCGGCAGAGCGGTCAGAATCATCCACTCCGGCCGGTTCTCGGACTGGCGCAGCGCCTCCACCACCCGCAGGCGCTTGGCCGCCTTCTTGCGGCGCATCTTGGACTTGGTCTGGCGCATCTCGCGGCGCAGAGCATCGGCCATCGAGTCCAGTTCAATATCCTTGACGATCTCATAGATGGCTTCGGCACCCATGCCGGCGCGGAAGACGCGGCCCCACTTTTCCTCGAGTTCGCGGTAGCGCGTCTCATTGACGAGTTGTTTCTTGCGCAGGCCCTGCAGCTCTTCGCGGTCCGCACTGAAGCGGTCCTGAATCTCGGCCATCTCGTTGGCCAACCGCTCCTGGATCGCTGTCCGCTCCTCCAGGGCTGCCTGCTCCGCCGGCACGCGCTGGGCATCCAGCTCGGCCAGTTTGGTCTCATACTCCTCGTGGATGCTGCTGTCCAGCTCGTTCAGCTTGGCCTGCACCGTCGAGTTGAGCAGTTGGCGGTTCTCCCGCCGGGCCACCTCGCCCCGGTCCAGGATCAGGGTGTCGCTCGGGGCAAAAACCAGCGGCTGGTCAGCCGGCGTCTCTTTGTGGCGGTCGAGGGCCTGTTGCAGGGCGGTAGCGGCGCTCATCACCTCGTCAGTCGCTGCCGTCAGCCGCTCTTCCATCTCTCGCTGCAGCGCCTCGCGCTGCTCATCCAGGCCCGCCACCTCTTCGGCCAGGCGCGCGTCGACTGCCGCCAACTCTTCTTCGGCGGCGCGGGTCAGCCGGTTAGTCTCCCGGCCCAGATCGTCGTCGAGGCGCCGGAGCGCCCGCTGGCGAGCCTCCTCGTCGACATGGGTGATGATGTATTGAGCGAAATAGAGCACCCGGTCCAGGTTGCGCTGGGAGATGTTCAGCAGCAGGCCCAGGTAGCTAGGCGAGCGGCGAGTATACCAGATGTGGGCAATAGGTGTGGCCAGCTCGATGTGCCCCATGCGCTCGCGGCGCACGCGCGAATGGGTGACCTCCACACCGCACTTTTCGCAGACGACCCCCTTGTAGCGGACCTTTTTGTACTTGCCGCAATAGCACTGCCAGTCCTTTGTGGGTCCGAATATGGCCTCACAGAAGAGTCCATCCTTCTCCGGTCGGAGACGACGATAATTGATGGTCTCGGGCTTGGTCACTTCACCGTGCGACCATTGGCGAATCTGGTCGGGTGAAGCGAGGCTAATACGCAGCGCCCTAATGTCGTTGATCTCCAACGCGTTCCTCCTCAGTACCAAATAGCAAAAACCAACCGCAGCAGAACCTCACGATAGCACAAAAATCTCGGTTCCCATCGCCTCGGGTACGAGACCGATCACAACCGAGATTCACAATCCCCTCCTTGCAGGGTGCCATCGACGACCGGACTAGAACCGCCCATCAGTAGGCAAGGTCCCCTCACGATCCCAACCACCTTCGAACGGCGACCCAACCGGCGCGGGGGCATATTGCGGCAATCTGCTATTATAGAGTAAATCGCCAATCTTGTCAAGCCTCTTTTAAACGTTGGGCGCGCCTAACATAAAGCCGTCAGGACTCGTGTCGCAACACGGTGGTGCGAGGGACGAACGTGGCGAGGGCCTGAGGAGGATGCCCGCTCAACGTCCGCCGCCCGTCTTTCTCTGCCCCTGCAGCGGGCAGATGCGAGCGAGCCAAACTGATCAGGTTGCGAGCCCTGCGCGGGCCGGCCTCGGTGGCGCAAGGTCCGCGGTCTCGGTGCGGGTGCCCAAAACACCCGCATAGGCCGGCGGGCGCTTTGGGCGCCCGCGCGGCCTGCGATCAGGTCTCACCTGTGGTCACAGGTCTCACCTGCGATCAGGTCTCAGGCGCTGAGGCCTCGAGTTGGTGAGCCAACTCCTGACGGCCCGCTTGAGCGCGGCGACGATTCGGGTGCGGGCCATCAAGGTCGGCTCAGCCTCTGAGCTACCAGGCACCGTCCGGTGCCTGGTGCCGCACGCCGGGCGGTAGGTCACCGCGTCCGGCGCCAGCCGCTGCCCCTAGGAGAACGGCCCGCGCCCGCCTACGGTTCGCTCGCCCGGGCCCATCGTCTCGCTGGTGCCTGGCGGCGAGACGTTCACCCGCCGCGAGCGTGCGCCCAGCCAGCCGCCCAGGAGGGCAAAGCCGGCCGAGATGGCGATGCCGGCCCAGAGGGCCAGGGCAGCGCTTTCCACACCGGTGCGAATGGCGGCAGCTTGCTCGGGCGTGACCGTCGCCAGGGCGCTCAGGTTCAGCGCCTGGATCAGGTCGATCGTCTGGCCCCCGCCGATGGAAAAGTTCACCAGGCCGCCGATGCCCAGCAGGCCGCTGAGCCCGCTAAGCACCACACCGCCAAAGATGAACAGCCCCCAGACGGCCAAGCCGTTCAGGACCCCATCGAGGCGACCCGCCACGCCGGCCATACGCGCGGCATACCAGCTGCCCAGTAGGAGCGAGAGCCACGTACTGACAACTGCCCAGATTGCCAGGCCCGGTGCCAAGCCGACAGGTACACCGCCTCCCGCCAGGATTGGGGCCGTGATGAACCCCACCCAGATGCCAAAGGCTGTGAGGAATATGCTGGTCGCGAAGGCGATAAAGGCCCCTGCAAAGATCGGTGCCAGACGCACACGATCGCGCATCCAGGCCCGCATGCCGTAGAGCTTTTCAAAGTCCCGGTCTGGCAGCATCGGCTCAAGGCGCAGTTCTTCCTCAGAGATCCTCTCCCTTTCGCGAGGCCTTTCTTGGTTTCTTGTCGCCATTAGCTGCTTCCTCCTCGAGTAGACAGCGTCAACCTCACTCCGGAGGCCCCTGACGCTATCTCGCGACCTGGGAATCGCCGGGATCACGAGTGGAAGATGGCCGCGCCTTTCCGGTGATCTGAGAGCGTCGGCGGCCTATCCGCGAAGCGCATCACACATGCCCTGCGGCCCGGCTGGGACGCCTCTTCGGACGACGGTGCTGCCGCTTCCGGGCAGGCCGGCAACCATGTTACGGTCTCAGGCCGCTGGCCCGAGGCACTCGGTGCTGGCGATTCCTTTGGCCTTGTGGTTTGGTAGCAAGAACCGTGCCCTGGTACCTTCTACGGCACGTTCCGCTGCAGGCCGACCAGCAAGATATGTGCCCTGGTGCACTCATCTCGGGGAACGCAGAGGGGGCAGTGCGCAAGCCTTTAAACGAAGAAAGCGCGACTTGGTGTCGCGCTTTCGCTTTCTGCACATGCCCGCGAGAGGACTTGAACCTCCACGCCCATTCGGGCACAGGCCCTCAACCTGCTGCGTATGCCAATTCCGCCACGCGGGCTCACTTGTTACGCCCACATTATAAGCAGCTTGCGGTAGCTTGTCAACTGGCCGGGCTTGGGGTACAATCCGCTCTGCGCTATAGATGAAGGCGTAGGGTTTCCGGGAGGTCCCATGGGAGCGGCTGTCTTGGTCCCGATTGTGCTCTTGGCTGCTGCGGGGCTGGGGTTCTTTGTACTGATTACCTCGCGCGAGA
>DAOUGZ010000180.1:0-4436 GCA_034428955.1 Anaerolineae bacterium | reverse complement strand
CAACCACTCCTTCAAGTCGTTGGCTGAACTCGACGAAGCGATCCGGCGATACTTTGCCGAGTTCACCCGTGGCGATGCCCTACGTCTGGCCAACAGCGAAGTGACCCGCGCGGCCCAAGCCGCTGTGGCAGAAAAGTGAAAAGAACTTCTTACGACCCACTTAGATCCGCCAGACCTGACGGACTTCCGAGGCCCGTCCGGTCTGGCCGCCTCGGGCGCCATATCCTCCCGCCTCCCCCCTCCCGCAGGTTCCGGCACAGACAGCGCGAGTCCAAGCTCCGCATCCTCGGCGACGCCCACGCCCCAACGGGCCTTCCTGACCTGCGGGAGGGAGGAGGCGTGACTCCCACCCCTCAGGCGCCGGCTAGACCTGACGGGTTTCGGAATCCCGTCAGGTCTGGCCGGCCCAATGGAATTCGGGGCTCAAGGGCCTGTGGCCGGGCGTCCGCCTGCGCCGACAGGGCACCGCCCGTCATACCCTGATCTCCCCACTCATCAGGCGCGGCAGAAGGAGGTCGCGAGCCCTCGCCAGGGCCTTGTTGTACTTCTCAAGGTGCGCGATCTGCCTGTGAACCGGAGACACAACGTCCTCGAACCGCTGCAGCACGGCGGGATTCGGAACCAGCACCTGTCTGCTGTGCGCATAGCTCCGGTTCAGCCCAGGGACAGCCACGTCGGTGCTAATGAACGACACATTCAACAGCGCATAGTAGAGGTAGAGGCTGCAGCGCTCCCTCTCGATGTAGTAGACTGTATCAATCGGGTGACAGTCTTCATGGCTCCAGTATACACTGCCCACATTGCCCTTGCGTCCCACAATAATGGTAGGCCCCAGCACAAGCGCCTCTTGGTGCGTGCCCACCACGCCGCTGGAACCGTAGACAGGAAAAGGTCCAGGTACTCGATCATTCTCCTTGAGCGCCTTGCCGTAGTTTAGCGGGGCCACTTCGCCCAGAGGCTTCCTACACCACCCTTCAGGCACACCATCTATGACCTTGCAATGCTCGTGGCCGGGAAAACGCAGGTTGATAAACCACTCCCTGTAGAGCAACCGCGCCGCCTGCTCCAGCAGTTGTATGCGTCGCCGGTTGTTCTCGATCAGGTCATCGTAGGCTCGAAGTATACCTACTATCTTGTCTTGTAGCGACACGGGTGGGCAGTCTACATAGATGCCCTTGAGAGAACTGGCTCTGATCCCCTTCACATTCGTCCCAGTGACAATTGCACCTATGGCACTACGCCCGCGATGCGACTTCAGCCAGTAGAGAAGGAAGCGGGGTCGCATCCGGCTTTCGTCGAGCCGAACTCGTATGATTGATGATTCAAATGTGGTTGGTTCGGACAGCCCTTCGACCAGAGAGCACTTGCCAGCACCAGCCTCAATGAGCGACCTTCTGCCAAAGAGCAGGTCTCCATCAAGCACGCTGAACCTTGCCATCTCGGCATCTGTCATCTGCAGCCGATCCATCTCCTGACCACCAATGATATCATTGGCGAATAGCTCACCCATCTTGATGATCTTGACCCCGGTTCCCTGAAACTGCTGCGGCTTGTAGACGCCGTTGCGCGATGGCTCCGCATAGAGGCTCTCGAACTGCACGCTGGGCCAACTCATATGCCGAGTTCCTCAAAGTTCCTCTTGACCGTTACTGCCAGCCGAGTCGCTTCATCATTGAGATCCTCCAGCTCGGCATGGATCTCGCGCATAGCCTCCACAAAATCGAAATCCTCGTCCTCTTCCTCAGGCGCAACGCCCACATAGCGGCCGGGGGTCAGGCTCCAGTCGTTGGCCGCGATCTCGGCGCGGCTCACCAGCTTGACCAGGCCCTCCACATCGCGCAACTCGGCATCGGGGAAGCGCTCCGTCAGCCAGCGCGCCTGATGGTGGAAGTAACGCACCTGCTTCAGTTGCCCAACGGCCGCCTGCCGTGCCTCATCCGCCGCCTTGCGCGCGCGGGAGACGTCGCGGCCGGACCACAAGTCACTGGCGCGTGCGTCGCACTCGCCCTCGCAGGCATCGATCAGGCGGGAGGCGCGCCGGTAGAGCAGGTCGGTTTGCTGGGCGAGGCCGCGGCCGGCTTCGGCCAATGCTGCCAGGCGCTCGACCGCCTCTTTGAGCGCGCCGTTGCTGGGCTCCTCTTGCTGCCACGCCGCCTGCTGGGCGGCGACGGCGCTGCGCAAGCTCTCGGCATCGGCGCGGAAAGCGGCCAGAGCGGCATCGAACTCGCCTAGCGCCTGTGCGGGGGCCGCCTCGGTGGGGAGGGTGCTCAGCAAGGGCTGCACAGCGGCGCGCAGTGCAGCGAGCGATTCCAGGAACCCCGGCAAGGGCTCGTTCTCCTTACCGTCGTCGTATCGCATCTGGAAGCACGCGGCGCCCTCTTCGATCGTTCGCCGGCAGTAGCCGGCCACGAGGTCGAGGTACTTGTCCTTCTGCCCTCGGTAGAGCCAGACGATGGCCAGGATGTTTTGCTCCTGCTCCGGGCTGAAATCGCAGATCCTGCGCGTCACTTGGCGGTAGATGCCGCGAGCATCGATCATGAGCACCTTGTCGCGCAGCGCCTCGGGCTTGGCCCGGTTGAGGAACCACAGCTCGCAGGGCACGCTGCGGGTGTAGAAAAAGTTGGGCCGGATGGCGATCATGACGTCCACAGCGCCCGTCTCGATGAGCTTTTGCCGGACCTTGGCCTCGTCGCGGCCGGCGCTGGAGGCCTGCGAGGACATGACAAAGCCCGCCCGGCCCCTCTCGCCCAGATAGCTGTAAAAGTAGCTGATCCAGATATAGTTGCCGTTACTGACCTTCCCGTCCTTGTTTACGCCGGGGAGGCCAAAGGGCAGTCGCGGATCGCTCTTGATCTTGCCGGCATCGATCTCGT
Organism: Anaerolineae bacterium; assembly: GCA_034428955.1. Taxonomy (GTDB): domain Bacteria; phylum Chloroflexota; class Anaerolineae; order SpSt-313; family SpSt-313; genus DAOUGZ01. The sequence goes on along the minus strand of DAOUGZ010000180.1, from coordinate 1,563 downwards.
CCACATTAAAGGGCGGGTTGGCCATCACATAGTCGGCCTTGCCCAGCATCTCGTGCGGGTCCTCGTAGTAGGTAATGGCCTGGCGGATGTCGCCTTCCAGGCCGTGCACCGCCAGGTTCATCTTGGCCAGGCGAATCGTGGTGGCATTCTTCTCCAGGCCCAAGAACGTGAGCCGCTCCGTGGGGCTCTGATGCTGCCGCTCCACAAAGCGAGCGCTCTGCACAAACATGCCGCCCGAGCCGCATGCAGGGTCCAGGACTATGCCGGCCTCCGGCTCCAGAATGTTGGCGATGAGCGACACGAGCGAGACGGGCGTAAAGAACTCGCCGCCGTCGTGGGCCTTTTGGTCGGCGAACTGGGTCAAAAAGTACTCATAGATGCGCCCAAAGATGTCCCCGGAGACCTTTTTCAGCTCATCCGGATTCAGCGTGCGCAAGAGCTGGCCGAGAACGTCGTTGTCCAGCTCCTGATACTCGGCTTTGGGGAGGGTGCCGCTCAGGGTCTCATAGTCGCTCTCGATAGAGTCCATGGCGGCGATAATGGCGGCGGCGCGGTCGTCGGCATCGGTGAGGGCGGCGAGGGTATCGAACTGGGCCTCCGGGCGGAGGAAGATGGCGCCCTTTTGGGAAAAGTCCTCCTTGGTGAGTGGGCGCGTCTTGCCGTCTCGGCGCGGAAGGTTGGCCTCGATCCCATCCTTCACAGCCAGAAAGCGGCTATAGGCGTGGCGCAGGAAGATCAGCCCCATCACCGGCAGAAAATACTCGTTGCTGGCGTAATTCGAGTTCGCCCGGAGCATGTCCGCGGCGCTCCAGAGACGCTTCTCGATGGCTTCGACGTGCTCCAGTTGCGGCATCTGTGAACCATACCTCTTGATATCGAAACAAGTGGATGCGCGACATCCGAAGGAACCAAGTCAGCGATCCATAACCGGCATTCACTAGAAGTGTACCGCAAAGATTCTGATGGGTAGCGCCAGATGACCAGAGGCGCCATATAAGTCATCGAAATCAGTTCGGCAGACCACTAGGCATATTATGGCATTGCCGGACAGTTCGCGCAAGTCTCCAAGCCCTAGAATCCCCTGGTATAAGCTGCCCCCGCCGCCCTTCTTTTCGTGCCTTTCGTTCCCTTTCGCGTTCTTTCGTGCTCCCCCCCTTGACTTCCTAGAACATTTGTGCTATACTGCCCTCAACAACACCACACCTCACCCCCGCCGCAGTTCGGGCTGCGCCGGGGGCAGAGGATGGGTGCGGCTATCAGTGCTGCCTCATCGTGATCTTGACACGGCTGGTCGCGCCACCTGCCGCTCAAGATGACCATGAAGCACCACAAGGCCCGCCCGGCAAGACGCCGGCGCGGGCCTTTTTCATACCTTCGCCCATCCTTGATGTTTGACGCTTCACGTTTGACGCAGGAGGCCCACCATGCCCACCGAAAAGCAACTCGCCGCCAATCCCTGCTCGGCCATGGCCGAGCGCCGCAACGCCCGCAAGTCCACCGGCTCAGCGGGCATAGCCCGCGCAACCGGAGCCCCGCAGGGCGGAGGCACAAGCACCCCCGAGG
>DAOUGZ010000179.1:0-11925 GCA_034428955.1 Anaerolineae bacterium | reverse complement strand
TCTTTGACCTGCTTGCGCCCGGGCCGGCCAGGAGCGTGCGCACCGCCTGCGCGGCGGGCTGCCAGAGGCGTGCCGCCGGCCCGGGCGCAAGCAGGTCAAAGACGCGCCAGGCGTGGGCATTGCAGAGGTCGCGCGCAATGGGCGGACCCGCGGCCGGCCCGGAGGCGCACACCTGGGCGGGCAGGCCGGCGAGGAAGGACTCGGCCGCCCCCACACCCGCCCGGCAGATGGGGCAGCCGGCGCCCGGTTCGGGGAGGGCCGCGTCTACCTCGGGCGCATCCTCCTGTGGGCGCACGGCCGGCGACGCCAGCAGGCCGGCGCGCCCGGCAATGCCGGCAGCAATGGCCGTTGCCGGGCCGTGCAGGCCCGTGCGCGTGGCCACCCGCAGTCCGGCGGACCAGCGTGCCGCTACCTCCAGCAACAGATCCACATCGGCGGGGCGCCGGGCCTGCTGCAGGGCCGGCGCCAGGTGCGGCAGGCAGAGCCCCTGCGCGCTCTGATAGTGCCGGGAAAAGTCGCTCTCCGGCAGGTGCAGCAACAGGACCTCCAGGTAGCGCCGGGTAGCGCGCGCCTGCGAGCGGCAGGCCGGGCAATCGCTCCGCGGCAGCAGGCGCCCGGCGGCGGACCCAGCCGGCCCGAGCGAGTTGAGCGTCTGCAGGAGTGGGGCCAAGATGTCGTGATAGAGCAGGGCCCGCCCGGCGCCGTTACGGAACTCGCGCGTGAACTGCCAGGCATGGTGGCGGCAAAAGCCATGCGCCGCGCGCAGTTCCGGGCGCAGCCACCCATCATTCATCGCCTCATAGGAGAGCATGTCCAGGTAGTGGTGCACCGCCCGCGACACCAGGCGGCAGAGCGGGCAGCCCTCCTGCTCCAGCGCATCGCGGACCTCAAAGTAGACCGTATGCCGGCTGGGCGCGAGGTGAGTGCGCAGCCAGGCGGCCGCGGGGATCCTCTCCATCCAAGATGTCGCTCTCACGGCTCCTGCCCCCTTTTCTGCTCTTCATACCGTCGCAACAGGCGCGCCAGCTCGCGGTGCCCCTTCCCCTGCGCCCACTGCTGGGGTGTCCGCCCGGAGCGGTCCACGATGGACGGGTCGGCGCCGTTGCGCAAGAGCAGCTCAGCCGCCTCCAGGTGGCCGGACTGGGCCGCCCAATGCAGAAGGGTCTGGCCCTCGCGGTTGACGGCGTTGACGTCCAGCCCATCGACCAGCAGCATCTCCAGGGTCGAGAGCTGGCTTTCCAGCGCGACCATCTCGAGCGTGAGGTTGAGCTTGACCGACTGCAGAAAGCGCTCGTCGTTGGAGGGCCGGCCGGCCTGCAAGTTGTCTCGCACCATCTCGAGCATCCTTTCGCGCAACTCGCCGCGGGCGCGCTGCAGCCGCTTCCTGACTGCCGCAGCGGGTATCTCTAAAAAGCCGGCGACCTCGTCTTGCGAGTAGCCGTCGATGTAATAGAGCACGGTAGCCAGGCGCTGGGCCTCCGGCAAGCTGTGCACTGCCGCCAGGATCGCCTCACGCAGTTCCTTCCGCTCCAACGCGGCCAGCGGGGTGGCCAGGTCCGGCGCCAGTTCGGCGGCCTCGTCAATGGACCCGGGCGACGGCCGCTTGCCGCGCGTGAGCCGGCTGCACTGGCTCATCACAATCCTCCGGAACCAGCCCGGAAAGGCCCGTGGGTCTTCCAGTTGGCCTATGTAGCGGTAGGCGGCGATGAACGCCTCCTGCGCTGCATCCTCAGCCTGCGAGCCGTCCCCGAGCAGGGCATAGGCGTAACCATAGGCCATATCCTGAAAGCGCTCCACCAGCTCGGCAAAGGCGGCATGCTTCTCTGCCACATCGGCGCCCGCCGTCTGCACCCGCAACACCAACCGCTCGATGTCATCCACCGCAACCCACCCCTGAGGCGCTGAACCCCTCTCATACTAAAGAGCCGGATAGCCCGCAAAAGGTGACATACTCTTTCACTTCACGATAGCACACGGTGCGCATCCGGTCAATGGAGGGAGTAGACAATAGTCAGTGGTCAGTTTCTGCCTCAAGCATGCTGTCTGCTACCCACTGTCCGCCGTCTACTGTTTACCCCCACATCCCATTTCGCCCCCTGCGCAGATTGTGCTATCCTTGCGTTAGCAGCCTCCATACCCCCAATCTCAAGGAGATGCGCTATGGCGATCAAAGAGATGAGCCGCAGCAGCCGTGTGATTATCGAACGCGACCCCTACATCCGGTCCGGCGCCGACCTGGCCTGGGACGCCCTGGGGCAGTGGCCCTGCGCCTGGGTGCACCTGCCGGAGGCCGGCGAGCCCCCTCTGGTCGTTGCCTACCGCCGGCGCTTTACACTGGATGCCGAGGCCCGCATCCGCATCCACGTGAGCGCCGACGCCCGCTATGACCTCTACCTCGACGGCGCGCTCATCGGCCGCGGCAGCGAGAGCGGCGACCCCGCCAACTGGTTCTACGAGACCTACGACCTAAGCCTGAGCGCCGGGGCCCACGTGCTGGTAGCTCGCGTCTGGTCCCTGGGGCGCTATGCCAACCTGGCCCAGATGAGCGCCCACCACGGCTTTATCCTCTCGGCCGAGGGAGAGCGGCTCACCCTGCTCGGCACAGGCGTGGCCGAGTGGAGCGCCAAACCGCTGGACGGCTACTCCTTCAGCGACCCCGCCTTCACCTGGGCGACGGGGGCCGGCCTGCAACTCGACGGCAAGTCCTTCCCCTGGGGCTACGAGCAGGGCGACGGGGACGGCTGGCGCCCCGTCTCGATACTGGAGCGGGGCTACAGCGCCATTGGGCCGTATGGCATCGCGCCGCTCCACCGCCTGCAGCCGGCCACTCTGCCGGCGATGGTAGACGAACTGCGCCAGGCCGGCACGGTCCGTCTGGTGGCCGAGGCGCCGTCCATCGATACCGCGGCCATCCCTGTCCGCGCTGCCGACCATCGGGCCGCTGAGGGCGAAGGCTGGCAGAGCCTGCTGCAAGGGAAAGGGGCTGTGACCGTCCCACCCCACAGCACCCGCCGTGTAATCATTGACCTGGGCGACTATTACTGCGCCCGTAGCCGGGTCGTCACCTCCGGCGGGGCGGGCAGCCTGATCCGCCTGCACTGGGCCGAGGCGCTATTCGAGGAACCCCGCTTCTTCTCGCCCAAGGGCAACCGCGGCGTCGTCGAGGGCAAGTTCTTTGTCGGCGTCGGCGACACCTTCCTGCCCGACGGCGACCGCGGGCGCGCCTTCGAGGGCCTGTGGTGGCAGGCCGGGCGTTACGTCGAGGTTGTGGTGCACACGGAGAGCGAGCCGCTGACCATCGAACACCTGCAGATACGCGAGACGCGCTACCCCCTGGAGCTGGAGAGCCGCTTCACCGCCAGCGACCCGGCGCTGGAGCGGGTCACACCCATCCTGGTGCGCGCCATGCAGATGTGCGCCCACGAGACCTATATGGACTGCCCCTACTACGAGCGCCTGATGTACGTCGGCGACACCCGGCTGGAGGCGCTGACCACCTATGTCATGATGCGCGATGACCGGCTGCCGCGCAAGGCGCTGCGCATGTTCGATGCGTCGCGGCTCGCCACCGGGCTCACCCAGGCGCGCTACCCCTGCCGCCAACTGCAGGTGATTCCGCCCTTTTCCCTCTGGTGGGTGGCCATGGTGCGCGACTATGCGCTATGGCGCGACGACCGCTCGCTGGTGGAGGAACTGATGCCTGGCGTGCACGCCGTGCTCGAGCGCTACAGCCGCTCTGTGCAGAGCGACGGGCTACTCCACGCGCCGGAGGGATGGAACGTCACAGACTGGGTGCCGGCATGGAAAGCCGGCTTACCGGCAGAGGCCGTCGGCGGAGTCAGCGGCCTGTTGAACTGGCAGTTCGTATACGTACTGGGGTTGGTGGCCGAGCTAGAGGACCTGCTGGGCCGACCGCAGCGCGCTGCCGAGTGGCGGCGCCAGGCGTGCGAGCTGGCCCATCGGGCCGCGGCGACCTTCTGGGATGAGCCGCGGGGGTTATTCGCCGACGACCGCGCCCACCGGCACTTTTCGGAGCACACCCAGTGCCTGGCGGTCCTCAGCGGCCAACTCGACCCGGCTCAGCGCAGTCGAGTCGCCGAGGGGCTTTTAAACGACAGCGGCCTGGCACGCACGACCATCTACTTTAGCCACTACCTCTTCGAGGCCTATCGCGAGCTGGGGCTCCTGGCTGCCCTCTTTGGCCGCCTCAGTCTCTGGTTCAGTTTGGAGGAGCAAGGGTTCAAGACCACCCTGGAGCACCCGGAGCCCAGCCGGTCCGACTGTCACGCCTGGGGCGCCCACCCCCTCTTCCACTACTTTGCCACCATCCTGGGCATTCGCCCCACCGGCCTGGGCTTCCGGAACGTCGTCATCACCCCCCAGCTTGGGCCGCTGGAACGGGCGAGCGGCCGCCTCGTGCACCCGCTTGGCGAGGTCGTCGTCGAGGTCGAGCGCGCGGACGGCACCCTCCACGGGCGCATCGAACTGCCCCAGGGCGTGAGCGGGGTGCTGCGCCTCGCCGGCCGCTCGCTGCCGCTGGCCGAGGGAAGCTCCAGCTTCTAGCATCCTGCCGGGGTGGGGGGCTCTCACCTCGGCGCCCGGCTTGCGCCCGGGTTACGCGCCGATGCGGGCCGGCAGCGGGCGCACCGGCTCATAATACATTCGCCGTGCCGGCTCTTGCACCAGTTCCATCTCAGGGTAGCGCAGGGCGGTCAGCGCCCCGCCAAAGACGCAGCCGGTGTCGATGTCAATGGTCCGGTTGACCCACACCGGCTCAAGCACCGGCGTGTGCCCATAGACCACATAGGCCTGCCCGTGGTACTCCTGGGCCCAATCGAGCCGCACGGGCAGGCCATACTCGTCCGTCTCGCCGGTAGTCTGGCCATAGAGGGCAAAGCCACGGGCGCGCCGGGAGCATTCACCCTGCAGCTCTTCCTTCAGACCGGCGTGCGCCGCCACCAGCCGGCCACTATCCAGCAGGTAGTGGCTGGGCAGGCGGCCCAGAAAGCGCTCCACCGCGGCGCGGAAGGCCGGTATTTCCTGGGCGAGCTGATCCAGCGAGGCGCCGAGGCCGTGGGCGATGCGCACATTGCGTCCTTGCAGCGCCTTGAGCAGCTTGCTGTCGTGATTGCCCAGGAGGCAGAGCGCCGTGCCGCTGCGCACCATGCCCATGGCCAGACGCAGCACGCCCGGCGTATCGGGCCCGCGGTCGACCAGATCGCCCAGAAAGACGGCCCGACGCTGCTGCGGATGCCGAGCGGTGGAGATGCGCCCGGCCGGACCGGAATACTCTAGCTCGTAGCCGAGCTTTTCCAGCAACGCGGCCAGTTCAGCAAAGCAGCCGTGTACGTCGCCGATGATGTCGAACGGCCCATGCTCGCTGCGGTGATCGCAGGCATACCCCGCACCGGGAGCCGCCCGGTGGTTGCGCCGCTGGGCATTGCCCGCTTGCCGATTGCGCCGTGGTCTCTTGGCCATGCTGCCGGCCGAGCAATGGCCATGCCAGGCAGCGGACAGCACGCCGGCGCATCCTTCAAGGAATGGCGTCGTTCATCGGCTAAAGCACTTGCGTTTTCTCGCCTCTTGATGTAAACTGCCGTATGGGGAGCATGCCCAGGTGAAAGGAGATCAGGAGTCAGTATGGCCGAGGTAGCCAAGGAAAAGGCACTTGAGACGACAATGTCTCAACTACGCAAGCGCTTCGGTGATGGTTCCATCATGAAGCTGGGCGACGCCTCCAATATAATTAACATCGGTGCAATACCAACGGGATCACTGGCCTTGGACCTGGCCCTCGGTATCGGGGGCATCCCACGAGGCCGCATAACCGAGATCTATGGCCCGGAATCATCGGGCAAGACGACTCTCTGCCAGCATGTCATCGCCCAGGCGCAATCGGCCGGCGGTGTGGCAGCGTTTATCGACGTAGAACATGCCCTCGACCCAGCCTACGCCCGGAAATGCGGCGTGAATATCGACGAGCTCTACGTCTCGCAGCCCGATACAGGTGAACAAGCGCTGGAAATCGCAGAGGCGCTGGTCCGGAGCGGTGCGGTGGACGTGGTCGTCGTGGACTCGGTGGCGGCTCTGGTGCCGCGGGCTGAGATCGAGGGCGAGATGGGCGATGCCCACGTTGGCCTGCAGGCCCGCTTGATGTCTCAAGCCCTGCGCAAGCTAGTGGGTGCCATCAAGCGCTCCAATACGGCCGTGATCTTTACCAACCAGTTACGCATGAAGATCGGGGTTCTATTTGGCAACCCGGAAACGACGTCGGGTGGGAATGCCTTAAAGTTCTATGCGGCCGTACGCTTGGACATACGGCGCATGGAGGCGATCAAACAGGGAAGCCAAGTTGTCGGAAACCGCACGCGGGTGCGAGTCAAAAAGAACAAGGTGGCTCCTCCGTTCAAGATGGCGGAATTCGACATTATGTACGATCAGGGGATTTCCAGGGAGGGCGACGTCCTCGACATGGCCGTTGAGTTGGACGTCGTCGAGAAACGGGGATCCTACTTCTCCTTTGGAGAGACTCGGCTCGGACAGGGTCGCGAGAACGCAAAGACTTTCCTACGCGAGAACCCCGACGTGATGGCCGAGGTCAGTGCAAGAGTGCGCGAACTTGGGTTCCAGCAACTGCCGGGTATGTCCGCGGAGTCAGCTCTGGACGACGATGGTGATGAGGACGAGCTGGACACCGACTAGAGGGCCAGACACGCCGATCTCTCCGAGTCGGAGCCGACTCGGGGCAATCGGCTTGGCCGCCAGGCCGCGCACTGCGCCTCAGGCCGGGCCCTGACGGGCCGCAGCTCGGCGCTTGCTGCCGAAGAGGGAGCAAAGCTCCCGTACCGATACACAGACACTCTTCCGCGCCCGGCAGATGCGGCGCGGCTGGGCGGCTGCGCGATGTACGGGCGCGTGTCGCGATGACAATCTGAAACCGGGGGCGGGTGGCCTGCGGCCACGCCCCCGGCCGGATGAGACGCTGTGGCTTCAGGCCACAGCGTTTTGCTTAACAGATCACCCGCGCCGGGCAATGTGGGCCAGGCTCAGCGCGGCAGGGCAAGAGAGGCTTGGCCCCAGCAGAAAAAACGGTTCAAAGAGAGAACTGGGAGCGACTAGCCGGTGGCTGGCAAAGTCACAGCCCTGAAAGTGCAAAAAAAGAACAGACGACGTGTGAACGTCTACCTGGATGGCGTCTATGCCTTCGGACTGCCGGATATCGTCGCCGCTACTCTGCGCGTTGGCCAGGTGCTCTCCGATGAGGACTGTGCCAACCTGCAACAGCGCGACGTGGCGGAGCAAGCCCACGAGCGGGCTCTGCGCTTTCTGAGCTATCGTCCGCGCAGCAAAGAGGAAGTGACTCGCTATCTGGCGGGCAAGCAGGTTCCGGAAGACGTGATCGCCGAGACAGTCCGCCGCCTGGAGGGGGTGGGCCTGCTCGACGATGCCGCTTTTGCCCGCTTTTGGGTCGAGAACCGGCAGAGCTTTCGCCCACGCGGGTCAATGGCCCTGCGCTACGAGTTGCGGCGCAAAGGGGTGAGCGACCAAGCTATCGAGTCGGCGATCCGGGATACCGATGAGCGTGAAGGCGCCTACAGGGTGGCCCAGGCTCAGGCCAAGCGTCTGTCTGGCGCGGACCGAGAGACCTTCCGCCGCAGGCTGGGGGGGTACCTCAGCCGGCGTGGATTTTCCTATGCCATCGTCCGAGAGACGATTGACCGGCTGTGGAAGGAACGGGCCGTCGGAGACGACGCATGAGCAACCGCTGGCCGGGGCGCAGATAGTCTGCCGTACACGGCGACTCGCAATCTGCCTCCGGCCGGGAACTTCGGAGTGGAGCCGAAGATGACATATATTCGGGAGAGGACCTTACATGGATGGTATCAACTTCATCACTGCAGGGGTGAGCGCAGCCGTGGGCGCCGTTGCCTTCGGGCTCGGCTACCTGCTGCGCGAGTACTTGTCCAGAACACGTTTCAGGAAGGTGCAGGAGGAGAGCGAGCGAATCCTCGCTGAGGCGCGGACCAAATACCGCGAACTCGAGCTGGAAGCAAAGGGGCTGGCCCTCCGCCTGCGCGAAGAAGTGGAGGCAGAAGACAAGAGGCGGCGAGCGGAACTGCATAGCCAGGAGCAGCGCCTGCAACAGCGGCGCGAGAACCTGGACCGGCGTATCGACAGCCTGGAGAACCGCGAACGAGCGCTTCAGAACCGCGAGAGGGGGATCGAGAGAAAGGAGCAAGAGGTCCAGGAGCTGTACCGGATGGCTGCTTGCGAAGTGGAGCGAGTGGCCGGCATGGATCAGCAAGAGGCACGGGTCTTGCTCTTGAAGAGGGTGGAACAGGACACGCGTCAGGATATGGCCCGCGTCATCCGCGAAGTCGAGGCGGAGGCCAAAGAGGAAGCCGAGCGCAGGGCGAGGGAGATCATCACCCTGGCCATTCAGCGGTTCGCCTCCGATCAGGTCTCAGACGTCACTGTATCGTCGGTGCCGCTGCCCAACGATGAGATGAAGGGGCGCATCATCGGGCGAGGTGGGCGCAACATCCGGGCCATCGAGGGTGCGACCGGTGTGGATCTGGTCGTCGATGACACGCCGGAGGCGATCATTCTGTCGAGTTTCGACCCTGTGCGGCGCGAGGTCGCACGAGTGGCCGTGACCAAGTTGATCGTCGATGGGCGCATCCATCCGGCGCGAATCGAAAAGGTGGTCCAAAAGGCCCAGCAGGAGGTCGAAGAGTCCATCCGCGAGGAAGGTGAGCGTGCCGCTTATGAGACCGGAGTGCATCGGCTGCACCCGGAACTAATCAGGCTCCTGGGCCGTCTACAATACCGGACGAGCTATGGCCAGAACGTGCTCATGCACTCGATAGAGACGGCGCACTTGGCGGCGATGATGGCCGCCGAAATCGGGGCGGACACCGAGTTCGCCAAGGAAGCCGGGCTGCTGCACGACATCGGCAAGGCTATCGACCACGAAGTCGATGGGCCACACGCACTTATTGGCGCGGATGTTGCCAAGCGTTTGGGCAAGCCGGCCCGGCTGGTGAACGCAATCGCCGCTCATCACAGCGAAGAGGAGCCGCAGAGCATCGAGGCAGTGCTCGTCCAGGCCGCCGATGCCATCTCGGGCGCGCGCCCCGGCGCACGTCGTGAGTCGCTTGAGAACTATATCAAGCGCATCAAGGCTCTCGAGAACATTGCCGACTCCTTTGAGGGGGTCGAGAAATCTTATGCCATTCAGGCCGGGCGAGAGGTACGGATCATCGTCAAGCCAAACTCTATCGACGACTTGGCCGCGATGCAGATGGCACGAGACATGGCCAAGCGCATCGAAGAGAGCCTGGAGTATCCCGGCCAGATCAGAGTAACAGTCATCCGCGAACTGCGGGCCATCGAATACGCCAAGTAGTGGCCGCAAGCTCGGAGCAAGGCCGGGCCGGGGGAGTGAAGAGGCATGCAGCCCTCCCACTCCCCGCCGGCCTTCACCGGCAGGTGTTGTTCCTGTGGCGCGGGGCGCTGCAGTTCGCAGGCGATAGCGGTGCCGCTTGTGGGCGCTCACCGCCAAAACGACAGAGCGCGTAAGGATGCCGCGAGATGCGTATCTCGGCTGGCCAGGCGTGGAGGAGATGATATTGGTCCAGAGTCCAGGTCGCCAAGCGTCGAGGATCCAGCGTCCATGTTCCGCTCTCAGGCCCAACCTTGTTGGCCAGTAACATCACAGCAGGGGCCATCCGCGAACCGGGTGGCACAGGAGGCAGCTTCATGGAGATCCTCAAGGTATCGGCCAGGTCCAGGTCGACCGCAGTCGCAGGCGCCATCGCCGGAGTGATCCGCGAGAGCGGCCGCGCTGAGGTGCAGGCGATTGGCGCAGGGGCCGTCAACCAGGCCATCAAGGCCGTCGCGATCGCCCGTGGGTATCTTGCCCTAGACGGCATCGATGTGATCTGCATTCCGGCGTTCACTGAGGTGAACATCAGCGAGCAGGAGCGTACTGCGGTCAAACTGATCATCGAACCGAGATGAACTCGCGGGCCGACCTACACATCCATACAACGGCTTCCGACGGCCAGTGCACGCCCGAGCAGGTTGTCGAGATGGCGCGGGCTCTCGGGCTACGCGCCATCGCCATTACCGACCACGAAACGACCGTCGGCGCACAGCCGGCCCAACGGGCGGCGGAAGGCACGGGGCTGACTGTGATTCCCGGCGTCGAGATCAGTACCGAGACGTCGCTTGGCGAGCTGCACATGCTGGGCTACTATATCGAGCCGCGGGATGGCCTGGAGGCCAAGCTGCACGAGCTGCGTGAGGGCCGCGTGCTGCGCGCGCAGAGGATGGTGCAGCGGCTCGCTGCGCTGGGCATGCGCCTAGAGTGGGAACACGTCCGAGAGCTGGCAGCCGGGGAGTCGGTCGGGCGCCCACATATCGCCCGCGCTCTGGTTGAGCGGGGCTATGTGGAGAACACCGACCAGGCATTCGCCCTCTACATCGGCTCGGGAGGACCCGCCTACGTGCCGCGCCTTCGTGTCACTCCCCTCGAGTCTATCAAGATGATCCGGCAGGCCGGCGGCGTTCCCGTTGTGGCGCACCCGTTGTACGTCGCAGCCATCGTACCGGAACTGGTCAAGGCCGGCCTGCAGGGGTTGGAGGCGTCATACCCGGGCTATAGCGAAGAAGACATGCTCTACCTGCGGCAGATGGCCGAAAAGTACGGGCTGGCGCAGACCGGCGGCAGTGACTTTCACGGGCCGGATGTCTCGCCGATAGAGATGGGCGCGGCTACCGCGCCAGCCGAGGTGGTCGGTGAGCTACTGGCGCGGCGGCCGGCCGGCCGTGCTTCACAGCCGGGCCAATGAGGCAGCACGTAGCGCGGGGCAATCCTGGTGCGCCGCTTCGCAAAAAGGGGGAGGGGGAGCCGGATGTCCGGCTCCCCCTCCCCCTTTTTGCCTTGCCCGGCAAGCCTAGTCTGCGTCGTCCTCGCCGTTCCCATCGCCGTTGTTCTCGCCCGGCGAGCGGCCACGGCGGCCTTTGCCCTGTGAGCGCCGCTCCGACCGCTTACGGCGCCCCTTCGTCTCATCGGGCACCTCTTGCAAGCCCTCGGCGGAGACGTCGATCACCACTTCGCTCTCCAGTTGGACGCTCACCGTCTCTTTGAGCGCGTTCACGCCGACCACACGGCCGAGGCCCTCGCTGGTGACCACCATGCGCCCCACCCGCGGAAGCGCCGCCTTGGCCCGGACATAGTACTCATCCTCAAAGGCCAGGCAACAGAGCAGGCGACCGCACACACCCGAGATCTCGTTCGGGCTGAGCGGCAGGTTCTGGTGCTTGGCCATCTTGATCGATACCGGGCTAAACTCGGCCAGCCAAGAGGCGCAGCACAGCTCGCGCCCGCAGGTGCCGATGCCACCCATGAGCTTGGACTCGTCGCGAACGCCGACCTGGCGCAGCTCGATGCGCGCCCGGAAGGCTTTGGCCAGATCGCGCACCAACTCCCGAAAGTCCACACGCTTGTCCGCAGTGAACGAAAACACCAGCCGCGAGCCGTCATAGCTGTATTCGGCGCTGATCACCTTCATCGGCAAGCCATGCTCGGCGACCATCTCCCGGCAGCGTTCCAGAGCGGCGTCCTCCCGGCGCCGGTAGCGGACCGACTGCAGCCTGTCCGCCGGCGTAGCTCGCCTCTCTACCGGTTTGAGTTCGCCCACGATGGTCTCCTCAGAGACCTCGCGCGGCTCGATGATGACGCGGCCCAACTCGCGGCCACGGCTGGTCTGGACAATGACCTCGTCACCCGGGCGCAAGTCCGTCAACTCGCCCGGGTCGAAATAGTACATTTTCGAGGCACGCTTGAAGCGCACCCCTACGACTGTGACTCCCATATGTATATACCCCTGGGTATGGTTTTCAGTGAGTGGACAGTGG
>DAOUGZ010000178.1:0-7734 GCA_034428955.1 Anaerolineae bacterium | reverse complement strand
CGGCCGGATCTCTGCCCACAGCGCTTGCTCGTTGCGAAAGCCTATCCCCCGTTCATACAGCTTGAGGGCATTCAATACCCGGAAAACGTGCCATTCCCTCTTCAACACGTTATCCGTAAGGCCGGGCAGGTATCGCTCCGCTCCAACCAGGTATTCCTGGCCTTTTCGTGTTCGCCCAAGTAATAGTGGGTCAGGGCTCGATGGATATAGTAGCTACCCGCAGACGCGATGTGGTTGTCCCGCTCCCATTGGGCCAGTTTGTCTTCCATGGGCAGGGGGGAATGGCCCCTCTTCATGGGCTCGATCCAGCCCGCTTGCATGGCCTCGGCCAGGCCCACAGAGAAGGAGAGGTGGTACCGGTTGGAGAACTGGAGGCACTCCCTGGCACAGTCCTCAATGGCCGGCATGCTGGCGCCCTGGACCTGGAGGTTCCACATCAGGGGGCCGTAGGAAAGGCCGGCGTTGTACAAATCCCCACAATTCTTGCCGCACTGGATCGACTTGCGGCAATAGTCCACGATCTCGCGCGGGTGGCTGCGCGAGTGCATGTTGCACCAGACGATGCCGTTCATCCCACGGGTGGCGCCGAAGGTATTCGGGTACTTGGCCGAGAGGTCACGGGCCAGGTCCTCATACTTGAACTTTTGCTCAAACTCGCCCTGTTCCCCAAGCGCCAGCCCCATGATGGTAAGCGCATAGATCACCGACTCGTCCATGCCCCCCGCGAGGCAGTGCTGGGTCGACTGGGCCGCCGAGAGATAGAGCTGGGGCACCAGCCCAGACATGTACAGATCAGGAATGAGTTCGCTGTAAAAGGCCAGCTCGATCTTGCTCTTCCTGTCTGTGGTAAAGGGCATGTGGCGGATGGTCTCCCAGATGTCAATATCCTGGGAGGCGATCTCGGCCATCACCTCCTGCCGTCTCCAGTCCGCTTCCTCCGGGTTCTCTGGGATGGCCTTGCCGAAATAGGCCAGGCCGCGATTGGCCGTCTCAATGGCCTTGATGAAATCGCCGATGGAGGATAGCGAAGTCGTCTGTTCGGCCAGGCACTCTGCCCTGTCCAGATCGGTCTTGGCGTGGCTCAGGAGCTGGTTGAGCAACCTCTCGGAGGCCTCATAGTTGCCGCACATGAGTTCCGTCTTGGCCGCCCTCTGCAAGATGCGGAAGGTACGCTCATAATGCTCATCTTCCCAGCAGTCCTCCGGCAACAGCTTGCGGCTGAGGTTGTAATACTCGTTTGCTGCTTCCGTGGCCAGGGCATCCAGGGCCTTGTTGCCGGCGTGGTAATTGACGTCGGAGAGCAAATAGGCCGTCTCGGCGTCCGGGTGCTCGTCCCTGCCCAGGTTGAGGTGGGAAGCGATGAGAAACAGGTTTTCTACTTCCTCAAGGTCTGCCAAGGCCTGACAGGTTTTCGGAAACCCGTCAGGCCTTACGCCCAGAGCAGCGGCGAGGAGGTGGTTGCCCACCTGCCAGTGGATGCGGCGGCGCCTTGCCGCCGGTATGGCGGCAAGAGCCGCTTCCTGAACCCGGTCATGGATGAACTGCAACTGGCCCTTGTTCTCCACCAGCAGCCCCTGCTCCAGCGCCGGCCTGAGCATCTCAAAGACCTCGAGCAGGGTGATCTCTTTGATCGCGGCCAGATCGGTGGGCGAAAAGGTGTTGCCCATGCAGGCGCAGAACTCGAGCAGGTCGATCAATTTCGGCGGGAGCTTTTTGATCTTGGCCCCAAAGAGGGCGACCACAGAAGTCGGCATGTGGGACCGGCGGATCCGATCCAGGTCCCATCGCCATTGCCCGTGTTCATCCAGAAAGAGCAAGTCCTCATTGTGCAGGTAGGAGAGGCTCTCGCTGACAAAAAGCGGATTCCCTTCGCTCAGCACGCTGATGAAATCCGAGAGCGCCTTGGTCTGCGCCAGGGAGGCGTCGAGGATGTAGGCCACCATTTCGTGACAGTGCTCGGGCTGCAGAGGCGCCAGCCTGATCTCCCTTAGCGGCCGGCCACCGGCCCTGGCATTTTGAATGAGCTTGGTCAGGGGATGGCTCGGATCCACTTCGTTGTGACGGTACGCCCCCAGGAAGAAGAGGTAGGGGTGCTCCTGATAGTTGGCAAAGAGATTGGCGATAAAGTCAAAGGAGGCCGTATCGCACCACTGCAGGTCATCGATAAAGAGGGTCAGGGGATTCTCTTCGCTCGCCAGGCAGGCCAGGAACCGGTCAAAGAGGTCACGGAACCTGTTCAGCGCTTCGACCGGCGGCAGGGGCTTGACCTCGGGCTGCGGGCCGATCAGGATCTCCAACTCGGGGATGACGTCGGTCAGGACCCGGCCGTTCTGCCCCACGGCTTCCAGGATCCTCCCCTTCCAGAGCGCGACCCTTTCGTCGCTTTCGGTCAATAGAGTCCGCATCAGGTGCCGGAATGCCTGGATGAGAGAGCTGTAGGGGTTGTTCTTCTGATAGACGTCAAACTTGCCCGATGTAAAATAGCCGCGGCGCTTTACCATCGGCTTTTGCAGTTCCTGGATCAGACGCGTCTTGCCGATGCCGGAAAGCCCGGAAATGAACAGCGAGCGAAAGCTCCCCCTGGCGACCTGCTCGTATTCCTCCAGGATAATGCTCGCTTCCCTGTCGCGGCCGACCATCTTGGAGATAAAGGTGACCCGGTGGGTGCCGATGCTCTTCTCCAAGGCAAAGTCCGGCATCACACCCGTTGCTGCGTATTCGTCCCGGCAGCGTTGGAGATCGGCAAGGAGCGCCTTGCTGCTCTTGTAGCGTTTCTCGGGCTCCTTGAGCATCAGCTTGGCCACAATCCGGCTTAGAACAGGGGGGACACCCGGATTCAGCGTTTGAACGGCAGGCGCTTCTTCGGCGAGGTGGGAATGGATCAGTTCGAGGGGGTCCTCCGAGAGGAACGGCAGGCGGCCGGTCAGCAGTTCGTAGAAGACAATGCCCAGGGAGTACAGGTCGGCGGCAAAAGTCACCCGATGGTTGATGCGCCCGGTCTGCTCCGGGGAGGTATAGGCCAGGGTATCGCGGACAAAAGGCCGGTCGTAGATGAAATGGCTGACGTTCCGCACATCAACCCCGCTGATAAAGTCGATCAGCCGGACTCCCAGCGTGCCGGGGTGGATCAGGATGTTGTGCGGTTTGATGCTGCCGTGGATGATCCCCGCCTCGTGAACCTTGTGCAAGGCATGAGCGAGCCTGCAAGCGAGGGTGAGAAAAGCGGGCAGGGCCATCCCCGAGCGCGCCCCCTCCAGCTCGTCGAGCGGCACGCCATCGTAATAGTTGTGGGCGATGAGGCAGGCGCCGTCCATCACCTCGAAGGAGAGGGGCGTGATCAACAGGGGATCGTGCAGCACTTTGAGCTGCTCGATTCTGAGGCCAACCTGAGCCTGTTTGTAGGCGGAAGGGGCGATCGCTTTCAGCACTTTGAGCACCAGCAAGCGCTGCGGGTCTCTTTTGTGGTAGCCCACAAAAACATCGGCCTGCCGGCTCTCCGCAATCTCCTGGACGATCTCATAGTTTGGGAGCATCATTGTATTGTCTCGCCCTGTCCTGCCGTCTGGCGAGTTGCCGGATGGAACATGGATTGCTAGAGCCGGCTGCGCGCCACTGCAGCGCCTGCCGCTCTAGCAATCACAGCTCCGGTCAATGCTTGCCGGCTGCAGCCTCCGCATCCACAGCGCCGTTCAGCACTTCGCGCACGGCATAGATCCGCTTGCCCTGGGCTTCGTGATAGGTGCGCACCATCAACTCGCCCAGGAAGCCCATAGCCACCATCTGCGCACCAATGATCAGCAGGAGAACGCTCAGGATGAGCAACGGCCGGTTGCCGATGGGCTGCCCAAGGGCAACCTTGACGTAGGTCAGGTAGAGGCCCAGCAGCATCCCTACACCTGAGGAAAGCAGCCCCAGAGAGCCGAAAACATGCGCGGGGCGCGTCCCATAGAAGAGCAGAAAGCGCAAGGTGAGCAGATCCAAAAAGACGCGGATGGTGCGGCTGATGCCGTATTTGGAGCGCCCAAAGCGGCGCGCCTCGTGGTTCACGGGTATCTCGGCAATGCGCACGCCCATCCAACTGGCCAGGGCGGGGATGAAGCGGTGCAGCTCGCCGTAGAGGCGGATGTTCTTGACCACCTCCAGCCGGTAGGCCTTGAGCGAGCAGCCGTAATCGTGCAGGGAGACGCCCGTGAGCTTGCCCGCCAGGCGGTTGGCCAGCATCGACGGCAAGCGCCGGGTGAGGAAGGTATCCTGCCGCTTGTAGCGCCAGCCGCTCACAATATCGTACCCCTCGGCCATCTTGTCCAAGAGCGCCGGGATATCGGCGGGGTCATTCTGCAAGTCGGCATCCATGGTCACGACGACATCGCCCTGAGCGAGGTCAAAGCCGGCGGCAAAGGCGGCCGTCTGGCCGAAATTGCGCCGAAAGCGCACGACGCGCAGGCGCGGCTCGTGGGCCGCGGCCTCTTGCAGGGCGGCAAAGCTGCCGTCTCTGGAGCCGTCGTCGACGACGATCACCTCCCAATCGATAGACAGCTTGGACAGGGCCTCAAACACCCGCTCCAAGAGCAGGTGCACGCTCTCTTCCTCGTTATAGAGGGGGATGACAACCGATAGGTCCATTCCTACGTCAAGGCTCCTTTCAGCCACTCTACCTCGGCCCGCAAGCCGCTCGCCAGGTCGTACCGGGGCGCATAGCCCAGGAGCTGCTCGGCGGCGCGGGTATCGGCCCAGGTGTGGCGGACGTCACCATGCTGCTTCCCCTGCCGGTCGATCTGCAACGGCATGCCGGTGATCTCGGCCAGGAGGTCAAGGACGTGGTTCAGCGTCACTCGCGACCCGCCGCCGATGTTCAGCACGACGCCGCTCGCGTCGGCGCGCATGGCCTGCAGGTTGGCGGTGACGATGTCGTCGATAAAGGTGAAATCGCGGGTCTGCTCACCGTTTCCATAGATGGGCAGCGGGTCGCCCTGCAACAGGGCGCGGATGAAACGGTGAAAGCCCATATCGGGGCGCTGGCGCGGGCCGTAGACGGTGAAATAGCGCAGCGAGACGGTGGGCAGGCCGAAATTGGCATGGTACAACTGGCAGAGATGCTCCGCGGCCAGCTTGGTCACGCCGTAGGGTGAGAGCGGCTGGGTGCGCCCCGTCTCGCGCATGGGCAGCTCGT
Source organism: Anaerolineae bacterium (assembly GCA_034428955.1). Classification (GTDB taxonomy): domain Bacteria; phylum Chloroflexota; class Anaerolineae; order SpSt-313; family SpSt-313; genus DAOUGZ01. The sequence continues at coordinate 2,564 of DAOUGZ010000178.1, read as the reverse complement.
CGGTATCGCCATAGACCGAGGAGGAAGAGGCATAGATAAAACGCTTCACGCCGTGATCGCGGGCAGCCTCCAGGAGGCGCTGGGTGGCCAGGACGTTGTTCTGGGTGTAGGTGGCAAACTCACGCCCCCAACTGGCCCGCACGCCGGCCTGGGCCGCCTCGTGAAAGATGACCTCGATCCCTTCCTGGGCCAGCACCGTCTGCAGGTCGGCTGTGCAGAGGTCCATCTCCAGGAAGCGAAAGGCGGCCTGGCCGCGCAGCCAGGAGAGATTGCGCTCCTTCGCCGCTCGCGGGTAATAGTCGGTAAAGCAGTCCAGGCCGACCACCCGATGGCCCTCGCGCACCAGGCGCTCTGCCAGGTGCGAGCCCACAAAGCCGGCCGCGCCGGTGATCAAACAAGTTTCAGGCACTGGGAGACTCCTTCTGCGAGGGCTGCCAGGCGCCGCGCGCCCCCTCCGAGGCGTAGAGCACGCCGCCGATCAGCCCCGACAGGACGTTAATCAAGTAGAACGCCAGAGACATCGAGACGGCTACCGTCTGGGGCACCCCCACCTGGCCAAAGAACAAGCCAAAGCTCCCCTCGCGCACGCCCAACCCGCCGATGGAGATAGGCAACGCCGAGAGGAACGAGGTGAGAGAGATAAAGACCACATAGTGCCCGAGGGAAACGTGCGCCCCCAGGGCCTCCCCAATCAGGACGTTGACGGCGATCAACAGCAGGTTAAAGACGATAGAGACGCTCACCGCCACGGCCAGCGAGTGGCGGTCGTAGCCGGTGAACGAGCGATACAGCTTGCGCACAACCGGCCGTCCGATGAGCGTCTGCAGGCGGGGCGGGAGGCGGCGAAAGGCCTGCTCCAGCGGGCGCCCCCAAAAGAGCAGGGCCAGCCCAGCGAGGCTGCCCACCGTCAGGGCGATGACCAGCCCGGCGACCCACGGCGGCAGCAGGGCGGCGCCGAAGGGCAGCACCAGCGCCGCCATTACAAAAAGCATAAGCAGGCCAATAGCGCGGTCGATGAGCACCGTGCCGATAGCCGCTTCGAGGGTGTCGGTATAGCGCGAGAGTTCGTAGGCGCGTACGGCATCACCGCCCACGCCCGCCGGCAGCATGATGTTGAAAAAGCTGCCCACGAAATAGAGCACCACCAGGCGCGAAAGCGGCACTTGGATGCGCTTGGCGCGCAGCAAGGCCCGCCAGCGCAGCGAGCGCAGCGCAATGCCGGCGATATAGAGGATGAGCGCCAGGCCCAGCAGCGGCCAGCGCGCTGAGGCCAGGGTCTCGATAGCCTGCTCTAGCCCGACGCGGGCCAGCACGAACACCAGCAGCCCCAGGCTCAGGCACAGTTTGATGATACTCGAAAGGCGCTTGCGCAATGTCGCCCTTTCTGATGTAAGAGGGTAACTCCTGGCCCTTACTATATCCTAACTGCCGGCATTCGACAAAACCGGGCACCAAGGCTTCAGCCGTCGATGCTCACAGGGCACAGCACAACCTCTCTGCCCAGTTGGCCGTCCTGCCACCATTCGACGCGCTGCCCGGTGTCTTCGTCATAGAGCGCCACGATCAGGGTGGCCGTCTGCGGCGCCGCGGATTCGGGCAACGTCATCCGATGGGTGTCGCTCAACACCTCTCCCAGTGCCCAGCCGGTCGTGGACCGGCTCCAGCCCACGGGGACGCTGTCTTCCTGGGCCAGGACGGTGCTGCCATCGGCGGCCAAGAGTTGCACGCTGACCTTGTAGCTGCGGGCCGGCACGGCGGCTGCGCGCCAGTGCAGGGTGACCTCCAGGGGCCGGCCGGCGCGGATGCCCGGCGCCGGGCCGTCGAAACCGAGCAGATCGATCCCCGCGGTGCTCTGCGCATCCAGCCGGTGCTCTACCTGCACGAGGGACTCGTCCCCGGCCCGCGGAACCACCTGGACCGTCGCCAGCCTGGCCGAGTCCCCACCCCAATTCCAGAAATGCCAGCGGTCGCGGATGGGCACCGGGTTGCCGGCCACATCGCGCATACTGAGCCGCAGGCCATACTCCCCCGTCCCTGCCGTGAAGGGGATGAGCAAATCGTGTTGCCCCCAGAGCAACTCGCCGCTGTGCCAGGCTGCCGGCGGATACTGGGGGGTGACCGGAGACACATTCCGCCAGGCAATCACAGTGCCCTGCCTATCCACCAGTTCCATGGTCAGGGTCAGGTCGCGCTCCGGCAGGCTGACGATCTGCCAATACAGGTTGGCGCGCAACCACTGGCCAGGCACCAGCACCTCGTTCTCCAGGCTATAGGCGCGCAGGACCACATCCTCGTCGAAATGGATACCCCCAGCCGGCACCTGGGCCACGGCGCGCAGGCGTGCCGGCTCGAGCTGACGGCTCCAGGTGGCCTCCACCAACAGCGGCCCCAGCGAAACCGGGCCGGGCGGCGCGCCGGATGAGGGCTCGATCGGGCGGCCGCTTTCCGTTTCGTAGAGGCGCAGTTCGATCCGGTACCAGCCCGGAGGCACGGCCGGAGGGATCAGGAATCCCGTCTCGTAGCGCACGACCCTATCCTCCGGCCAGCGCTCGGGCGGATAGGCC
>DAOUGZ010000177.1:0-3512 GCA_034428955.1 Anaerolineae bacterium | reverse complement strand
GACAGGGCAAAGGCCGCTAGCGAGATGCCGGCCAGCCAGGCCCACAGGGGCCGCAGCCCGCCCAAGAACAGCCCCAGGGCCAAGGCCAGCGCCAAAGCGAGTGCCCGCACCGCACAGGTCGCCTGCCACTGAGCTGCCTTCGGTCGCCGCCGCTGCCGTCGGCGCGTTGCCATATCCTCTCCTTCCTTTGCGCATACCTATCTGGCATGGTTGTTGCTGCCCCTCCGGCACGCTTCGGCAGCAGGAGGGCAGTATGATTCGCGCGACCTGGACGGGCACGCTCAACTTTGGGCTGGTGGCCATACCGGTGCGGCTCTTCCGCGCCGTCTCCGAGCACCATGTGCACTTGCGTTACCTGCATCGCCAGTGCCGGACGCCGATCGTCACCCAGCGCTACTGCCCCCTGCACCAGGAGGTCATCCCCTGGGAGGAAGTGGCGCGCGGCTACGAGATTGCGCCGGACCAGTTCGTGATTGTCGAGGAAGAGGACGTCGAGCGCGCTGCCGCAGATACGACTCATCCTCATCGCATCGACATCCGCGCCTTTGTCGACTTGGGCGAGATCGACCCTATCTATTACGACACCAGCTACTATGCCGAGCCCGAGCCCGCGGGCCGGCCAGCCTACGCCCTCTTGCAGCAGGCGATGCAGTACACGGGTCGCGCCGGGGTGGCCACGATGGCCCTGCGCCGGCGCACGAGCCTGGCGGCTATCAGGCCCTACGATGGGGCGATCCTCGTGCAGCAGATGCACTATGCGGACGAGGTCAACTCGCTTGCGCCCCTGGAGATACCGCACGCCGCCGCCGAGCCCCGCGAGCTGCGCACGGCCATCCGCCTGATCGAGAGCCTGGCCGAGCCCTTTGCTGCCCAACACTTTACGGACGAGTTCCATCGCCGGCTGCTGTCGCTCATCGAAGCGCGGGCTGAAGAGCGCATGCCCGCCGGCGCGATGGAACCGCGCCCGCCCGCCGACGAGAGGGAGCTGCTCTCTGACCTGCAGGCCTCCATCTCGACCGTGGAAGAGAGCCGGCAGCGGGTGCGCTGACGGGGGGCGGTGAATCCGTCCCACCTCACCTCTCCGGCGTGGGCGTAATGGTGGGCATGGGCGGCAATGCACCACCGAGACGCTCCAGCCCCTCCACGGCCGCAGCAAAGCCGGGGTGGTATTCGAAGGCCAGGCGATACGCTTCCAGCGCCTGCTCCGGCTGCCCCAGGGCCTCGTAGGCCCGGCCGCGGAAGGCGTGCAGTTCCTCGATGGCCGGCATCTCGGCCAGGATGGGCTCGCTCAGGGCCAGCACCTCGGCGTATTGCCCCAGTGCCAGATGTGCCTCGAAGGGGCCGTGGCGATACCAGAGCATGTGCTCGGGAAGGCCGATCTCCTGCGCTCGCGCATAGGCTGCGATAGCGCCGGCGGCGTCGCCCAAGGCCAGCAAATCGTCGCCCAGGCTGAACCAGGCGTAGGGGTCCTCGGGGGTGCGCTCGATCCAGCCCCGCGCCGCCTCTTCCGCCCGGCGGTACATCTGCTCCGCTTGGCAGTCCGGCCCTAGGATGCGACAGAGTTCCTCGGCGCGCTCGGGCCGGTAAACGGGGATGTAGCAGTGGTTAAAGGGCGCCCAGAGGGTCTCCAGTTGGGCGTAGCTTAGCTTGACCTCAGGGCCATAGTAGGAGTCGTTGAGGATAAAGACCCCCGCGTCACGGTCAAAGCCGCGGATGACGCGGTAATGGCCCGTCGGCCGGTCGTTCAGCCAGGTCTGGATGAGCACCGGCATGCCCGCGTTGATCAGCTCCTCCAGGCGCTCGCTATTACCATTGACATAAAAGCCGGCCTCCAACCCCTGGCGGCGGATGAAGGCGATCACCTCGTCGGCCTCGACGTGCTTGTCGTCCTTGTGCGGGCGCAGCACGGTGGATACTTGGTATTGCCCATAGCGGATGCCATAGTAACTGAGAGCCATGGCCGTCGAGATGGGGCCGCAGTTGTTCCAGTCCTGATACTCATGGGTCATGGGCGAAAGCAGCCCCGAGCTGGGGCGGGGCGTCTGGGTGGGAGCGGCCGTAGGCGTACTGGTTGGCGTCGCCGTCGCTGTGGCCGTGGCGGTGGGGGTGATGGTGGGCGTGGGCGACGGGGTGGCCGTGGCGGTGGGAGTCAGCGTGGCTGTGGGCGTTGGGCTGGGTGGGGGCAGGAGCAGGCCCCTGCACGCGGCCAAGGCCAGGAGCAGTGGGATCAGGCCGGCCCAGCGCAGGACCGTCTGCAACTGCTGCACAAAGGCCGGGAGCCCCACTCGCGCCTGGGGCGGGTACGCTGGATTACCTGACAAAGGGCGGTTCCTTTTCTAGTGACCGGAGCCGTGGACCGGCGGGCGCTACAAACGATTGTACGCATTATAGCGCAGTTGCGGGGTGTTGTCACAAGTCAGAGGGAAGGTATGGGTGGGGGGTGACCGAGTCGCCCGCGGGCGACTCGGTCACCCCCACCCATACCCTAGGATTCCGCTTTCCCCCCGGCCATGCGCGCGCCGAGGCGCAGGGCGGCGATCATACTGTCTGGGCGGGCGACGCCGGTCCAGGCGATGTCAAAGGCGGTGCCGTGATCCACGGAGGTGCGGATGATTGGCAGGCCCAGGGTGACGTTCACCCCCTGGTCGAAAGCGGCGAGCTTGAGGGGGATGTGCCCCTGGTCGTGGTACATGGCGATGACGGCGTCGAAATCGCGCCGGGCCGCGCGGAAAAAGACGGTATCCGGCGGCAGCGGCCCACAGGCGTCATAGCCCTCGCGGCAGAGGTCCTCCACGGCGGGCGCGATCTCTTCAATCTCCTCCCGCCCAAAGAGGCCGCCCTCGCCGGCGTGAGGGTTCAACCCGGCTACAGCCAGGCGCGGCCGGCGAAAGCCCAGCCTTTGCACCGCCTCGGCCGTTAGCCGGCCGACGGCCACGATGCGCTCGCGGCGCACGCGGTCGCAGGCCTCGCGGAGCGAGACGTGGGTGGAGACGTGGCTCACGCGCAGGTGGTCGCCGACGAGCATCATCACCACGCCGCGCACCCCACAGAGGTCGGCCAGCGCCTCCGTGTGTCCGGCGTAGGCATAGCCGGCCAGGTTCAGCGCCTCCTTGTTCAGCGGTGCGGTGACGATGCCCTGCACGGCGCCGTCCAGGGCCAGGCGCACGACGCGCTCGATGTATGCGTATGCGGCGGAGCCGGCCATGGCGCTCACCCGGCCGCGGGGCAGGTTGGGGAGGTCGATATTGTGCAGGTCAAGGACCTGGATGGCGCACTCCTGGAAATCGGCCTCGACGAGGCCGGCGAGCGAGCGCACTGGCACGTCGACGCTGGTCACTTCGGTAGCTTTTTGCATCACCGCCGCATCGCCGATCACTACCGGCCGCGTGCTGCGGCGCACCTCATCGTCGACCAGGGCTTTGGCGATGACCTCGGGGCCGACGCCGGCGGCGTCGCCCATGGTTACGGCCAGGATTGGCCGCTCATTCGTGTTCATACGCCTCCGTTTCTCA
>DAOUGZ010000176.1:0-3366 GCA_034428955.1 Anaerolineae bacterium | reverse complement strand
TGCGTCAAGCGCCGTCTGCGGCGAGCCCTCAGTGGCGCACCGTCCCTGGCAACCGGCTGGAGTCGCGACTTCGACAGCCTCCCCAGCAATATCGTAGTAGCGGGCTTTAGCCGCCCAAGCAGCAACCGGCAAGCTCTCCGCTGAGAGAGACTCTTGCTTCTATGTCACTTGGCGGCCCAAGCCCGCTACTACGACATGCATGCAGGAGTCGCGCCCAGTACGCAAGCTCACCGACAGGACCATTGTGAAAGCTCCAGGGCTTGCCGGCCTGTGAGCAGTCGGCTAGACCAGGGAGTCCCCTAGAGCAAGGTTACGCAGTACGTTTGACGCTTGACTCTGATATGCGGCGCGGCTATGACGGTTCCCAGTGTGTTGCCCGGCTCCTTCAGGTGCGCTGCTGCTCCGTTGGCTCCCTCGGCAGCTCAACGACGAACCGGCTCCCGCCGTCGTCGGGGAACTCGGCCCAGATGCGCCCGCCGTGCAGCTCGACGATGCGCCGGCTGGCGTAGAGCCCCAGCCCAAGCCCGCCGGCAGGGCGCCTGGCGGCCTGGAAGAAGCGCTGGAACAGGTGCTCGCGCTGTTCGGGGGGGATGCCGATGCCGTGGTCGCGCACGGCGAGGCGCACGGCGCCGCTGCGCAGCATCGAGAGCGTGACCTCCACCCGCCCGCCCTGAGGGCTGTAGCGGATGGCGTTGTCGATCAGGTTGAACAAAACCTGCTCCAGGCGTAGCGGATCCACATAGGCCACGAGCGACTCGGGAGCGTGCAGGGCGATCGTGTGGCGCTCGGTGGAGGCCTGCATGTTCGTAACCACGCCGCGCGCGACGGCGACCAGATCGGCGCTGTGCCGCTCCAGCTCGAGTTCGCCCGCCTGGATGCGCGAGATGTCCAGGAGCTGCGCCACCAGGGCAGAGAGCCGGTCGACCTGGCGGTCGATGACCCGCAGGGCATGGTGGACCTGCTGCAGGTCGGGCAGGCAGCCCCGCTCGATGCGCCGCATGGTCAGCTCGGCCTGGCCTTTCAGGCTCGAGAGCGGGGTCTTGAGTTCGTGGGCGGCCACGGATAGAAACTGGTCGCGCAGTTGCAAAGCCGCCTCAGCCTCCCCTGCGCGGCGCTCGGATTCCGCGGCCAACTCCCGCTCGCGGATGCCGGCCGTGAGCAGGTGCGCGTTGGCCGCCTGCAGATCGCGAAGCAGCCGCTCACGCTCGCCCTCGGCTTGCTTCTGCCCGGTGATGTCGCGGATGAGCCCCGCTGCAAACTCGATGCGGCCATTGACGCGCAGCGGGTAGTGGCGCAGCTCAACATAGCGGCGGCCAATCCCTGGGTAGTCGATCCAGGCCTCAGCAGAGGTGGTTTCGCCGGCCAGGCAGCGGTCGAGTTCGGGCCGGATGATCCTCTCATAGACATCTGGGGGCACGATGTCGGGAACCCGGTGACCGATGACCTGGCTCTCTGCTACAGTTCTAAAGCGCAAGTAGGCCGCGTTGACCATATGATAGATGTATTGCCGGTCCACGACGACGAGCGGGTCGGGCGCGTTCTCCGCGATCTGCCGGTAGAGGGCAAGGGCCTCGCACGACGCCCCCTCGCCGGCGCCCAGCTCCACGGCAGGGGGCTGCAGGGCCCCGCTTGCGCTGTAGCCCTTCACCCCCTCGGGCTCGTGCCCTTCCCTGTACGGCATCCTGCTTCACTCTCCTCCGCCACCGGCAAGCTGAACGAAAACGTACTCCCCACCCCCACCTCACTCTCCACCCAGATGCGCCCGCCGTGGGCCTCAACCAGCCGCTTGGTGATAAACAGCCCCAGGCCCAGGCCCTCGCTCCGCTCGCGGCCGCTCACACGGGCGTAGCGCTGGAAGAGGCGCGGGACGTCCTCCGGCTTAATGCCCTGTCCCCGGTCGGTGACCGAGACGATCACTTCGCCGCCTTCGCGGCGGGCGCCGACCGTCACCGGCGTGCCCGGCGCCGAGTATTTGAGGGCGTTGGACCACAGGTTGGTGAGGATGCGCTCCAGCCGCGCCGGGTCGGCCCAGACCGGCGCAAGCTCCGCCGGGATCTCGACCCGGATGCGCTCGATATCCATGGTGGGGCCGAGCCGCTGCAGGATCTCCGGCACACAGCTCTGGAGCGGGACCGGCCGGCGCTCCAGCTTGATCTGCGCCGCCTCCAGCCGGGCCGATTCAACCAGGTCGGCGATGAGGGCGTCCATGCGCTGGGCGCCGGTGACGATCGACTCGGCGCCGGAGCGCAGCCGGCCGTCGATGCCGGCCCGCTCGATGCGGCGCAAAAGGAGCTGCGACTGGCCGAGCACCGCCGAGAGAGGGTTGCGCAGGTCGTGGGAGACGGCGCGCAGCAGGTCCTCGCGCTGCTCTTGCAGTGTGTGCAGAGCGGTGATATCGGCCATGACCGCCACCGAGCCGAGGAGACTGCCATCAGGCGCCCGGATGGGCGCGGCGCTGACCGACAGCCAAACGGCTGGTCTTCCCGGGAAGTTCAGAACCATGACCACGCCGGTAACCGTCTCGCCGCGCAGCGCACGGGCCACGGGGTGCTCTTCCATAGAGAACGGCTGCCCCTCAGGCGTCATCAAAGGTATCGCCTTGATCTTTTCCTCGTACGCCAGCCCTCGCTCTCCGGGCGGCATGCCGATCCCCCGTTCTGCGGCCGGATTGGCGCGAGTGACCTCAGCGTTGGGCCCAAAGACCACGACGGCATCAGGGATGGAGGCGATAATCGTATCCAGCTCGGCGGCGCGGCGCTGGACCTCTTGCAGCAACCGCTCGCGGTCAAGCTCGGCGCGTTTCCGCGCTGTAATATCCTCAAAATACACAGAGAGGCCGTCTTCCGCCGGAAAGACTCGGAGGCTGATCCAGACATCGTTGGGCGGATAATAGAACTCGGTGGTGAAGGGCTGTCGGGTGGCCATGATCTGCTCATAGGCGCGCTGCATCTCAGAGCCGACGAACTGGGGAAAGACCTCCCAAATAGTGCGGCCGATGAGCGAGTCGCGGTCCAGGCCCCAGATCTCGGCCGCCCGGCGGTTGACGTAGGTAAAGTGGGCCTCGGCATCGACGGCAAAGAAGGCATCGGTGATGCTCTCCAGGATGGTCACGATGCGCCGCGATGCTCGCTCGGCCTCGATACGGGCCTCCTGCACGCGAGCCAGGGCCTGATCCCGCTCTTGCACGGCCTGCCTACTCTCGGTCACATCCCTGAGGAGCAGCACCAGCCCATCATCCCAGGGGGAAACTTTGACGTCGATCCAGAGGCCCCTCGGCGGGTAGTAGGTCTCCAGCCAGATGGGAACGCGTTCCCGGGCGGCGCGCTCGTACTCCTCGCGAAGATCCGGGGTAAAGCTCTCGGCAAA
>DAOUGZ010000175.1:0-6256 GCA_034428955.1 Anaerolineae bacterium | reverse complement strand
CGCCCCAGTCGTATCCCGAGCTCGCTCAGCGTGGCGGCAGGTGTGGCCTGCCGCATTACGCTCGCGCGGGACTCCCTCTCTCAGCGCCAGGCCCTGAATCGCCCTGATGCCTTACTTCGACTGGCACCCCAGTAATATCGTAGTAGCGGGCTTTAGCCGCCCGAGTGACATAGGAGCGAGAATCCTTCTCGGCGGGAAGCCTGCCCATTGCTGGCTCGGGCGGCTAAAGCCCGCTACTACGATATACACCCAGGGCGTCCTGCTCAATGCGGTGACCCACTCGCTGTCACTTGGTGACCAACCACTTCCCGAGGAAACGCGCTGCACGCTACCCACGATGAGCTTTCAGAACTGCGTGAACAGCCTCGAACGCTTCTTTCATCTGCAGCCCCCTCACGTCCCCAGGTAGGCCCGGCGCATCATGTCGTTGCCGAGCAGGCCGGCGGCGCTGCCGCTGAGGGCGATGCGCCCCGTCTGCAGGACGTAGCCGCGGTGAGCGATGGAGAGGGCCATGTTGGCGTTCTGCTCCACCATAAAGATGGTGGTACCCTGGGCGTTGATCTGCTGGATGAGCTCAAAGCTGCGCTCGACCAGCACGGGCGCCAGGCCCATCGACGGCTCGTCCATGAGGATGAGGCTGGGGCGGCTCATCAGGGCGCGCCCCATGGCCAGCATCTGCTGCTCGCCGCCGGAGAGGGTGCCGCCGGCCTGGCGCAGCCGCTCTTTGAGGCGCGGGAAGAGGCCATAGACCCGCTCCAGGTCCTCGGCCAGTGCCTGGCGGTCGCGGCGCAGGTAGGCGCCCATCTCCAGGTTCTCCAGCACGGTCATCTCGGGGAAGATGCGCCGGTTCTCGGGCACGATGGCGATGCCGCGGGCGACGATGTGCCCGGTGGGCAGGCCGTCGATGCGCTCGCCGCGAAAGGTGATCTCACCGCGCGCCGGGCGGACCAGGCCCAGGATGGTCTTGAGCGTGGTGGACTTGCCGGAGGCGTTGCCCCCCAGCAGGCAGACGATCTCGCCGGAGCGAATCTCGATGTCGATGCCCTGCAGGATGGAGATGGCCCCGTAAAAGGTATCCACGCCCTTTAGCTGGAGCAGCGGCGCCTCAGGCACATTTCCCCTTCCGGCCGAGGTAAGCCTCGACCACCCGTTCATCGTGGGCCACCCGCTCGTAGGGACCCTCGGCGATCTTGCAACCATAGTCCAGGGCGACGACGCGGTCCGAAACGCCCTGGACCACCTTCATGTCATGCTCGATCAGGAGCAGGGTATAGCCGCGCTCGCGCAGGCAGCCGATAAGTCCGGTCATCTCCTGCGTCTCGTGGGGATTCATGCCCGCGGTGGGCTCGTCGAGGAGGATGAGCCGGGGCTCGGTGGCCAGGGCGCGAGCGATCTCCAGCCGGCGACGGTTGGCGTAGGAGAGGCTGTAGGCCGGCTGGTCCAGGCGAAAGCCGGCGAGGCGGCCGTCAAAGCAGGAGAGGGCCTGCTCGGCCTGCCGGCGGATGCGCTGCTCTTCGCGGCGAAAGGCCGGCAGGCGCAGCATAGCGCCCAGGGCGCCGGTGCGGGTGCGCGAGTGCTGGCCGACCATCACATTCTCCAGCACGGTCATGTTGGTAAAGACGCGCAGGCTCTGAAAGGTGCGCGCGATGCCGCGAGCGGCGATCTGATGCGGCGGCAGGCCGGCCACGCTGTGCCCATCGAAGAGAATCTCACCGCCGTCGGGCCGGTAGAGTCCGCTGATGAGGTTAAAGACGGTCGTCTTGCCCGCGCCGTTGGGGCCGATCAGGCTGACGACCTCGCCCTCCTCGACCTGCACATCCAGGCCGTCTACAGCCTTCAGACCGCCGAACCGCTTCTGCAGGCCGCGGATCTCCAAGAGCGCCATGGTCACTACCCTCCACTACGTCCTTTGCATCCAGCGCCGCCCAAAGAGGCCCTGGGGGCGATAGGTCATCATCAGCACCAGCAGCGCGCCGAGGAGCAGCATGCGCGTAACGCTCGGCTCCTCGAGCAGGCGAGTCTCCCAGACAAAGACCAGAGCATAGAGCAGGGGCACCAGGAGCGCCTGGCGCAGGCGGCCCCGAACCCGCATCAACGCCAACAGGGCGGGCACCAGCAGCACAAAGGCCAGGTTGCCCACGGCTTGGCTATCCTGCGGGTAGAGCATCCAAGCGTTGATCAGGCCCAGGAAGGGCGCGAGCAGCGAGCCGGCCATGCTGGGCGGGAGCGGAGGTCGGCGGAACCATCCCGGTGCGAGCGCGCCCAGGCCCAGCCTCAGGACCAGGCCGAGCACAGCCACCCCGCCCAGCATGGCCGCCCCGCGCCACCAGGGCCGGCGGTAGAGGCGCAGCACGAGCAGGACGAGCGCGCCGTAGAAGAGCAGCCGCGCCCAGATGGGGTCGCGCAGCGCCTCGGGCAGGATGGAGAGAACCAGCGCACCACAGATGGCCCCAGAGACCGAGCCCACCCCGCCCAGAACGACCATGGCGTAGAGGATGATGAGCACACTGAAATCGAAATTGGGCGGAAAGAGCGAGCCCTGCCAGGCGGCAAAGAGCACGCCGGCCGCCCCCGCAATGCCCGCGCCGACGGCAAAGGCCAGGAGCTTGAGCCGGCCCACATCCACGCCCGTGGCCTGGGCGGCCAGCTCGTCCTCGCGAATGGCGCGCCAGGCCCGGCCGATGCGCGAGCGGTCCAGATGGTAGACGGCCAAAAAGACGACGGCCACAAAGAGCAGGATGAGCTCATAATAGGCGGCGGGAGTCCGCACCGTCAGGCCGAGGAGAGAGATGTCGTCGATGTTGATGATGCCGTTGGGGCCGCCGGTAATGTTCAGTACCCGGCCCGGCGCCAGGAAGGGCAGCTCGACGCGGTCCAGGTTCAGAAAGAGCAGGCCGGCGATCTGCCCAAAGCCCAGGGTGACGATGGCCAAATAGTCGCCGCGCAGGCGCAGCGAAGGCGCCCCCAGTAAAAGGCCCAAGAGCGCCGTCACCAGGACGGCCAGCGGCAGGAGCAGCAGGAACGGCCCATGCCGGCCAAAGTGGGGCGAGGCCAGCAGGGCATAGAGATAGGCCCCCACGCCGTAAAAGGCCACGTAGCCCAGGTCCAGCAGGCCGCCCATGCCCGCGACGACGTTCAGGCCCAGGGCGAGGATGGCGTAGAGGCCCGCCAGCCCGGCGACGCGCACGACGTAGGAATCGGGCGCCCAGAGCGGCAGCGTGGCCGCCAGCGCCAACAGGCCCAGCCAGCGCAGGCGCAGGTCCGTGCCCTCCCAGGCGCAGCGCAGGCGACCCAGGCGACCGCCGGCCAGAGCAGAGCTGCGTTGGCGCGCCTCTTCGCGAGCAACCCACTCGTCGCGGCCCAGGCCGGCGGGCGGGTCCATCGGTTCGACCTGGCTCGTATCAGTGACGTGCATCCGCTGACTCATACCTTTTCTTTGACCTTGATGCCCAATAGCCCCCGCGGCCGCAAGAGGAGGAGCGCGATGAGCACGGCGAAGGCGATGCCGTCCTTGTAGCGGGGCGAGATAAAGCCGCTGCCGATAGACTCCACGAGCCCCAGCACCAGCCCGCCCAGCATGGCCCCGGGCATGTTGCCGATGCCGCCCAAGACGGCGGCGGTAAACCCCTTGAGGCCGGCGGTAAAGCCCATGTAGTGATAGATCTGGGTAAAGAGCAGGCCCACCAGCACGCCTGCCGCCCCGCCCAGGGCCGAACCGATGAAAAAGGTCGAAACGACCACCCGGTCCACATCCACGCCCATCATCGCCGCCGCCTCGCCGTCCTGAGCTGTGGCGCGCATGGCCTTGCCCAGGCGAGTGCGGCGCACCAGATATTGCAGGCCCAGCATGAGCAGAGCGGCCACAGCCAGGACCAGGATGCGCGTGTAGGAGACGGTCGCCCCCAGCAGGGTGGCCTTCATCTCGGGCGGAAAGAGCAGCCCGGTGCGGTAGGTGCGGTAGCGGGCGCTCATGACCAGCAGCACGGCATTCTGCAAAAAGAAAGACACGCCGAGGGCGCTGATCAGCGGGGCGATGCGCGGAGCGCCGCGCAGAGGCCGGTAGGCGAACCACTCGACGGCCACGCCCAGCAGCCCACAAGCCAGCATCGCCGCCAGCAGCATGAGCAGGATCACCGCCCAGGCAGGCAAGAGGAGCACATCGCCGGGCGCGAGCAGGGCGAGCACCCCCCAGCCCACAAAGGCGCCGATCATATAGACCTCGCCGTGGGCAAAGTTAAGGAGCTGCAGGATGCCGTAGACCATCGAGTAGCCCAGGGCAATCAGGGCGTACACGCTGCCCAGCGTGAGGCCGTTCACCAGTTGTTGCGGCAGTTCGCTCAGTATTGACTCCATACTCGTTCCGCTAGACCCATCTCGTCTGAGAGATGGCAAGTTCGTGCTGTTCACTGCGACAATCGCCCATGGCGAGATCAGAGCCCTACAGCAGCCGGCTTACTCGCTGCGCAGCCACCCAAAACCCCTAAAGGGTTCCATTCCGGCCCCGAGCGAAGCAAGCGACCCGGACGCCGTCGCTTATCCAGCGGCAAGAACGGTTGCCGCTGCGCCGAGCCTTAATCCATGTCGATTTGCTTGACCAGCTCAAAGCGGTCGCCGACGACCTGGAACATGTAGAAGGCCGCGCCGACGGCGTCTCCCTTTTCGTCGAAGGAGATATCAAAGCCGAGGATGCCCGGCCGGTCCTGGGTGGCGCGCAGTTCGCGCACGACGGCCTCGCGGCTGAGCGTGCCGTCCTTGTCGTAGGCGCGCTTTATGGCATCCAACAACACGGCCATGGACTCGTAAGCGGGCGGGCCGTAGGCGCCAAACTGGCCATACTGCTCCTCATACGCCTCAACGACGGCAGCCGCCTCGGGGATATAGTGCGCGTCGGGGGCGAACTGGGTGACGTAGGCGCCCTCGGTGGCCCCTTCGGCTCCGCCGATGAAATCCTCCGGCGAGAACTGGCCGTCCGAGCCGACGAGCTTGGCCTCGACGCCCAGCTCACGCATCTGCTTGGCGATCTGCGCGCCCTGAGCGGCGAGCTGAATCGGCAGGTAGATGACGTCGGGCGCGTCGGCCTTGATGCGCGTCAGCAGGGCGGAGAAATCGCTGTCTTTCTGGCTGATCGAGGCGCGCCGGATGGTGGGCACGCCCAGCTCCTGCAGCTTTTTTTCGGCCTCGGTGGCCAGGCCCACGCTATAGACCGACTGATCGTCGATGATATAGACCGACTGGGCGGCCAGGTCCTGGGCGATGAAAACGGCTCCGGCGGGCGCCTGCACATCGTCTCGCGGGACGACGCGGAAAAAGGTCTTGTAGCCCTTCTCGGAGAGTTCGGACTTGGTGCCCGAGGGGCTGACGTAGGCCAGGCCCGCCTGCTCGAGCGCCTCGGCGACGGCCTCACAGTTCTGGCTGCTCTCGGGGCCGACCAGCCCATAGACGGCGGCATCGGAGATCAGCCGGTCGGCGGCCAGCACGGCCTTGGCCGGGTCAAACTCGGTATCGGCCTCCACCAACTCGACCTGGCGGCCGCCGATGCCGCCGGCCTCGTTGAGCTGGTCCACAGCCAGCTTGGCCCAATTACGCTGCTCGGTGCCCACCGAGGCGGCGGGGCCGGTGAGCACGGTCATGATGCCGACCTTGATCGGCCCCTGACCGGCCTGGGCGGCGGGCCGGCAGCCGGTAAAGACGAGGGCCAACACGACGAACAGAACCGCCATGCGAGCGTACCTGGTCATCTCTTCCTCTCCTTTGCGTACACTCAACCTGCACCGAGTGGATGCTGCGTTGTGCACAGCACCCGTCTACTCGCCCTGCCTGGCTGGCGGTGGAGAGGAATCAAAAAGCCCCTCGCCCGTGGCCATGCAAGGCCAACAGGGACGAGAGGCATTCCCGTGGTGCCACCCTGTTTGGGCTGCCCGAGAAAAAAGAAAATCCGCCGTGTCGGCGGATTGATTCCTGGGCCAGCCCCACTCTGCAGGTACGGGCCACCTTCAGACCTCGAAAGCAACCGATACCCTCTGCCCTGATAACGGTGGCGGCTCCGGCGTAGCCTACTGGATGGCGAGCATCGTTCGGGTACGCGACTCCCGGGCCCATTCCCCGCCGGCGCTGATACCGGGCTCACACCTATCCCCGGCTCTCTGAATCCCGCTTTGGCGAGTACTCTTCCCGATCAATGTCTTTGGGGTTTTGATTGTAAGAACAGTATACAACAGGATGAAAGAACTGTCAAAGAGGGGTGTGGGCCTCCGAC
>DAOUGZ010000174.1:0-13400 GCA_034428955.1 Anaerolineae bacterium | reverse complement strand
GCCTACCTGCGGGCGGCGAGCAATGAACTTTGCGACCGGCTGCCTAAGGACAGCGAGGAAGCGGCTATTGCTGCGCCTCTCTACGACCTGTCCTATGCGATCGTTGACCGAGCCGTTGCTCTGTGCCTTGACTTGGCACCCCGGCTACAGACCTTGTGCCCGTATGAGAGTGGCCGCGATCTGCTGCAAGCCTTGCTGAACTCCCCCGAGGATGACCCGGAGGGCGAAGGCGACGAAGAGGACGCTAACGCCTGCGACGCCTGACACTTGACGCCTGCAAGCCTGGGGGGGGGTATAATCGGGCCAAGAAGAAAGCCCCGGCGGTGTTACGAGCACCCCGAGGCGCGGCCCAGGTGATGCAAGCACCCAGGCGAGCGAAGTCTACTACAGCCCGCGCTTTGGTGCAAGTCACCTAGGCGCGGGTTTCGTTTTGCGTGCCGTCTCTAGTGCGAAGTAGCAGCGGCACTAGAACATCTGTATGACAGCCTTATGCTGCAAAAGCCAAAACACTACTGGTAGTGGTGTAGACTGAGGCAACACACTACATCTTGTGGTTTCGAGCTCAGTGGTAGAGCTCCTGCCTTCCAAGCAGGCTGTCGCGGGTTCAAGTCCCGTCTCCCGCTCTAGCGACCGATAGTGGCCCTTTCGTTTCCGAGCCGTCAGCACTTGTGGCTCGTGAACGGAAGGGCTTTCTCTTTGCGGGCGCACCTCTGCTGTCATGGCAGCTTACGGGCCCTCTTGTCTGCAGTGAGCCTGCCAGTGACT
Organism: Anaerolineae bacterium; assembly: GCA_034428955.1. Classification (GTDB taxonomy): domain Bacteria; phylum Chloroflexota; class Anaerolineae; order SpSt-313; family SpSt-313; genus DAOUGZ01. Next base: position 12,635 of record DAOUGZ010000174.1, on the reverse strand, counting down.
TGACCTACTACCTGCCCATTCGTAGAATACGTTTGCTGCGGAATATGACATGATTTGGGCCGTTGTCTTGGGATTCTCACGGCCACCCCGTGTACGATTCGGCGCGCACCACTACTGGCGTAGACAAGCTCTGCATCGCGGTTCGCTGCGCTCCACCCCGCGTCAAGGACGCTTTGAGGGAGCGGCCATCGAGGATGAGAGGAAGATGGAGCATGTCAATTCCTGAAAACCAGCCGTTGTGCGTGGTGCTGAACAACCAGCACCGGATCCGCCTTGATGAGTATCTGGCGCTTCACCACAAAGATCCCAGTCGAAAAGTCCTCTTCCAGCCCTATACTGGGAAGGCTATGCGACAAGTGCGTGGCCTGCTTCGAGACTCGGGCGGGCCCGTCCCGATACTCATGGTCGTAGGTGACTACGGGCAGTTTGTCAGCGCGATTGGCTTGCTTCACGCGCTTGAGTACAGGGACGAGGTCACACCGGACAGAGAGCAGGAGATGCGTCAACTCGTATCAGTGTATGACGACAGTAAGCTTTATGCGTTCAACATACTATCAGTGACGAACCTCGTGCAACTACGAAAGCCGTTCCCGCTATCCAGATTGCTCAAAAGGAGCAATGGTCTTCCGCTAAAGCCAGGGCGGTGGCCTGTGAGCGTCTGCTTTGCACCCCCGTTGACCCTACTGCTTGAGGCCCTCTGATGGTGTTCTGGAGGTGTCGTCGCATGAGCGGGCGAACGTCGAGCGTTCCGTCCTGATGCTGGATGGCTGGGTACCGATTGAGGAGCGCCCAGTCGCGGCCGCGACTAGCGAAGATCTGAAGCACGTCACCGATACTTGTGTTGGATGCTACGTGGCGGTCCTTCTGCAAGCGAACCATGATCGATGGCGTGGTACTCGGCTCGGCCCATAACCAGCAGATCTTGTTCGTCGGTCTGGCCGAGTTGCCGGAGAAGGCTGGCCTTGTGGCCGGCGAGTATCAACCCGACGCGGCTACGGACGAGACGATTGTGGCGACCATGTCTGCAGTGGTGCGAGCGAGAGGGAAGGCTGCCAGCCTTCATGGAGGCCCTGGCGGATTCCGACGATGTGGATGCTACCAGTAGCGATGCGCGGGGAGAGCAGGGGGGAGATGGTGCAGGGAGACATCGTGACCGGTTTCCTGCTGGCTGTACTGGCGGGGATCGTGGGCGGTGTAGCGTCCGGTATCCTGGTATTGGTCGCTGACCACCGCCTACCGTGGTTCTCTCGCTGGCTGCACCATGGGGAGATGCTGGATAGTGCGGCGATCGCCTCGATGGTTGAGCAGATTCACGAACTGCAGACAACCGCCAAGCGAATAGTCCAGGTCGCCGCTATGCCTGCTCCGAAAGAACTGCATGACAAGGCTTTCGAGGATGCGCGCCTGCCCTTGGAGCGCCTGAAGGGCAGCGAGCAACTTAGCGTCGAGTTGCGGAACGCGATTGAGGACCTCATTGCCGCCGCTGCAGTTGTCATCGTGAATGAGCAGTCCAGACACGAGTTAGGCCGGGCCGAACGGTTGCAGTCTCGCGATGCTGCGCAGGCGAGTCTTAGTGCCCTGCTAGCCTTGGCTGAGAAGGAACTCTCTGCACTCAAGCGCAGGAGCTAGACATCGAAGGCCACGGACGGTGGGAACGCGATGCTCTCCTGCAGCCGGTTGGCCACTTGGCACAGGGTGACTCACATCAAATCAGGAGGTGCACGGATAACGGTGCGGACCTTTACGGCCATCATCCGTCAGGAAGGCGACCTGTTCGTGGATTGCCCTGAGGTGGGGCATGGTAAGCCAAGGTGTGACGGTTCAGGAAGCCATCAGCAACCTCCGCAAAGCCACCGAGTTGCTCCTCGTGGAGTTCCCTCTCTCCGATGCCGGCTCAGGCCGTTGGCGGCGAGCGGTTGGAGGGGCTCCTTGCGTCGCTCTCCCTCAATATGGGCCATTCGCACGAACTGCCGGGCCGCGCGACGCTGAAGCGCGGCGGCGCTGGGGGCGGTGCATGGGGCGGAGTGAGCCATAGTGGCGAAGGGCTTGCTGCCGGCAGTGAAGTGCCCCTGGCCCAGACCCGGTAGGTGGTAACTCTAGCAGGGCATGGCGCGCTGTCGGCATAGAAGACCCCTCCCCCTGCCCCCTAATCCTTGACGATCAGCTCGTGATCAAACCCGGTGAGGGTTCGCACGCCCGAGCCGGTGACAACGACGATATCCTCGATCCGCACGCCGAACTCGCCTGCCAGGTAGACGCCGGGCTCGATGCTGAAGGCCATCCCCTCCTCCAGAAGGAGCGGGCTACCGGCCATGATATAGGGCGCCTCGTGCACTTCCAGGCCGATGCCGTGGCCGGTGCGGTGCACGAAATACGGCCCGTAGCCCGCCGCCTCCAGCGCGCTTCGTGCGGCGCGGTCGACTGTGCCGGCGCTCGCGCCGGGGCGCACCGCCGCCGTCGCGCGGCGATTGGCCTCGAGCACCGCCGCATAGGCGCGCAAGAACTCGGCCGAGGGCCGCCCCAGGTGAACCGTGCGCGTGATATCCGATTTGTAGCCGTCGAGGGTGGCACCGATGTCTATGACGACAGAGTCGCCCCGTTGCAGCCGGCGGCTGCCGGTATGGTGGTGGGGATAGGCGCTGTTGGGCCCGGAGGCGATGGTGGCAAAGTCGACCTTCTCGACGCCATCCTGCCGGAAGGCCGCTTCTACCGCCCAGGCCACCTCGGCCTCGGTCGCGCCCGGCCAAGCGGCATCGATGGCGGCACGCATGGCCCGGTCCGCCTGCGCAGCAGCTCGCGCCAGGGCATCAACCTCCGCGGGCGATTTGCGCCGGCGAAGGGGGGCGATCAGTTCATCGGCCGCCAGCGTCCGGCTGGGCGCAATGACCTGCTGCAGGTGCAGTAAAAAGTCCGCCCGCATAGATCCGTCAACCGCCACTGTGCGAGGTGCAGGCATCGCGGCCAGCGCGCGGCGCAAGGCCTCCTCGGGGCCGGCGGCATCGTCCCAGCCCACAAGTTCGACGCTGGTGTGGGCGGCGACGCTGTCCTGGTTCAACCGGGGCACGACCATTCGTACGGCCTGCCGGCTGACCAGGAGGAGGCACAGCCGCTCGTCGGCGTGGGGCGCGAGCTCTAGCAGATACCGCATGTTGGCCGTGGGCCCGACGGCGACCAGATCTACATCCGCCTGTTGCATCCGTTCCTGTAGGGCGAGCAACCTCTCAGAACTGTGTGTCATCCTGTCTTCCCCTCCATTAGCCACTCAGGGCCATGCTCAACGCCGCACAAAGATTCCCTCTACGCCCGGCTCGATATTGTGTTGGGCAGCGGGTAGCCATAGAGGGCCGTGCTTGCCCCGAGGACCCAGGTACCGGCTCTGGGGCGAGAGTGAAGCTGTGCCAGGCGGCCGGCTAGCATCGATGAACGCGTGGCCATTCCCAGCCAATCCCTTTCACCAGACGGTACCTACGCAGTCGGACCCTCCCACAGGTCCCACGACCTGTTTGGGTGGCGGAATCGCGGCTTCCCGGGTAGGCCTGTCGTTGCTGCAGCCTCTTGGGGCTGGGGAGGGCGCCACCGCGCAAGTACTATCACAAGAGCCACCCCGCTGGAGCCGCACATATCATAGCCCTCCACGGCAACCTTGCTCGGCATGAGATGCGCCGGCGGCACTGGTATGTGCGCAGCCGATGGGACGCGGCGCCAGGGTGGAGCGCAACGCTTGCCGCCGCGATTGTGCTCGGAAACCACGCCTGTGTCAAACGCCTGTACAGTTTGCCGCCTGGGATGGCATGGCGCTTGCTGCACCCTGCGGCAGGCCCAGGATGCGCCTGGGCTGCGAACTCTGGCCGCTGGATGGGGTGTTTTGGGAAAGACTGGATGCCATTGGACACTGGGTGCGCTTCTGGTGGTACTCGGAATTCTCTCGTCGGCCGTCGGTCCGGCCCTGGCCCAGGAGCCTCCCCCCACATCTGCCCCGATGCGCGAGACGCGTGCACTGTGGGTGAGCCGCTTCGATTTCGAGTCGGAAGACGATGTGCGCACGATGGTTGACCGGGCTGCCTCGGCCAACCTCAACCTCATCTTTTTCCAGGTGCGGGCCGTGGCCGATGCCTTCTACACGCCGGGGCTGGAGCCCTGGTCGGCCTCGCTGACGGGCACGCTGGGCCAGGACCCCGGCTGGGACCCCCTGGCTACGGTGCTCGACCTGGCCCATGCTCGGGGGATTGAGGTGCATGCCTGGGTCAACGTCTACCCGGCCTGGCTGGGGAACACGCCCCCGCCCGCCGACACCACACCGCGCCACATGTACCACGAGTTTAACGAACGCTATGAAGAAGAGTGGGTGCAGTGGACTCGCCGCGGCCCGCAGCGACTGACCGCGGGAGAGTACCTCTCCGCCAACCCGGCCCATCCGGCGGTGGTCGACCGGGTGGTGGCTGTGTGTCGAGACATTCTGTCTCGCTATCCGGTGGACGGCGTGCACCTCGACTATATCCGCTACGCCGGGTCCGAGTACTCGTATGACCCGCTGAGCGAGCGCGAGTATGCCCAAGCCGCTGCTCAGAACCCGCAGCTCAGCCGCGACGATTGGCAGCGTGATCAGGTAACCGGCCTGGTGCAGCGCGTGCGCAATGAGGCATTGCCGGCTCGCCGGGGCGCCCGCCTCACGATTACGGCCTGGCCGGTGTACATCGACCGCTGGGGCTGGTTCAGCGGCCGCGGCGGCTACAACGCCTACTTTCAAGACTCGCACGGCTGGGGCAGGGAAGGCGTTGTCTCGGCCATTATGCCCATGCTCTACAGCCCCACCGTACACGGCTACCCGGATCGCTTTGAGGCGCTGGCGCAGGACCATGTGACCGGGACGCAGCCCGGTGCGGTCGTCTTGGGGATTGGTGCCGAGTATGACACCTTTGAGCCCATTGCCGAGCGCATCGAAATCGCGCGGCGCGTGGGCGCCCGGGGGCAGGGGTTCTTCTCTTACCGGGGCCTGGAGGAGCGCGACTTTTGGGACGACCTGCGCTCCGGGCCCTACCAGCAGCCGGCAGAGCCCAACTGGTAGCCCGCTACGGGAGGACGGGAACCACGCATTTTGGGCGTGAGCCACGCGAATAGGCACTGGCTCATGCCAGAGGAACCGCCCGAGGCTTGTCACGGAAGCCTCGGGCAGACCTGGGGGTGCTGCGCCGTAACGTCATCGGCGCCGGGCATTCAGCCGGAGGGGCCACGGTGCAGCGATATCCCTGGTCGATAGGGCGCATGTGGAAAAGAGGGTCCTGTTCGGTTCTCTGCCGGCCAACGAGAGGATTCCGCTTATCGGCGGCGTTGGGGCCGGCCTGGGCCGCCACCTCGCCGGCCATAAAGGGATAGGGCGAACTGCCCGTCGGCCCAGATGCCGGCGGCATAGGTTCCGAAGGAAACGACGCCCAAGGAGAACACCCCGACGGAGACGATGCCCACAGAAAAGACGCCGGCCGAAAAGACGCCTGCGGAAAAGAGCCCCGCCGAGAGAATCCCTGCGCTGAACAGGCCTGCAGCCAACCACCCCGCCACGCCGCCCACCGGCCCCACGTTGGGTATGGGCGGCGCAAAGATGCCGATGAGGAGTAGGATGATCAGGGCGGCCCAAACGATGTACTGGATAGTGCGGCTCGGCATGATCACTTTGCCTCCTGGTATGGTCCCTCCGCCCGGCAGCGCAAAAAGCCTGCATCTGCTGCCAGCGGCAAGGGGCCGAAAGATGCGTGGGGGAACGAGCAACATACATGCCATTGATCTTCATGGATCCAGGGTCAGGGTGAGCTGCACCTCGCCGGCGATCCGGTCGACGGTGCGCCAGGTGCCGGCCCGATAGATGCGCGACCCCACCTCGATGTAGGCATCGTCCCGCGTGACCCGGATGACTGGCTCGAAACCGTTCAGCTTGAGCAGCGAGTAGAAGAGGACTGCCTGGTCTTTGTAGGTTCCTCGCTGGAAGACGATGACCTGGTCGGCCAGCATCAGCCTTTCCGCATGGTCCTCGAAGAGCGGAGCGTACCGCACGTTGGCCCGGATCCAGGCGATCATCTGCTCAGGCTCTCTCAGGCGCCGGGCCAGCTCACGCACATTCGGCGCCCGGAGCGACGCTTGCAGGTAGAGCTCCGGGTTGCGCACGTAGAGGCTCTGGTAGGCGTAGCGCGCCAGGGTGTAGGTGCGCGCGTGCTGGGGGATGTCCGTCTTGCCAAAGACCGTCGCCAACAGGGCCTCGCGGCTCTGCAGTGCATCGGCCGGAACCGCTCCCTCGCCGGGCAGGCGATCCGCCACCCCGGCCGCCTGCGCGACGTAGGACATGAGGCTTTCGGTAGTCGTCAGCACATCCTTCTCGATGGGCGCAGCCTCCATCAAAGCCAGCGAGTAGCCAAAAAAGCCCGGGTATCGGGGTCCGTCCACCCAAAAGTGCAACTTTGGGTCGTCATTCAGCGACCAGATGCGCTGGTTGCTGCTCACGTAGGTCTCGCCACCATAGCGGACCATCCCGATGTTGTGTCCCTCCAGCCGGAAGACCATCACATCATCCGGCGCCGCACCCTGCAGCGTAAAGAGGCCGGTGATCAGCGTCGCCATCGCATCACACTTGCCGGTCATCTCGCCGGTATAGAGGGAGAGGGCCAGCATCTCGCTGGGCAGAACCTTGTGGTAGGATGGCTCAACGAGGTTCAGCGCTCCCCAGGGGTCGTTGCCGGGCATGCCCCTGAAGGGGCCTTGCTCGTCCTGCGTGTGTACCAGGTTGGCGGCGACCCACGCGCGTATGTTGGCTGCAGTGGCTGCCGGCGTATCGGCCCCAAGCTCGCCGGCAATCCGCCACGTTGGCGGATCCAGCAGGCAGGCGAGCATGTAGGCGTTGAACAGGGGGTAGATCTCCCGCGTCCAGCGGTTGATTACCGCCAGCCGGTCGCTTGTCGCTACCCCCATGTCCTCGCTCAGCAGGGCTGTGCGGTACTCGTCTCTCAGAGCCAACTCGACACCTGCATGCTCGGGCGCGACGGTGGGGCCCGGCAGCGCCTGCTCGGGACGGGCCAGCCGGCCCAGGCGGTCGACAACGAATAGCGGCCTGACGAACGCATAGTAGCCAAGGCCGAGCAGGGCGCTCAGCACCGCGAGCACGATGAGGGTCGGCTTGGCGCGGCCAGCAGCCTGGGTCATGGTCGAGTCCTTCCTGGTTCACGGCATCCACGGGTTCAATAGTTCCTGCCCAGAATACCATCTTCACTACGCTCGTCAAAACAGGCCCTGTTTCTGGTGGGCCGTTTTCGCGGCCTCACACGGAAAGCGGTATAATCGCTTCATCCATTCATTGCGGGATAGTCGCCATGCTGCCCATCAGGTGGACGTGCCGGCCTCGAGCATGCGCACGAGCTGCTGGCTGAGCTTCCGGGGTAAGGGGCGCGGACGAGCACGGTGGCAGAGCCACCAAGGGATGAACGTGGAAGGTATCAGGAGATGCAGAGGGCCGCGGAGCGGCAGAGAAACGCAGAGGTAAGGGTGGGTAGACCCTACCCTTACAGCGCGTAGCCCTCTGCCCCCTCAGGGGATTCTGCGATCCTCTGCGTCTCCGGGCCCCTGGCAAGGAGGATACGATGACCAAACTGCACCTGGATACCGACCTCGGCGGCGACATCGACGACCTGTGCGCTTTGGCCATGGTCCTGAACTGGCCGGGCACCGAGCTCGTCGCCGTCACCACCAACTCAGATGACCGGGGCCGACGGGCCGGCTACGCCCGCTATGCCCTGGATCTGGCCGGCCGCCCAGATATCCCTGTCGCCGCGGGCGCAGACGCCGCCCAGGGCTACTACCGCATTTGGCCCGGCCTGCCCGAGGAGAGCGCCTACTGGCCCGAGCCGGTGCCGCCTGCTCCGACCCCGCCAGAGGACGCCCTGGCTCTGCTCCGGCGCAGCATCGAGCAGGGCGCGGTCATCGCCGCTGTTGGCGCCTTTACAAACTTGGCCCTGCTGGAGGAGCGCTGGCCCGGCATCCTGGCCGAGGTCCGGCTCGTCTTGATGGGCGGCTATGTCTTCCCGCCCCGTGAGGGTTACCCCCGCTGGGGCTACGACACGGACTGGAACGCCCAGGTCGATGCCCGCTCGGCGCTCGTGGTCATGCAGCGGGCCAAGCCCACCCTCGTCCCACTGACGGTGACCGTGGAGACCTGGCTGAGGAGAGCGCATCTGGAGACCCTGCAGCGGGGCGGGCCGCTGGCCCGGCTCATCGCGCGGCAGGCGCAGAGTTTTGCCAAGGATGAGGAGATCGAGGCGCGCTACGGCTGCACCTGCGCCGGCCTGCCCGATGACACCATCAACTTTTTGCACGACCCCCTCGCCTGCGCCGTTGCCCTGGGCTGGGATGAGGGGGTGGAGATGCGCGAGCTGCCCTTGCGCTCCGAGATTGTCGATGGCTGGCTGCGCCAGTGGGTGGACCCGGCCGGTAAGCCCACCCGCGTCGTCACGGCTGTGGACGGCGCCCGCTTTAGCGAGCACTGGCTGCGCACGGTGGCCGGCCGACTGCCGCACTCGCCCCTATAGGCAGGCACAACCTTGCGAAAGCTCCAAGGCGCGTTCCAAGGAGGCAGGTCGGCTGAGCAGACTGCCCACAAGCCCGCGAGTCCTGGAGCTTTCGCAAGGTTCGGGTATGAGACAGCCTGCTCAGCATGCCCAGATGAGCCGCTGCAGCATCTCATCGGCACCGTAGGCGGCTATCCCCAGGTGCACGGGCTCGAGCCCAGCCGGGTCGCGCTGCTGATCTTCGATGAGCAGCGGCAGCACCGGCGCCGTCGTCTCGATGACGTCCAGCCCGGCTAACTGTCCCGGTTCGATCCAGGAGAGCGTCCCCTCGCTGCACGCGGGCAGTATGGCCTCCGCCAGAGCCGGTGAAGTAGAGCAGCATGGTCAGCGGGCCGCCGGGGCGCGCATGCAGCAGCGCGCCCCGGCGCAGCGCCCACTGGGCGATGCTATCCGGGCGGATACCCGCCTCCTCGTACAACTTGCGCCGGGCAGCTGCACTGAGTTGCTCGTACTCCTGCGCCTCGACCCGCCCGCCGATACCTGTCCAGCGCCTCGGCGCGAACTGCTTGCTGGCGGCCCTTTGTAGAAGCAGGTAGCGCCCGGCGTGATGCAGCAGGACGACGGTGTAAGCGGCCAAGGAATCGGGGGACCTGTTTGCCACGTCGCACCTCCTGAGCGGGGGTGTGCAGTCACTGTCATGCGCGGCCCGTGATGAACAGTGAGAGTAGAGATGAGCCCCCACTGGTTTCGATTATACCCCAAGCGTCAATTGTGTAAGCATCTTGCGAACACCCTCGCACCGATTTCCCTGACGGCTAGATCGAGATTCGGTTCTGGTGACCGTGGACCCCACCCCCAAGCCCCTTCGGGGGCCAACCCCTCCCCAGCGCTGTCCCATCGCGATATTCGTCCAGCGCCGGAGAGGGGCCATTCCCCTCGCGCTAACGCACTGTGGGGTCGGACCCCGTGGAGTATGATTCTGACCGCTAGTCCACATGGGGGGCCTGGAGCGTGTGCTGGCGGACGCGCTCCCCCTCTCCCGCGCTGGAGTGGATTAGGTCCAACACAGCGCGGGGGAGGGGGTAGGGGGAGGGGTCTTCTACGCCGGCGGTCTCACATGTCCTGCTTGGGTTACCGCCTATGGGAGTTGGGTTGGTGCCCACGGTGTCCGGCATGCATTTGTGAGATTCGCACTGGCTCGGGTAGAATGACTTCCGGTTGCTCTAGCTGAGGAAGGGGAGGACGCTATGCCGGAAGCTGCGGAAGAGCACAACGATTTCATCGCCACTCGAACCCGCAAGGGCCGTTTGCTGGTTCGCGCTATCGTCATCCTGAACGGCGCGCTGACGCTGTTGGGGTTTGCCGCCTCGCTCATCGCGGGTGCCGCGAGCCCGTCCGCTTGCTTGATGACCCCGTTCTGGCTCTTCGTCTACCTGATGCTCTACATGGGCCGCCCGTGGGCCAAGTGGCTCTTTGTCGGCGCCGGCGTGCTGACCGGCATTACCCTCATCACTACCCTCACCCAGATGCCGGCCGGCGTGTTCCAGGGGGCGGTGCCGGGCCCACTCCTCTTCGCGGCGGGGGTCAGCGCCCTCGGCGTCGTGGTCATGGTCGTCAGCGCCGTGCTTCTGCTCTGCTCGGCTTCGGTGAGCGAGTTCCTCTACGGGCAGGAGACGAGCTACTGATCCCCCATTGACTCCTCCCAGTCAACAGCTATAATGAGAGTACGGAGGTTGGCCAACTGACGGGAGGTGCTCAATGGGGGACCGCATTGCCTTTCACGGGACGCTCCGCGAGTTGGTGGAAAAGGTCGAGCGGGGCGAGATGGTCCCCAAGCTACAGGCCTCCCACGCGCCCCCCTGCAAGTTCTGGACGGCTTTCCAGGTCCTCAACGGCATCCGCCACATGGCCCCGGTCATCCACGGGCCCAAGGGCTGCACCTACTCCGTCGCCAGCGCCTACAAGATGGGCAGTTGCGAGTATCGCGGCGTGCCCCTGGAGCCCACCGCCTGCACGGCTCAGAACGAGGCAGATGTGGTCTATGGCGGCGAGGGCAAGCTGCTGGAGGCGGTGAAGGAGGCCGACCGCCGCTACAACCCCGAGTTGATCGTCGTCCTCTCCTGCTGTTGCTCAGGAATAGTCGGCGACGACGTGGAGACGGTGGCCCAGCTCGCAGCGCAGGAGACGCGCGCGCAAGTGATCGCCGTGCGCAGCGAGGGCTTTGGCGGCGATTTCCGCAGCGGCTACGAGGATGCTTTCCGCGTCCTGATGGACCTGATGGAGCCGCGCGGCGAGGTGATCAAGGGCGCCATCAACATCATCGGCGCGCGCCAGGGCCCCACCTACACCGAGTGGACGCAGGACCTGGACGAGCTGACCCGCCTGGTGCAGGCCATCGGCGTGTGCATCAACGGCGTGCTCTGTGGCGGCTGCACAGTGGAGGAAATCCGCCGCGCCGCCCGTGTGGAGCTGAACGCCTCCTGGTGTTACGACTGGGGGCAAAAGCTGGGCGACCTGATGGAGGAGCGCTTTGGCGTGCCCTATGCTCGCACCGGCCAGCCCTACGGCCTGCGGGCCACCGAGGAGTGGATCCTGGGCGTGGCCCAGCCGCTGGGCCTGGAGGATCGTGCGCGCGAGCTGATCGGGCGCGAGGCGGCGGCGGTAGCGGCGGAGGCCGACGTCCTGCGCCGCGCCTTTGAGGGCAAGACGGCGCTGATCGAGATTGCCGAGTTCCCCGGCCCCATCCGTGCCCTCTCCCTGGCGCGCATGGCCGAAGAGTTCGGCGCCCACCCCATCGTCATCAACCTGCACCCCTACACCGTGAAGGAGCGGCTGCCCTCCATCAAGTTCCTGCTGCAGCGCGGCGAGAACCCCGAGGTCATCCTCACGGAGGGGCTCTTTGCCCTGGGCAGCTTTAACGCCTCCTCTGCGACTCAGGCGGAGGTCGAGGAAATCGCCGCCGGCTACGACAACGCCCTCTTTGTGGGCAGCCCCCTGCGCCAGCCCGGCTGCCCGCAGATCAACATGACCACCATCACCGGCTATCCGCAGTACGGCTATCAGGGCATCCGCAACATGGCCCGGCTGGTGGAGGCGGGCCTGCAGCACGCCGCCCGGCCCCGCTCGCGCCTCTTCCGCCGGGTGCTCTATGGGGGTGAGGCATGAGCGAATCCTGCAGGCACGGCTCTGGGAAGGGTGGCCACGGGGATGGCTCGGGGCGCGGCGCACCTCCCACCGGGGGGGATAAGAGGGGGGTCTGCCACGACCCCTACCTGCGCTGCGCCCTCTACGGCGCGGCGCAAGCGGCGCTGGGCGTAAGGGGCTGCTGCGTCCTCTCCCACTCGCCCCAGGGCTGCTTCCAGCTCGTCGACGCCGCCTTTGGCTGGCAGGACGCCGACTATACCGAGACGCTGACCCTCTGCACCAAACTCTGTGAGGACGAGATCGTCCACGGCGGCGAGGAGGTGCTGGCGCGCACCATCCGCGAGGCCGCCGGGCTGAACGTGCCCATCCTCTTTGTCGTCACCGCCTGCGGGCCCGAGATCGTCGGCGACGATGTCACGGCCGTCTGCGAGGAGCTGCGCGCCGAGGTCGGTTTCGAGATTGTGCCCATCCGCTGCGCAGGCTTTCGCGGCGACCAGAACCTGGGCACCGATCTGGCGCTGGAGGCCATCCTCGAGCACCTGGCCCCGCCCCACGGCCGTTGGGAAGCGGGCGACGAGCGATCAAGTGGTCCGCGGCCCCACGGCCGCTGGGAAGCGGGCGACGAGCGGCCCCGCGGTGCCAAGAGGGTTGAGCGCTCGGTGGCCCTCATCGCGCCGCACGCCAGCGGCAACCCCACCTGGATGGGCGACCTGGCCTGGGTGCGCGCGGTGCTGGCTCGCCTGGGCGCTACCGACGTCGTCACCCTGACCCACGACACCGAGTTGGAGGATTTCCGACGCTTGCCCACCCTGGAGGGTTGCCTCATCCTGAGCCACGATGCCGGCCAGAAGGCGGCCGACTGGCTGGCGGAGCGCTACGGCACCGCCCAGTGGTGCAAGGGCCTGCCGCTGCCCATCGGGTTCACCAACACGCGCGCCTGGCTGAGGG
>DAOUGZ010000173.1:0-6692 GCA_034428955.1 Anaerolineae bacterium | reverse complement strand
ACCATGATCGTGTTCTGGATGTGGTTGCCCATGCGATCCGTCAGGTTCAGGCGTAGCTGGTACGTCCCCGGCGGCACCTGGGTGGTGTCCCAGGTACCGAGGGGGCCGTCGTTCACCGGCTTTTGATAGCGCGCCGGGCCGATGGGCGTCCAACTGCCGCCCTGGGCGCTGTACTCCAATTGGTAATAGGCCATGTTGTCGTCGCTGGCAGAGCCTCTGATCTCGACCACACCATAGAGGGTATCGTTCTGTTTGGGGTAGGTGATCTCGACCACGCCCTGCGTGGCCAGGATGGATTGGGTCAGGATGAGACCCAGGACCGCTGCCGTCAGCACCACGACCGGCAGCCAACGGTATGTTCTCACCTCCACAGTTTTCTCCTTTCAGGGCACCTGAGGAACGGGTGCTACTACATCAACGGTAGCGTACGGTCAGTTCATCGCGGACGTCCGAAACCCCAGGGACGTGCAGCGCGTCTTCCAGAGCGGCGCTGCGCTCGGCCCAGTTGCTCACTACGCCCGAAAGCGTAGCGTGGCGCTCGGAGACGGCGACAGTGATGCCGGCGGCATCCACGGCGGAATCCCGCTGCAGCGCTCGCTCGATCTCTACGGCCAGTTCACGATCCTCCTTGTTTCCCGTCGGCACCACAGCCAATTCGTTCGTCACGCCCGTCACGCCGCGCGTCCAGCGGGCGTGTTCCTCGGCGCGAATCTTGGCCCAACCTGTGGGCACCGTGCCGAACAGGCGCACCCGGCCATCGTGCACGTCAATGTTGGTATGGGAGGAATCCAGATCGGCATCGCGCATGAGGGCGTTGCGGATGTTGCCGGCAATCTCGTCGTCGCTGGTAGGGGTAGATACGCGCACCTCGAGTTCGTTATCCACACCAAGCACGCCCCATACGCGCTGCGCCGCCTCGGCTGCCGCCCACTTGGCGCGATAGCTGGGCACCATGCCGCGCAAGATGACGTGGCCGTCGGTGACCTCGACATCGATTTCCTCGGCATCGACGCGCGAATCCGACGCCAACTGCTCCATGACCGATTGCCTGATGTCGGTCCGGGTTGCCTCCATGGCCAAGCCTACCTTCCTTTCCTCAACGTTCCCCTTCCGGCGTGGGCGCCGGCCTGGGGGCGACCTGCGTAACCACCGGCAGCAACGCCGCACAGCGCGGGCAGATCTCCGCCCTGTCTTCGATCGACGTGCCGTAGAGAACCCGGCGGATGACCGGCGTCTCGCACTGGGGGCAGAGGGTGTCTTCGGGCTCGCCCTGCACATTGCCCAGGTAGACGTAGCGCAGCCCCGCCTCGCGGCCGATATCCGCCGCCCGGCGCAGGGTCTCGACAGGGGTCGAAGGGCGCTCCGTCAGCTGATAAGTGGGGAAAAAGCGGGAGATATGCCAGGGGATATCCGGGCTGACGGAGGCTAGAAAGCCGGCGATCTGCCGCAGCTCCTCATCGCTATCGTTCTCCTCTGGGATGATGAGGGTGGTAACCTCCATCTCCACCCCCTGCCGGTGGAACTCGCTGATGGTATCCAGCACGGGCTGCAGGCGCCCGCCGCACAGGCGCCGGTAATAGTCGTCGCTAAAGGACTTGAAATCGATGTTGGCCGCGTGCAGGTAAGGGAGGATCACCTGGCGAGACGGCCCAGTCATAAAGCCGTTGCTGATAAACACGTTGGCCAGGCCGGCCTCCATGACCCTGGGCGCGATGTCGAGGATGTATTCCATAAAGATGGTGGGCTCGGTGTAGGTATAGGCCACGCTGGCGCAGCCAAAGCGATCGGCCATCTCGATCAACTGCTCGGGGGTGAGCGGCTCGCCGTGCAGCGAGGGCTCCTTGCCCCGGCTGACCTGAGAGATATCGGCGTTCTGGCAAAAGCGACAGCGCAGGTTGCAGCCCATGGTGGCGATAGAGAGGGCCTGACTGCCGGGCAGAAAGTGGTAGAGGGGCTTTTTCTCGATGGGGTCCACGTTCAGCGCGACGACCTCGCCATAGACCAGGGTGTAGAGGGTGCCGTCGCGGTTCTCTCGTACGCCGCAGACCCCCGTGCGCCCGGGGCGGATGCGGCACTCCTGGGCGCAGAGGAAGCAATGTACAAGGTCTTGGTCCAGCTTTTCCCAGAGTATGGCCTCTCTCTCCATACAGTGTCCTTCCTTGCCGTTACGGCCAGGGGAGCGGGGGAGCCCGAGCCTAGCGAGGCGATAGGAGCAAGGAGTGTGCCAGGCTGCGCCTGCAAACCCAATGGGTTTCGGACATCCGCCGGGCCTGCGGCTACATGGCATGTTTCTTGCTGGCGCTGTAGAAAGCCGGTCCCTCCCACAAGTTCTGCGACCTGTTCTGCCGGCGGAACTGCTGCCTCTGAGACCGGTTCGCCATAGATGCAGCCCCCTGAAACCTGCGGGAGGGCGCCACCACGTAAGTATTGTTACGTGAGGAGCATGTATGATTGTCAAGTGCGACAAATGCGGCGGCAATGTGGACGTGGCCCGATTGCGCACGTCGGAGCACGAGATAGAGCTGGCAGGCGTCTTTTCCCTGCACATCTCGCCGGTGGAGGCACGGGTCTGCACCGAGTGCGGGTACATGGAGCTGTATGCGACGCGGCCCCACGAGATTAGCGGCCCCGATGTTACAGCGGAACCCCGTCTGACGGCATTCGACGAGTAGGGGCGATGTCACAGTGCCCCTACTACCGGGGAGGGCAGTTGCATGGCAGTTGAGGAGCTCAAGCCGGAGGCTCTGCGGCGGAGGGCGGACCCCGCAAAGTTCGGCTTCAAGAGCACCGACGAACTCGAGCCCCTGGTAGAGATCATCGGCCAGCCACGCGCCCTGGAGGCGGTGGATTTCGGCGTCAGCATCCCCAGCCCCGGCTATAACATATTCGCCATCGGGCCGTCGGGCACGGGGCGGCGCACGACGGTGATGCGCTTCCTGGAGCACGAATCGGCCAACAGGCCGGTGCCGGACGATTGGGTCTATGTCAACAACTTTCAAGAGACCCATCGCCCGCGCGCCTTGCGCCTGCCCGCCGGGCGGGGCGCCCAGTTGCGCAGCGACATGGAGAACCTGATCCAGGAGTTGAGCGGCGAGATCCCGCGAGCCTTTGAGAGCGAGGATTACGAGCGGCAGAAGGAGCAGATCGCCCACGAGGTAGCCGCCCAGAAGCAGCAAGAGTTCAGCCAACTGGAGCGCTATGCCAGCGAGCGTGGCTTTGCCGTGGTGCGCACGCCGTCGGGGATCGGTGTGGCGCCGCTGCGCGAGGGCAAGCCGCTGACCCCGGACGAATTCGCCAAGCTGGAAAAGCCGATCCGCGAGCACCTGGAAGAGGAAGGCCATCGCATCCAGGAGGCGCTGAACGCCACGCTGCGCAAGGCGCGCCGGCTCGACCGGGCGGCCCGCGAGCGGGTGCAGCGGCTGGACCGCGAGGTGGCCGCATTCACCGTGGGGCCGATCTTTGACGAGCTGCGCGAGGCCTATGCCGACTTTCCTGGTGTGCTCGAGTACCTCTCGGCCGTGCAGAAGGACATTATCGACCACGTCGACAACTTTCGTCAGGCTCAGGGTTGCGAGCGCCAGGAGGTACCGGCAGCGCTGGCGCGGCTCGTCGCGGCCTCGCAACAAACGCCCTCGCTGGACCAGTACCGCGTCAACCTGCTCGTAGACAATGCCCAGACGCGCGGCGCGCCCCTCATGTACGAGGCCAACCCCACCTTTCCCAACCTCATCGGGCGCATCGAGTATCAGGCCCAGTTCGGCGCCCTGGTGACCAACTTTACCATGATCAAGCCGGGCATGCTGCACCGGGCCAACGGCGGCTACCTGGTCATGGGCGCACGCGAGGTCCTGGTCAACCCCTACGCCTGGGAGGCGCTCAAGCGCGCCCTCAAGGCCAGGTGCGTGCGCGTGGAGGATATCGGCCAGGAATACCGCTTCATGACCACCTCCACGCTGGACCCGGAGCCGATTCCGCTGGACGTCAAGGTCGTGCTGATCGGCGAGCCCTACCTCTACTATGCGCTCTATGCCTACGACGAGGACTTTCGCGAACTCTTCAAGGTCAAGGCGGACTTTTCCGTGGTCATGGATTGGACGGATGACTCGGTGCGCGAGTATGCCCGCTTTATCGCCAGCGTCTGCCGCGAAGAGAACCTGCGGGCCTTTGAGCCCTCGGGGGTGGCCGAGATCATCGAGCAGAGCGCGCGCATGACGGAGGATCAGCGCAAACTGGCCACCCGGTTCGGTGACGTCATCGCCCTGATCCGAGAGGCCAGCTACTGGGCAGGGGCCAGCGGCCGCGATAGGGTCATCGACGAGGATGTGCTCAAGGCCATCGACAAGCGCATCTATCGCTCCAGCCGCATCGAAGAGCAAATCCGCGAGATGATCGCCCGCGAGATCATCCTGGTCTCGGTGGACGGCGACGCCGTGGGGCAGGTGAACGGCCTCTCGGTCGTCCCCTTTGGCGACTACCAATTCGGGCGGCCGAGCCGCATCACGGCGCGCATCTCGCCCGGGCGAGCGGGCGTGGTCGATATCCAGCGGGAAATCCGGCTGAGCGGCCCCATCCACAGCAAGGGTGTCCTCACTCTCTCCGGCTATCTGGCGGGCAAGTACGCCATCGACCAGCCGCTGAGCCTCTCGGCCACGGTGGCCTTTGAGCAGCTCTATGAGGGGATCGAGGGGGACAGCGCCTCGTCTAGCGAGCTGTATGCCCTGCTCTCGAGCCTCTCCGGCTACCCGCTCAAACAGAGCCTGGCCGTCACCGGCTCGGTGAACCAGTACGGCGAGGTGCAAGCCATCGGCGGAGCCAACGAAAAGATCGAGGGGTTCTTTGACGTCTGCCGGGTGATGGGGCTGACGGGGCGGCAGGGCGTGATGATCCCGGCGGACAATGTGCAGAACCTGATGCTGCGCCCGGACGTCATCGAAGCCGTGCGCCAGGGCCGCTTCCACATCTACCCCATCGACACCATCGACCAGGGCATCGAGCTCCTCACCGGCGTGCCGGCGGGCGAGCGGCGGCCGGACGGCCACTACCCGGAGGGCAGCGTGAACGCCGCCGTCGAGCGGCGCCTGCGCGAGATGGCCGAGGCCGTGCGCGAATTCCAGCCCGAGCCGTGGGGGATGGGCGAAGAGGAGCGAGTGAGGGTGAGGTGAGACGTGAAGCGTCAGGCCGCAGACATCGGCCGTACTGCGTACTGCGTAATGCGTAACCTCGCTCCAAGCAAAGCTCGCCACAGGAGGCGACCTTACGCAGTACGTAGTACACATTAGATGGCGGGTTTGATGACGACGGCTGACGGCCAATGACCGATAGCTATATCGGCACTTCCGGGTGGATCTACAAGCACTGGCGCGGGGTGTTTTACCCGGCGGATCTGTCGCAGGGGCGTTGGTTCGAGTTCTATGCCCAGCGCCTGGCCACGGTGGAGATCAACAACACCTTCTACCGCCTGCCGGAAGAGGGGACCTTTGACGGCTGGCGTGAGCAGGCGCCGGAGGGGTTTGTCTATGCGCTCAAGGCCAGCCGCTACATCACGCACCTCAAAAAGCTCAAGGACCCTGTCGAGCCTGTGGCCCGCTTTATGGGGCGTGCGGAGCGGCTGGGCGCGCACCTGGGGCCGGTGCTCTATCAGCTCCCGCCGAACTGGCGCCTGAATCTGGAGCGGCTGGAGGCGTTCCTGGCCGCCCTGCCCGCCGGGCGCCTGGGGGTTTTCGAGTTCCGGCATCCGAGCTGGCTCGTGGAGCCGACCTTTGCCCTGCTGGAGCGCTATGGGGTGGGCTATTGTATCAGCGACATGCCCGGCCTGGGTAGCCCAGTGCGCGCGACGGGGCGGCTGGCCTACATCCGTCTGCACGGCCCAGGGCGGGCCTATGAAGGATCCTACAGCGAGGCGGAGCTGGCGCAGTGGGCCGAGCGGGCGCGGGGCTTTATGGCCGAGGGGCGGCCGGCGTACGTCTATTTCAACAACGATGCCGAGGGCCACGCCGTGCGCAATGCGCTACGCCTGCGCGAGCTGCTGGAGGGGTGAGGCGGTAACTTGCAGGACATGGCGAGCTGTCGGCGTAGAAGACCCCTCCCCCTGCCCCCTCCCCCGCGCTGTGTTGGAGCTAAACCGCTCCAGCGCGGGAGAGGGGGAGCGCTTCCGCCGGCACACGCCCCCAGGCCCCCGTGTGCACTGACAGTCAGAGTCATACATGGGGGCGCGGGGCTGGTTTGCACGCGCGTGGCGCCAGGGGCATGGCCCCTCTCCGGCGCTGGATGAACGTGGCGATGGGACAGCGCCGGGGAGGGGTTGGCCCCGAAGGGGGCTTGGGGGTGGGGTCTTCGCTCAGGCGAGCGAGCCTCTCCTCCAGCTCCCGCCAAGTTACCGCCTATGTGCTGGAGGGGTGAGAGGCGGCTTTGCCTGGCCGTATGGTGTTGCGGCTGTGAGCGCAAGCACGACAGGGGGCGAGGGATGAGTGAGAGCAAGAGGGCGGCCAATGTAGAGGTCGGGCGGACGATCGCCGGCATGCCGACTCGCTGGGCGTTCGAATGCCGGGAGGATGCGGGGCAGCGGCTGGCGCGGGTGGTGGCGCGCCGGCACATCGGCGCCGATGCGCTGGTGCTGGCCATCCCGCGCGGCGGGCTGCCGGTGGCGCTGCCGGTGGCCATGGCGCTGAGCGCACCGCTGGACGTGGTTGTGC
>DAOUGZ010000172.1:0-19438 GCA_034428955.1 Anaerolineae bacterium | reverse complement strand
GTTTAGGCCCAACACAGCGTGGGGGAGGGATCTTCTACGCCGACAGTTCGCCATGTCCTGCTAAAGTTACCGCCTATGCCCCCTCATCCTTCCCTCTCCCCCAACGTCGCTGGAGCGGCGCTGGGGGAAAGGGAATCTACTCGCCGGCAAAGCTTCGCCGGTAGACCTGGCGCGAGCCGCCTTCGGGGCCGGGCGGAGCCGGCTCGGCAGGGTAAAAGCCCATCCGCTCGTAGAAGCGGCGCGCGGGTTCGCCCTCGGCGACGTCCGGACTAAAGGTGGTCAGCGATATCTCGGCCGGCGGCTGCACCCGGCGGATGGCATGCTCCACCAGCAGCCGGCCCACACCGCGGCGCTGGTGCCGCCCGGCCACAGCCAGCCAGCCGATCTTGTACGCCGGCGGATCGGTGGCGAAGAGCAGCCCGCCCATGAGCGGCATACCCGGTGGGCCGCCGCCCTCGCGCACGCAAAAGGCCCGCTGCTCGTTGATGCTCTGGCGGAGGGTGGCCAGGAACCCGGGCTCCTCGACCATCGGCCCAAAGAGGGGCTCCACCTCCGCGGCCAGCTCCAGCCAGGCGGGGATGTCCGCCTCTTCGGCGGTCACCACATGCAGGGCGCCTGCCTCTCGCTCCAGGCACATACGCTCGTTGTAGACGGCAAAGCCCAGCGCGGCAAAGGCGGCTCGCGCCGGCTCGTTGAAGGACCAGACGTCGAGCTCGACGCGCTCAATCCCCAGTTCCCCGGCCAACGTCAGGGCGCGCGCTACGAGTGCCTTGCCCAGGCCCCGGCCGCGCCTCTCGCGGGTCACGCAGAGGTGGTGGATGTAGAGCAGGCGCTGGGCATGGCGGAAGGGGTTCGCCGCCCGGAGCACTTGCTGCGCATAGATGTAGCCCACCGGCTCGCCACGCTCGTAGGCGATAAAGGCATAGTGGTCGGGATTGGCCAGCACCTCGGCGAAGAACGGTGCGGAAAAGCCGGGGCGGGCCGGCCGCTTGAAGAGGCGCGGCTGGGCCTGAGCGTAGATGGCCTGCACCTCGACATTCAGGCAGGCGATTGCGCCTGCATCGTCCGGGGTCGCCCGGCGGATGTCCATACCTTCTCCTCTCGCACAGTGGGCGCTGCGCCCAGCCGGTGAGCGGCAGCGGGAATGGTATACCAAAGCGGCTCTGCCTGCAAGTGCGGTCGGGCCTTGCCTCCATGCACCTTGGGTGGCTAGAGCTCGCCACTACGAGGTCATTGCGTGTGTGGTCGTGGTCGTGATTTGTAGCTGTGCGAAGGAGTTGGTGGGCTTTACGCCGAGTACGACTCCTGCTTCTGTGTCGTAGTAGCGACCTCTAGTCGCCCGAGCAACAACTGGCGGGCTCTGCGCTGAGCGCGATTCTTGTCTCCATGTAATTTGGGCGACTAGAGATCGCCACTACGAGGTCATTGCGTGTGTGGTTGTGGTCGTGATTTGTAGCTGTGCGAAGGAGTTGGTGGGCTTTACGCCGAGTACGACTCCTGCTTCTGTGTCGTAGTAGCGACCTTTAGTCGCCCGAGCAACAACTGGTGGGCTCTGCGCTGAGCGCGATTCTCGTCTCTATGCGCTTTGGGCGACTAAAGGTCGCCACTACGAGGTCATTGCGTGTGTCGTCGTGATTTGTAGCTGTGCGAAGCAGGAATTGGCAGGCTTTACGCCGAGTACGACTCCTGCTTCTGTGTCGTAGTAGCGACCTCTAGTCGCCCGAGCAACAACTGGCGGGCTCTGCGCTGAGCGCGATTCTTGTCTCCATGTAATTTGGGCGACTAAAGGTCGCCACTACGAGGTCATTGCGTGTGTGGTCGTGGTCGTGATTTGTAGCTCTGTCAGGCGCCGGCTGCAGGGTATTGGGCACGCAAAAGGGCCGGCACAGGTTGCCCCGTGCCGGCCCTGGCTGTGCGGTTGGCCTGGCGCGCTCAGGGAGGGGCTAGCGATAGACGCCATACTCCCTGCCGGTGTCGATCATGGCGCGCAGGTTCTCGGGCTTGGCGTGGTCGAGCACGGCGCCGTTGGCGAGGATAAAGCCGCCGTCGCCGGCGACGTCGTCAAGCAGGCGCTTGACGTAGGTGCGCACGTCTTCTGCGCTGCCGGTCTGCAGCAGGGACCCCGGTACGTTGCCGCCGAAGCAGGCCCAGCCGGTAAAGCGCTTTTTCACTTCTTTCATGTCGCTGCGGTCAAAGATCCAGACGGTGGTGCCGGCGGGGATGTCGGGGTCGGCGATGACGTCGAGGCGCTGGTTGTAGCCGCCCTCGACAAAGAGCCAGGGCACGACGCCCTGTTCTACCAGCCCGAGGATCAGGCCCTTGAGGGTCGGCCAGTAGAAGGTCTTGAAATCCTTGTCGGACATAAAGCCGTCGGCGCCCTTGTGCAGCGGGATGAAGGCAAAGACGCCGTGCTGGTTCGTGGCCCAGCGCACACCCATCTCGATGGCCAGGGGCAGCAGCCGGTCGAGGGCGGCGAGCAACTTTTGCGGGCGGCGGAACTGGTCCAGCATGATGGCTCGCGTGCCGCGCAGGGTGTCTCCGAGGGTGTCGAAGGGGGCCTTGCTGGTGCCGGCCCACAGGGCGGGCAGGCCCAGGTTGGCCGTGCTCCAGCCGTCGATGGCGCCCGCGGCCTGGATCCACTCCAGGGCGGCCTGGCCCGCCTCCAGATACTTTTTGAAGGCCTCTTGCACGGGCGGGGTGCCGGCCGGGATCAGGCTGGCGCCGACGAAGGGAAGCTCGACAATGTCGGTGAGGGGCGGGAGCGCGCCCCAGGGCTGCAGCGCGCCAAAGACGCGCGGCAGGTAGGTGCGCAGGAAATAGTTGCTGGGGTCGTTGATGAGTTGGTCGTATTCGTCGGCCTGCATGTACTCGGCTTCGACGGTCTGGTACGATGAGGTCGGCGCGACCCCGTGGCCCGGCCAGCGGTAGACCTTGTAGTCGAGGATGTCGAACACTTTGCCCGGCGCGCCAAAGATGCAGGAGCCGAGGGCATCGGTGGTAAAGTCCTGGTTGAACTTTTTAAAGGCCACGCCGAGCTTGTCATAGTTGTACATGATCTCTTCGGACGTAAAGCCGGCATAGCCGTGGGGGAAGATGCCGAGGTTGAAGGCGATCGGCACCCGCACGGGCTTTTTCAGTTGCGTCACATCCTTGAACATTTGCGCCCGCTCGCGATAGGCGCGCTCTGCCTCGGGGCTGGCAAATTGCACGCCGGGGGCTGAGCACCACTCGCCAAAGCGCGCTTCCATCCTCTCAGCCGGAGTCAGTTTGGCCCAGTTCGCGTCCATGTGTATGCTCCTTGTTCAGCAAGCACCAGATGCCCTTGGCACCCGGCAAGGCCTCTACCGTTTCAGATCGGCTCTCTTCGCTGCGGCGTGTAGCCAGGCCCGTGCCCGCTCAGGCCTGAGTCCACTGCTTGGCGAGGGTCACGGCGGCCATGGCATCGGCGCCAAAGGCATCCGCTCCGGCGTACTGGCTCACCTGTTCGTCGACGGTGCCGCCACCGACCATGATCTTGACTTTGTCTCGCAGGCCGGCCGCCTTGATCGCCGTCACCGTCTCTTTCATCGCATCGTAAGAGAGGGTCAGGAAACCACTGAGCGCCACCACCTCCGGCTCGACCTCGGCGACCTTGTCCACGAACGTCTGCGGCGGTACGTCGATGCCCAGGTCATGGACCTCAAAGCCGTTGACGTCCAGCATAAAGGCCACGATGTCCTTGCCGATGTCGTGGATGTCGCCTTTGACCGTGCCCAGGACAACCTTGCCGGCCTTTTTGACCTCGCCTTCTTGGGTGATGTGCGGCCGGACCTCAGCCGAGATGGCCTTGAGCATCTCGCCGGCCAGGATCAACTCGGGGATAAAGTATTCCCCCTGTTCAAAGCGCTGACCTACGATTTCCATGGCCGCCCGGCATTCTTCCAGAATCTGCAGGGGGGGCGTGCCGGCCTCGAGCATTTCCTTGGCCAGGGCCAGCGCTTTCTCCTCACGCATCTCTGCAATCGCGTCGATCAACTTTTCCGCCATGGTGTCCCTCCTCAAGGAGCCTGTGCCGGCCGGGTGACTGCCACCCGGCCCGTTGCTGCCGGCCCACATACAGGCCGGCTTGTTCCAGCATCCTCGCCGGATGGCCCGGAGGCAGGCCAGGCCATGCCGGACGAGGTCCAACACCCGTTCGGGACGACTTGGGTCTTTTGCAGTGTGCGTTCGATTGGGGGGCGATTTGCGTGTGGGCCGGAATCCAAGGCCTGAGGCGCCACGTCCGGAGGCAAGAAGGAGAGCATCTCCGCGACGCCCGTAGCGCGTGCGATGGCCTTACGGGAGGGAATCATGGGGCAGCCTATCCTTGGCATCAATCCGGCATCATTGCTGTGATTGCCCCAATTCTATAGTAGACTGGAGAGCTTGTCAAGTCTGCATGTTGCGCATGGACATGACGACAAACAGTATGCCGGCAGCTTGCCGGGCCGCAACGGGCACGCTTCTTGCTGGACCCTTACCGGCCCGAATTATGGGAGCGCCCGGCGGAGCCGGGGGATGCTGCCTCCTTTGCCGCGCCGAGGGCGCCCAGTGAGCGCCTGGTAGAGTCCGGCTCCGCCCTCGCTCGATTAGGAAAGCAGGAGGCAAACACATGCCCGCGAACGCGGTCTTTCACCCCTTCGATACGAATGCCATCCCCCTGGAGCAGCAGTTCCGCTCCTGGAGCCGGCAGGTCCAGCCGCCCTACGACAAGGCATCAGTCGACCCCTACACCCGCACGCGCGTGATCCTGATGAACGGCATCGAGAACGATAGTTGGATGTTCCTGCATCAGTGGTACCGCAATACCGACGACCTGGCCTTGCGCGGCAAGATCGCCAGCATGCGTCAGGTCGAGGCGCAGCAGCAGACGACGGTGAACTGGCTGAACCCGGCGGATCAGAGCGTCATCGAGACGACTGTGGCCTATGAGCAGGTGGCCGTGGATCTGACGGCCAACCTGGCCAAGAACGAGCCCGACCCCTACGCCAAGCAGGTCCTCGACTTTGCCCTGATTGAGGACTTGGACCATCTCTTCCGCTATGCCCACCTCATGCAGATGCTGGAGGGCAAGAGCGCGGAGACGATCGTCAAGGGGCGGACCGAGATCGCCGAGGGGCGGCCCACCCCCGAGGAACACAGGCATCCCATGGATATGGTGCGCCGCCACTATGACGACAAGACGGCTCATATCAAGACCAAGCTGAACTCGCAGACGATCACCGCCGCCGAGCAGCAGACCTATCTCTACTACAAATCGCACGGGTTTATGTATGGCAACGAGTTGGCCCGCCGTCTCTACGCCGAGATTGCCGAGGTGGAGGAGGAGCACGTCACTCAGTACGAGTCGGTGCCCGACCCCCGCCTCTCCTGGCTGGAGATGGCCGCCCTGAAGCAGGTCAACGAGGCCTACAACTATTTTAGCTGCTGGCAGACAGAGACCGATCCGCGCATCGCCGCCATCTGGGAAGAGTTTTACCGCATGGAGCTGGAGCACATTCAGCAAGTGGGCATGCTGCTCAGCCAGTACGAGGGCAAGGACATCCGGCAGATGTTCCCGGCGGACGTTTCGCCGCTCATCGTCTTTGAGCCGAACAAGGAGTACGTCCGCGACATCGTCAACACCCAACGCCACCTGCAGCCCATCAGCACCGAGTTCAGGCCCAAAGAGCAGATGCCGCCCGAGTGGAAGACGCCGAGCTATATGCAAAAGGTCAACAGCGAAGGCGTGCCCTCGGAGCAGGTCGTCGAGCGCGTCGCCATGCCGGCGTAGCGCAAGGCTGGGGGCGCCTCCAAAACCCTGCAGGCTCTGGAAGTGCCCCCCAGCAGCCCGCTCGACCTCCTGCTGCTAGCGGCTGCGGGCGGTTGCCAGCAAAAAGCCCGCCAGCATGCCCACGGCTACCGGCAGGACGGCTATGAGGGCGATGCCCAGCGGCGTCATGTGGACCATGCTGCTGGGATGGCCCGCGTGGTGCTGGGCATAGCCCACTTCCTGCCCGCAGGTGGGGCAGTATTCCCGGTGAAGCGTTGGGCGGGGCCGGCCGCTGGCGGGGCCGGGCTGTTCCTGGATGTACGAACCGAACTGGCCCCGGGCCGAGGGCTCTTGCGGCTCCGATGGGTACTGCTGCATCTTGTCCTCCTCAACTTGCCTGTGTACCATGTTCTGCACCTATGGGACCCCTCTCCGCGATTGGCGCTTTTGCCCGCTTTTCGCCTGCAAGATATGTGCCCCGGCGGGGCTCAATATGCATTCGCAGGTTCCAGCGGCATAGCCCAGACCGGGCGCACCATCTCAGCAAGCAGGCGTCGCCCTCTGCGTACTGCCCCTACAGCGAGGCGTATGCCCGTACGCGAGATGGCGGCGGCTCATGCCAGGCGCTGCCGGCGCAGTAACTGGGCGTTGACGGCGACGATGATCGTGCTCAGCGACATAAAGAGCGCCCCGAGTGCCGGTGAGAGCAGGATGCCGACCGGCGCCAGCACACCCGCCGCCAGGGGCAGGGCGATGACGTTATAGCCCGTCGCCCAGGCCAGGTTCTGCACCATCTTGCGATAGCTGGCGCGGCTCAGTTCGATGACCCGCACCGCATCCAGCGGGTTGCTCTGGACGAGGATGATGCCGGCGGACTCGATGGCCACGTCGGTGCCGCTGCCGATGGCGATGCCGATGTCGGCGCGGGTCAGCGCGGGGGCGTCGTTGACGCCGTCGCCTACCATGGCGACTCGCCGGCCCTGGCGCTGTAGCTGGCTCACCTTTTTGTCCTTGTTCTCGGGCAGCACTTGCGAAAAGTAGCGGTCGATGCCCAGCTCCTGCGCCACCGCCCGCGCCACCGCTTCGCTGTCCCCCGTCAGCATCACCACTTCGATGCCCAGATCATGCAGCCACTGCACGGCGGGCCGGCTCTCGGGGCGGATCACATCGGCCAGAGCAAAGCCGGCCACGGCCTCTCCGTCTTGCACCAGGTAGATCACGCTCTGCCCGCGTGCGTCGGCCTCACGCGTCAGGCGCGCCAGCGCCTCCGGCGGCGATAGGTGCAGCATCTCCAGCAGGCGTGGCCCCCCCACGTAGACCGTGCGCCCTTGATGCTCCGCCCGCACTCCGCGGCCCTTGAGCGCCTCAAAGCGGGAGACGGCCGGCAGGGCCAGGTGCCGCTCCTCCACCGCCCGGCGGATGCCCAGGGCCATGGTGTGCTCCGAGTCGCCCTCGACCGCGGCGGCCAGGGCCAAGGCCTGCTCCTCGCTCCATCCCTCCACTGTGGCCACGGCCACCACGCCGAACTCGCCGCGGGTGAGGGTGCCCGTCTTGTCAAAGATCACAGTATCGAGCTGCCGCGCTTGCTCGAGGGCGAGACGGTCGCGCACGAGGATGCCGTTGGCCGCGCCCAGCGCCGTCGTGATGGCCACCACCAGCGGCACGGCCAGCCCCAGGGCGTGGGGGCAGGCGATGACCAGCACCGTGGCCACTCGCTCGACGACTTGCACGTTGAGGCCGGTCAGCACCACCCAGGCGACGGCGGTCACGGCCGCCACACCCAGGGCGACATAGAAGAGCCAGCCCGCTGCCCGGTCGGCCAGCACCTGGGTGCCGGACTTGGTCCGCTGCGCCTCCTGCACCAGGCGCACGATCCCGGCCAGGGCCGTTTCGCTGCCGGTCGCCGTCACCCGGATGCGCAGGCTGCCGCTGCCGTTGACCGTTCCGGCAATGGCCCGGGCGCCCGGCTCTTTGCTCACCGGGCGGGATTCGCCGGTTATCATTGCCTCGTTGACTTCGGACTCGCCCTCCTCCACCTCGCCGTCGGCCGGTATGCCGGCCCCCGGCCGCACCAGGACCCGATCGCCCGGCCGCAGCTCGCCCACGGGCACCTGCTCCGTAGCGCCCGTGGGGCCGATGCGCTCGGCCATGTCGGGCATCAGCCTGGCCAGTTCCTCCAGCGCGCTTGAGGCCCGGCGCACGCTGCGCAACTCGAGCCAGTGGCCCAGCAGCATGATGTCGACCAGGGTAACCAACTCCCAGAAGAAGGGGCTGGTGCCGGGGAGGACGAGGGTGGCCAGGCTGTAAACAAAGGCGACCGAGATGCCCAGAGAGATCAGGGTCATCATGCCGGGGCGGCGGCCGCGCAGCTCGGGCAGCGCCATCTGCAGGAAGGGGATGCCGCCGTAGGCAAAGACGGCGACGGCAAAGACCGGCGTGATCCATTGGCTGCCCGGAAAGTCCGGCAGCGAGTAGCCGAACCAGGATTGCAGGGTCGGGCTAAAGACCAGCACCGGGATGGAAAGAATCAGGCAGACCCAGAAGCGGCGACGGAACATTTGCTCGTGGCCGGCATGGCTGACATGGGCGGCAGGGCCTGCCGCCGCATGGTGGGCCGCCGCGCCGGGGGCGGGGCCGTGCACGGCGTGGGTCGTGGGGGGCTCTATCTGCTCCGGCCCCGTTCGCTCTCGCTGCTCCTCGTGCTCGTGGTTCGTGGCCATCACGCCCCCACTCTCTGACTGGATCCGTCGCCGGGGGACCGAACCGCGCGGCCGGCGGCGCGGGCCTGCGCCAGGAGCTCCGATGCAGGCTCGTGGGCAACCCCTCCCGCTGCCAGCGGCAGTGTGAACCAGAACGTCGCGCCCTGCCCGGGCTCGCTCTCGACGCCGATGAGCCCGCCGTGGGCCTCGATGATCCCCTTGGCCAGGTACAGCCCCAGGCCCAGCCCGCCGGCGCGTTCGCGCGCGGTGCGCCCCGCCTGTCGGAAGCGCCCGAAGAGGCGCGCCTGCTGCTCGGGCGGGATGCCCGGCCCCTGGTCGCTGACAAAGAGGTCGGCCTGTTCGCCCTCCCGGCGCAGGATGATGCTGATCAGCCCGCCCGGCGCGTACTTGATGGCATTGCCCACCAGGTTGTTCAGCACCTGGCGCAGCCGGTCCGCATCCCATTCGCCCGTGACGTGGGTGGGGTCCGCATCCACCACGATGCGGTGTTGCTCGGTGGTCAGTTGCAGGCTCTCTGCGATTTCGCGGCTTAGCGCGGCCAGGTCTGTGGGCTGGCGCACCAGCTCCAGCCGCCCCAGCTCGAGTCGGCTCACGTCCAGCAGCCGGCCGACCATCGCGTTCAGGCGATCGGCGAGCCGATTGGTCGTCTCCAGGATGCGCACCGTTTCCGGGTCGTAGCCTCTTTGGCTGCTCTGCCGCAACAGGATCTCGGTGTAGCCCTTTAGGCCCGCCAGGGGGTTGCGCAGCTCGTGGGCGGCGATAGAGATAAACTCATCCTTGGCCCGGTCCAGCTCTTTGAGGGCGGTGACGTCGGCGGCCACGATGACGATCTCGTCGATGCCGCCCCCCGCCCCGAACAGCGGCAGGGCGTTGACCAGGAGATCGCGCCGGCTCTCGTCGGGCCGCAGCACCGTGAGCTGCGCGCCACGAACGGCCACGCCACGCCGCGCTCGCTCGGTGGGCAGGTCATCCCACGGCACCGGCTGCCCGTCCTCCAGCCAGGTCACGCGCCCCTCGATCTGCTCGCGATAGTTCGAGCCGGCCTCAAAGTGGATGCCGAGCAGCTCCCCCAGGGCGCGGTTGGCCCGCAGTACGCGGCCGTCCGGCGCGGCGACGAACACGCCCTCGGGGAGCTGGTCGATGGTACCCTCCAGCCGCCGCCGCTCGTCTTCCAGCTCATCTGCCAGCACTTTGCCGCGCCAGGCCAGCACACCCGAGAGCGCGACCGTCAGGGCAAAGAGGGCGATCTCCCGGTTCAGCGTGGCGTCCAGCGGCCCCAGGGCCTCGCCGGCGGGGAGGCCGACGACGGCGAGCCAATCGGTGCCCGGCACGGGCGCGGCCGCCAGCAGGCGTTCCACCCCGTCCAAGCTGGGTGACACGAACGCGCCCGTCGCCGTGCGCAGTTGCCTGTAGATGGGTAAGCCGGCGATGGAGACCCCCACCCAGCGCTCCGGCTGCAGGCTGCGGAAAGCGACCACGCCCTGCCCGTCGAGCACCGTGGCCACAGCATTCTCGGGGAGTCCGGCGTGAGCGGGCAGTTGGTCCAGCTGGGAGAGGTCAAAGGCCACCTGCACCGTGCCCCTGAACTGGGAATCGGGCAACACGGGCACGGCGATCAGCGGCGCAAAGACGCCCGGCAGGCCGGGAATGTTGCGGCTGGTGGTCACCACGGGCTCCAGGCGTTGGCGGGCCGCTTGAAAGTACGCTTCATCGCCGATATCGGCCGTTACGTCACTGGGCAGCGCGCTGGCGAAAACCGAGCCGTCCGCATTCGCCGCCCAGAGGTTGCTGTACTCGGGGGCTGTGGGCAGGATGCGCGCGAGGGTCGCCTCCGCCTGGGCCGCTTCCGGCACGTGGATCGCCGGCACCTCGCTCAGGGCTCGTGCCGTAGAGAGGGCCGAGTTGACCGTTCCCTCCACGATCAGCGAAGCCGCCTCGGCCAGGTCCTCCACATCGTGCTCGAGGTGCAGGCGTTGCTCGGTGGTGATCTGGGTCACCGAGTAGGCGTGCAGCGCGATGAGCGGCAGGAAAGCGGCAGCGACCAGGATCACGACCCACGAGCCTGGGCGGAGCCCCAGCCATCCTCGCCGGCCCTGGCGCGCCTGACGGCGATCTCTCATAGTGTGACCTCGCGGCAAGTCGCTTGTCGTGGGGGCAACGATCCGGAGAGGGTAGACATCTTGGCCGTAGCGCCGGCGCAGCAAGAGCCGTGCCAGTCGGGCGGGTTACCGTGGCTATGCAATGGGGCCAGGAGCCACGAGGCGTCGCTGGGGCTCCTGGCATGAGTTTTGCGGGCGATGGGGAGAGTCGCAGGTGGGAGGTTTGAGGGATGTCTTTGCTGTCGTCGCTGGCCGTCTTTGCCATGGGCGTTGGGTTTGCCGTGCGCTTTTTGCGCCAGTGCCCGCCCCTTTCCAGGGAGCAAGCGCAGCGGGCGGCGCCGCGGCGGGCCCTGGAGGAGCGGTTTATGCGTGGGGAGATCCCGGCCGACGAGTTCCTGGCCCAGATGCGCGCGCTGAACGAGGCGGAGAGGGGCCCGGCGCCGGTCAGCGAAAGCCCTTCGCCCCTCGCAGGCGAGCGTTGATATACTTGCCCACTTCCACCACCAGGGAGAGGGCCCCATGGCCGATTTGGCCTGTGCGCGGCCTGGAGTATCATGTGCCGTGCAACTCTTGGCCTTTCGTACCCGACTGCTGCGTCAGCGCAGCGCCACCGGCAAGGAAGAACTCATGCATATCTATGCCCCCTTCACAGACAGAGATGTCAGCTCCGAGGCGCGTACCGTTCTACGCCTACTGGTGATCGCCGGCTTTTTCATGTCCTTCGGCTACAACGCCTGGACCGTCATGTTCAACAACTTTGCCGTGGATATCCTCCACCTCAATGCGGAACAGGTGGGGCTCATCCAGGGGCTGCGAGAGATTCCCGGCTTTCTTGGCTTTGTGATGGGATTGATCGTCATGGTGATCCCAGAGATGAGGATTGCCGGGATGTGCGTGGCGCTTTTGGGCGGGGGGCTCGTGCTCATGGGCGGCGTGCACGATTTTGTGGGGCTGCTTGCGGCGACGATGATCATGAGCATCGGCTTTCACTTCTTTGACTCGGCCAACCAGTCGCTGGCGCTGACCTATGTGCGCAAGGCGCGTGCGCCGCAGGTGCTGGGGGCGCTTAGCAGCATCGGCGCATTCGCCACGGTAGCCGGGACGCTGGCCGTCCTGGCCCTGGCCGGACCCCTCGGCTACCGGGGCATGATCTACCTGCTGGGGGCCGTCACGCTGGTCGGCGGGCTGGTCGTCTCCATCCTCGGGCGCCAGTCGGGGGCGGAGCGGACGCCGCGCAAGGTCATCTTTCGCAGCCGCTATTGGCTCTACTACTTGCTCACCTTCCTCTTGGGCATCCGCCGCCACATCTTTTCGACCTTTGCCATCCTCCTTTTGGTGCAGGTGAAACACGTCACAGTGCAGCAGGTCGCAATCCTCTCCCTGGCCAATGCCGTGATGACCTCGCTCACCTATCCGCAGATTGGGCGCCTGGTATCGCATTTTGGCGAGCGCACCATCCTGCTCGTCGATTTCGTGCTATTGGCGCTCATCTTTGTCGGCTATGCCTGCATCTCCTGGCTGCCGGCCCTGCTGGCCTTTTACATCGCCGACAATATCCTCTTTGGCTTTGAACTGGCGCTGCGGACCTACTTTCAAAAGATTGCCGTATCGCAGCAAGAGATCACGGCCAACGTCTCGATGGGGCAGACGATCAACCACCTGGCGGCGGTGTTCGTGCCGGCGCTGGGCGGCTGGGTCTGGGTGCGCTACGGCTACCCGGCCACGTTCATGGTGGGCATTGCGGTGGTGTTGGTGGGGCTGGTGCTCAGCTTTTGGGTGAGGACGCAGCCTGCCCCGGCGGTACAGCACTAGGGCGTGTCTTCAAACCCAGCCGAGGCGGCCTGGCGGAGCTTTTGGGGCGCTGTTAGCTGGTATGCTCCTTGCTGGTCAGAGGCGGCCGATGATGCTGTGAGGGAATGAGGCGCATGATCGTCACCTTGACCCCCAACCCCGCGGTGGATCAGACCATCTGGATAGATCGCCTGAACCAGGCGACGGTGACCCGCTACCGGCAGTGGGAGCTCGACCCGGCCGGCAAAGGCATCAACGTCTCGCGCATGGTGCACCGGCTGGGCCGGCCGACGATGGCCTTTGGCTTTTTGGCCGGCGAGATAGGGCTCTTGGTGAAGGGCGCCCTGGAGCGGGAAGGGGTCCCACACCACTTTGTGCACGTGCCGGGGAATACGCGTATTGATATCGTCGTCGTCGACGAGACCCTGGGCGACGAGACGGCGTTCCTGGGGCCGGGGCCGCACGTCGGCCGCGACGACCTGGCCCTGTTGGAGCGGGCGCTGGATTTTTGGCTGCAGTCGGGCCGCGTGCTTGTGCTGGCGGGGAGCCTCCCCCCGGGGCTGCCGCAGGATGCCTATGCCGAGTTCATCCGCCGGTCGCGAGCGCGGGGGGTGCGGACAGTCCTCAACACCAGCGGCGAGGCGCTGCGCCTGGGGCTGCGGGCGCAGCCGGACCTGGTCAAGGTCACGCTGGCGGAGGCTGAAGAACTGTTTGGCTGGCCTCTGCCCGATGCGGGAGCTGTTGTGCGGGCGGCCAGAGAGCTGCTCAACCGGGGCGTTCAGACGGCCGTCGTGACCATGGGGCCACGGGGTGCCATCGGCGTGCACGGCGAGCGGGTGTGGTGGGCAGTGCCGCCCACCCATTTGCGCCGCAGCAAGGTGGGTGCGGGCGATTCGCTCGTGGCCGGGCTGGCCGTCTCCCTGGCCCGCGGCGAGGATCTGGTGGCGGGGCTGCGGCTGGGCTCTGCCGCGGCTGGGGCTACCGCTATGGCGCCGGGGACCGCTCTGGGGAGCACGGAGACGGTGATGGACCTCTTGCCGCATGTGCAGGTCGAGGAGATGACCGAAGTAGCCCTGCCGCGTGCCCGGCCTCAGCCCAGGCCGGCTGTTGAGGGCCGACCGTCTGCCCCTCAGGAGGGCGGCCTGATCGAGCGCGTGGCACGCCTGATAGGCCGCTACGTAGCGCCCAGGGCCAGCGAGCCGCCCAAGCGTGCCGTCGGTCCGCGTGAACGGTTGCGCTATGGCATGGACATCGACGGCACCATCACCCAGGCCCCGCGCCACTTTAAGCGGCTGATCGACGCTCTGCTGGCCGCCGGCGATTACGTCTGCATCCTCACGGCGCGGCTGGAGAGCGAGCGGCCGGAGACGGAAGCTCTGCTGGCGTCCCTTCGTATCCACTATGACGAACTCTTGATGCGCCCCGACGACTGGCCGCACTCGATCGCCGATTACAAGGTGCACAGCGTGCGCGAGCGTGAGCTGCACGTGCTCCTGGATGATGATCCGCGCAACTGCTGGGCGGTTATTCAGCGCACCGAAGCCCTGGCAGGCCACATGCTCCCCATCCCTGAAACCCCGGAAGAAGAGGAGACGCTCATCGCGCCGGAGGAACGCGAGGCGATGATGGAGCGGGCGTAATAGGCAACCCCTAGCCCCACGATCGTCCACCCCTGCCTCCCAACGGCACGCCTCAGCGCGCGCAATCAGCACGGGGATAGGCCCCGTCGCTGTGGTTTTGCCGCCGCCGTCCCTTGTACTATAATCTCTCTCGGAAGACGGCCCGCCGCGGCGCAGGGCACGCCCGCCCCCGGCACATCATGCTACTGGTGCAGGAAAAGATGAGAGTCCTCACGATACTCGGGACGCGCCCCGAAGCGATCAAGCTGGCGCCGATCATCCGTGAATTGCAGCGCGATGAGAGGGGCTTGCAGTCTACCGTGTGCGTCACCGGCCAGCATCGCCAGATGTTGGATCAGGTGCTGCGCCTCTTTGGCCTATCCCCTGATTATGACCTGGACGTCATGGCCGCAAACCAGACGCTCACCCAATCGGCCGCCCTCATCCTGGCGCGGCTGGAACCGGTTCTGCGCGAGGTCCGGCCCGATTGGGTGCTCGTCCAGGGCGACACGACCACCGTCGCCGCGGCCTCGCTGGCCGCTTTCTATGCGGGGGCCAGAGTGGGGCATGTCGAAGCGGGGCTGCGTACCTACGACCGGCGGCAGCCCTTCCCCGAAGAGATCAACCGCCGGGTGGCCGGGGCTATCGCCGACCTGCACTTTGCGCCCACAGCGAGCGCGCGGAGGAACCTGCTGCGCGAGGGCGTGCCGGAGGAGAGCATCCTCGTCACCGGCAACCCCGTTATCGATGCCCTGCAGTGGGTGGCGGCACAGCCCTTTGATGCTGGAACGTTGAACGTTGGCGCGTTGGAAGGTGAGGACGCAAAGCTGATCCTGGTCACAGCGCACCGGCGCGAGAACCTGGGCGCGCCGCTGGAGAGCATCTGCCTGGCCCTGCGCGACCTGGCCGAACGGTACGATGGGCGGGTACACATCGTCTACCCCGTGCACCTCAACCCCAACGTCTGGGAGCCGGTGCACCGCCTGCTGGGCGACGCGGCGCACATCACCCTTACCCCGCCGCTGGACTATTTGCCCCTCGTGCACCTGATGAAGCGCGCTCACCTCGTCCTCACCGATTCTGGGGGTATCCAGGAAGAGGCGCCGGGGCTGGGCAAGCCGGTGCTGGTGCTCCGCGAGGTCACCGAGCGGCCCGAAGCCGTCGAAGCAGGGACAGTGCGGCTGGTGGGCACCGTCCGCGAGCGCATCGTAGCCGAGGCCGCGCGCTTGCTGGAGAATGAAACGGCCTACCAGGCCATGGCGCGGGCGGTCAACCCCTATGGCGACGGGCACGCCGCGGAACGGATCGTCGAGGCGTTGCGGTCGTGACAGAGACACACACCCTGGACGCTGCAACTCGCCGGCCTGCCGAGATCGATGCGGCGGACCTGCCCATCTACGACTCGGCCAGGCGCCCGCCAGCGGCCCTGGAGGAACTGGGCGAGCTGTGGTGCTACCGCGACCTGGTCATACAGTTGGTGCGGCGGGATATCGTCGCGCGCTACAAGCGCTCCGTGCTTGGCGTCGCCTGGACGATGCTCAACCCGCTGGGGACCATGATCGTCCTCACCATTGCCTTCTCGCAGGTATTCGGGGCCACGCGGGCCTATCCGACCTATGTGCTCTCTGGGCTGATCGCCTGGAACTTTTTCTCCCAGACCACCCTGGCGGCTATGCAGCAGTTGGTGTGGGGCGGGAGTCTGATCCAGCGCATCCGTATCCCCAAGACCCTTTTCGCCATCTCGGCGGTCGGCACGGGCCTGGTGAACCTACTCCTGTCGCTGGTGCCGCTCACGGTGATGCTGCTTGTAGTGGGCCCTCGCCCTCAGCCCTCGATCCTGCTGCTACCGGTGGCCATACTGCTGCTTACCGCCTTCACCCTGGGCCTGGGGCTGCTATTATCTACCCTGGCCGTCTACTTTGCCGATGTCGCCGAGATGTACAGTATCTTTTTGCTGGCCTGGATGTATCTGACACCCGTCATCTACCCCGAAGAGATTATCCACCCCGCCCTGGGCAGGTGGTTACACGGCCTCAACCCGATGTATCATTTGCTCAAGCTCTTCCGGGACGCGCTCTACTTCTCGCGCTGGCCGAGCTTGGTCGACCTGGCCCTGACCGCAGGGATAGCGCTGGTCGTTCTCATCGTCGGGTGGATCGTATTTACGAGGAAGGCCGATGAATTCGCCTATCGCACCTAGCGCAGGCCCAACCCCGGCGGAGAACTCGTTGGCGCTCTGTTTGGAGGGCGTTTCTGTGCGCTATCGTGTGCCCCAAGAGCGGATCGGCACGTTCAAGGAGTACACCATCCGCTTGGTTCAGCGGCGCGTGAGGAACAACGAGTTTTGGGCGCTGCGCGACGTGAACCTTCAGGTGCACCGGGGTGAGGTCCTCGGCATTATCGGCCGCAACGGCGCCGGCAAAAGCACGCTGCTCAAAGTCATGGCCCGGGTGCTGCGCCCGACGGAGGGGCGAGTTTGGATCCGGGGCCACGTGGCACCGCTCCTCGAGTTCCAGGCCGGCTTCCATCCCGAACTCACGGGACGCGAGAATGTCTTTCTCAACGGGACACTCCTGGGCTCGACACGGCGCCAGATGGAGGCTCGGCTCGAGCAAATCATCGATTTTGCTGAACTGCACGAGTTCATCGACGCGCCAATCCGCACCTACTCCTCAGGCATGATCGCACGCCTGGGATTCGCCATCGCCACCGACGTCGCGCCGGACATTCTGATTGTAGACGAAGTGCTCTCGGTAGGCGACGAGGGGTTCCGGCGCAAGAGTTCACAGCGCATGGAGGAGTTCCGCCAGCGGGGGACGACGATCCTGTTGGTCACCCACAGCCTGGAGGTAGTACGGAGCATGTGCACGCGCGCCATCTGGCTGGAACACGGCGTGATCCGGGCATCCGGCGCGCCGGATAATGTGGTGGATGCTTACATAGCAGTCCAAGGGGGGACCCAGTAATGGAGCTGATAGCACCCTACGGCGGCAGCCTCGTACAGTTGCTGGTGAGCGACGAGCAGGAGCGGCAGCATCTGACCGCTCAGGCGAACAGCGCGGTATCTCTGCAACTCTCACCGCGCTCGATGTGCGACCTTGAACTCTTGGCCACGGGTGGGTTCTCGCCCCTGGAGCGCTTTATGGGCGAGGCCGACTATCGCCGCGTCCTGCGGGATATGCGCCTGGAGGATGGCACGCTCTTCCCTATCCCCATCACGCTGCCCGTGCCGGAGGACTCTCCCATCCGGGTCGGCGATCGGGTCGCCCTGCGCAGTGCGCACAATGAGCTTTTGGCGGTCATGATGGTGGAGGAAAAGTATCGCTGGGACCTGGAGGAAGAGGCGCGCCAGGTCTACGGTACCACTGATCCGGCCCATCCCCTGGTCGCCGAGATGGCCTCTTGGGGGCGCTACTACATCAGCGGGCCGCTGCAGGTCCTGAACCTGCCCAAGCACTATAGCTTCTCCGACCTGCGCCGCACGCCCCGCCAGGTCCGCGAGATCCTGGCACGGGCAGGCTCTGGCAACGTCGTGGCCTTTCAGACGCGCAACCCCATCCATCGCGCCCACGAGGAGCTGACCAAGCGCGCGGCGGAGGCGGTGAACGGCTCGCTGCTCATCCACCCCGTCGTGGGGCTGACCAAGCCCGGCGACATTGACTTTTACACCCGCGTGCGCTGCTACCGGGCGCTTGTCGATCGCTATTATGATCCGCAGCACACCGTGCTCAGCCTCCTGCCCCTGGCCATGCGCCTGGCCGGGCCGCGCGAGGCCGTTTGGCATGCCATCATCCGCCGCAACTATGGCGCCAACCACTTTATCGTCGGCCGCGACCACGCCGGGCCGGGCAAGGACTCGCAGGGGAAGCCGTTCTACGGCCCTTACGATGCCCAGGAGTTGCTCATCGCCCACGAGGCCGAGCTGGGCGTCAAAGCCGTGCCTTTCAAAGAGATGGTCTACCTGCCCGACGAGGACCGTTACGAGGAGGCCGACCGGCTCGACGGTCAGCGCTACCTCTCCATCTCGGGCACCCAGGTGCGGGATGAGTACCTGGCCCAGGGTCGCCCGCTGCCCGAATGGTTCACCCGGCCCGAGGTCGCGAGCATCCTGGGCGAGGTCTCGCTGCCCCGGCACAAACAGGGCTTTTGTGTCTGGTTCACCGGCCTTAGCGGCGCGGGCAAATCCACCATTGCCGAGATCCTGGCCGTGCTGCTGATGGAGCACGGGCGGCAGGCGACGGTCCTGGACGGCGACGTTGTGCGTACCCACCTCTCCAAGGGTCTGGGCTTTTCCAAGGAGGACCGCGACACCAACATACGGCGCATCGGTTTTGTCGCCTCCGAGATCGTGCGCCATCGCGGCGTGGCCATCTGCGCGGCCATCAGCCCCTACGAGGCCACCCGCAACCAGGTACGCGAGATGGTGGGGGCGGATCGCTTTGCCTTGGTGTTCGTCAAGACGCCGCTGGAGGTGTGCGAGCAGCGGGATGTGAAGGGGCTGTATGCGCGGGCGCGGCGCGGCGAGGTAAAGGGCGTGACGGGGATCGATGATCCCTATGAGGAGCCTGCGGCGCCGGATGTGGTGGTGGCGACGACCGAGATGGTACCGGAGGAGAGTGCAGCACAGGTAATCGACTATCTCCTTCGCTGCGGCTTGCTGGGCCAGAAGGGCAGCAGTACCGTCAAGGCGACGGACGCGCTTGGCGATGTGACCGATGTCTGCGCTGCAGGCTAGGCTCGCGTTGGCGAGATGACATCCTAGCGTATTGGCTTCATTCGGCTACTACTGAGAGACTCGTCTCAATGTTGAGGCGGAAGGAGTGGTTGCTTGCACACCTACGTGCCCATCGACCTATTACTTGCTATTGGATCTCCTTCCCCCACTTTTCAGCATCCTGCCAGCGTTGGGGCACTCGCTCGAGCGGTTGGCCAAGTTGCATCACTAATACCTTGACGGATGATTCGTAGACTGTACTGCTCTTGCATAGCGAAGCGCCGCTAGTTACATGTGAGGCGTGTCGCTGTAGAAACATCGTGAGTCAGACACTTACCATCGCCTCGCCAGGTAGCTGCCACTCTTCGACGGACTTGTTCTGTGCCATAACATGGAGGGAATGTGCAATGGGCAGTCACATCCTGATACCATCAAAGCGGGCATCTCTATGGCTATCAGTTGCTCTAGCGCTACTAGGAATGTGTTTGGCACTGATCATGGGATTTGGAGGTCTGCTCTGGGCGGGCATTGCAGTCGGGGCAATCCTGTTCCTGCCGGGTTTTGCTCTCCAAGGTTTCCTCATTCCCTCCTCAGACCGTGACCTCGTCGAGATTGTTTGTCTCAGTATCGGCCTCAGCCTGTTGCTGTTGCCGCTGCTCTTGGCCTGGGTGACCTGGCTCGGGGGGCGCTGGACGCCTCTGCTCGCCGCAAGCATGTTGCTCGGC
>DAOUGZ010000171.1:0-2383 GCA_034428955.1 Anaerolineae bacterium | reverse complement strand
TCACCTGCCTGAACGATGGCGCACGGCGGATGCTCAAGGCCCTGCCGGAAGCTCGGCGGCCGTTTCTGCGCGAAGCGCTGGCCGATGCCCTGCTCGACGCCTACGAAGAGGCTCACATCACCCAACAGGAGGGCTGGCCGGAAACGAACAGCACCCTGGTGGCGCTGCCGGTGGGCGGGGCGGCAGGGGATATCGTGGGGGTAGTGGCCCTGGTCACTCCCCAGAGCCCGCTGCCGCCGGCTGGGCGCATCGAGGCCGCATACACCAGCGAAGAAGCCAAGGCCTGGCTGGATCTGGGGCCTACACTGCGCCTCCATTGCAGCCAGCCTCTCGTCCACGTCCGGCGCCCGGAGGCCGGCGGGAGCGACAGCGGCGCCTGGCAGGAGTATGCACTGAGCCACATGGAAGGCACGCTCTTACGCTATCTTCTTGCTCACCAGGCCGAAACGCAGCCCACGGAGGCTCTGTTCCGCACCGTCTGGCCCGACGACGGCATAGAGGATTATGGCCTGCGCCCCGAGCAAAAGGACCGCCTGCGCCGCCTGGTCCACGAGTTGCGCCGGCACATAGAGCCCGACCCGCGCAATCCGCGCTATCTGCGCACCGCACACGGCATCGGTTACGTGCTCTATATTGAAGGGGAGCAGGCCAACCGATGAGCTGCCACGCCCCATACACCCGCTCACGCGCCGTGGTCATCCTCGTGACCCTTGCCTGGCTCCTCGTGCTGCTGAGCTGGCTGGCCGTGCGGAGCGACGGCCTGGGTGGGCGCCCGCTGGTGGTCATCTGGGGTGATGATCCCGGCAGCTATGACCCGCAGCGTACCTCTCACCCGGTGGCCCAATCCGTCTTTCGCTACGTCTGTGAGCCGTTGTTCTATCGCGATGCCGACGGCATGGTGCGCGGCCTCTTGGCGGAAGATCGAGTCGAGTACCAGGATGGCGGGCGCCGCGTGGCGGTCCACCTCCGCCCAGGCATCACCTTCCACGACGGGTTCTCTCTGGACGCGGCGGCCGTGCAGGCCAGCTTTGCGCGCCTGCAACGTCTGGGCGCCTCCCCGCTCCTCGCTGACCTACGCGCTGTGCAAGTGCTGGCCCAGCCCGATGGCCGGACCGTCCTGTTCCTGCTGCCCGCGCCCGATTATGAGTTCGTCCGCCTGGTATTGACCAGCCCTTACGCCGCCATCATCTCCCCCCAGAGTGCTGAGGAGGGAGGGTTTGTCGCCGGCACCGGCCCCTACCGCTT
Organism: Anaerolineae bacterium; assembly: GCA_034428955.1. Classification (GTDB taxonomy): domain Bacteria; phylum Chloroflexota; class Anaerolineae; order SpSt-313; family SpSt-313; genus DAOUGZ01. The sequence goes on along the minus strand of DAOUGZ010000171.1, from coordinate 1,138 downwards.
CGAGCCTGGCCTGTACCGGCCTGGGCAATCGCTCACGCTGGTGCGCAACCCCCTGTACCGCTGGCCGCCTGCCTATTTGGCCAACCGGGGCGCGGCGCGCATTCCACAGATTCGTTTCGCCTTCATCAGCGCGCGTGGCGACCGCCTGGCCTCTCTGCTCAATGGCCAGGGTTGTGCGCTCAGCCTCAGCCAAGAGGACATGGAGACAGTTGCCGGCCTCGCCCGCTTCCGGCTGCATGAGGCCACCGGCGGCGTGACCTACTTGGGGTTCAACTTTCAGCGCCCTCGCTGGCAGGACGTGCGAGTGCGCCGTGCCCTGGCCCTGGCCATAGACAAGCAGGCGCTGGCCGGGCTGGGGCCCTTCCTGGTCGCCGACACGCCCCTGGCGCCAGGCGCTATCGGCTATGATCGGCGCGCGGCGCCCTTGAGCTATGAGCACGATCCTGACCGGGGCCGGGCGCTGCTGGTGGAGGCCGGTTTTGACCGGGCGGAGGAGGTCGTCTTGCTGATTCCGGCCAGCGACACGTACCGCGACCTGGCGGCCGCCGTGCAGCAACAGCTTGCGGCCATCGGGCTTGTCGTGCGCATCCGTGAGGCGCCAAGGGCCGATATCCTGGCCGAGCGCCAGGACTTTGACCTCTTGCTTTTCGACTATGCCTGGAACGACTACACCGCTCTCGGCATCTTCCTCGGCCCGGGACCACGGAATCTGCTCGGCTACCCCGGCGGCGACGTGTCCGGCCTGGTGGCGCAGGCGCGCGCCACAGCCGACCCCGACCAAAGGCAGGAACTGGTGCTCTCTGCGCAACGAGCCGTCTTGGAGCAAGCCATCTGGCAGCCGCTGCTCGTGCGGCGCATCACCTTTGCCGTGGACGGCGCATGCGTGCAGGGCGAACTGCAATCCCCCGAGGGCGAACTGCTCTTCCACGATGCCAGCACCAGCCCGTGGCCGCGCTGAAGCCTCGCCCCCTCTTTTCATGTCCAATCACAAACCCTCACAGACTCTCATGATTCCCGCAGGGATTCTGTGGTATAGTGTAGGTGAATAACGGTGTCCGGGTTTTGGGCTCCGCATGGCACCGGAACGGAATCCTTTGTGGGTTTTGGGGGGTTGCCGGAGCTGGGGCTGCCCCAGCTC
>DAOUGZ010000170.1:0-22027 GCA_034428955.1 Anaerolineae bacterium | reverse complement strand
GTGGACCTGTTGCCGGCAGTACTGGAGTCTACGGCGGTGGCAGGGCAGTTGCGGCCAGAAGCGGCGCAGGCTTTGGGAGTGCCGGTAGGGACCCCGGTCATCGCTGGCGCTGCAGACCAGGCCTGCCAGTTGGTGGGCAGCGGTCTGCTGGATCCAGGCCTTGCTTCTTGTACCATTGGCACAGGAGGGCAGTTCGTCACATCGCTGGACACGCCCCGGCATGATCCACAGCTACGGCTAAGCACCTTTTGTCACGCGCTGCCAGGGCGTTGGTACAGCATGGGCGCCTCGTTGGCGGCAGGCCTATCCCTGCGCTGGTTGCGCGAGCGTATCTTTATGGAGAGCGTGAGCTTTGCCGGGATGGATGCCGAGGTGGAAGGCATTGCGCCTGGGGCAGAGGGTCTCATTTTCCTGCCCTATTTGGTGGGCGAGCGCACACCGCACTTTGACCCTCTGGCCCGCGGCGCCTTCGTGGGCCTGACACTGCGCCATAGCCGCGGCCATCTGGCGCGGGCTGTGATGGAAGGTGTGGCCTTCTCGATGCGCGATTCGCTCGAGATCATGCGCGAGCTGGGGGTAGCACCGGAGCGGGTCATCGCTTCAGGCGGTGGGGCAAGCAGCACCTTGTGGCGACAGATCCTGGCCGACGTTCTTGGCTTGCCAGTCTTGACGGCTCTTGGCAAAGAACGCACGGCGGTAGGCGCGGCGCTGCTAGCCGGTGTGGGCAGTGAAACGTACAGCGACGCTGCGCACACGGCGCAGGCGGTGCAGTACGAAGAGGCTGTCGATCCTTCGTCTGCCGCTGAGATCTACGCAGAGACCTACTCCGTATTCCGAGCGCTATACCCCAAACTCAGGCGGGTCAGGATAGACAATCACTAACCAGGGAGACCAACCGTATACCCGTGCGCACGATACAAGGCAAGCGGCTGAAGATATCGCGCAGAGATTGTCAATCACCGCTCGCAGAGGACTCCTCCATTCGGCGCCGAGAAGCGCAAACAGCACCGTCCTCTTTCGGCCCTTTCGAGCCTCTCCCAGCTGTGCTCTTGCTTGACACTCCAGAACATTTGTGCTAATGTGGAGTCGAAAACACGCCGAAAGGAGCATCCGCCCATGACCTGCAGCGATGCCGTGTGGTCCCCAGCTCACTCCATCGCCCATCGCCAGGCCATCCTCGACGGCGAGATCGCCGCCCTGGCCGCGCAATGTGGCCGCGTTCAGGCCTGGCTGAGCCGGCGCATCAACCACGGCCAATGCGGCGAGGCCGAGGCGGCCCGCTACCTCAGCATCCTCTCCGAGGTCAGCGGGGACCTCGCCGCCATCCTCGCCCGCCGCGCCGCGTTGCAGTGAGTGATCTTTGCAAAAGCTCCGAGACCCACCGGCCTGTGGACAGCGTGCTTAGCCAAGCTGTGTTCCATTGGAGCGAGTCTCGGAGCTCTCGCAAAGATCAAAGGTCAAGCCATCCTCTTTCGCGCCCTTTCGCCACTCGGTGCTATAATAGGTGTATCCTGCGTTCACTTTGTCTCGCAGATCGCCGCAGCGCACACGCACCCGGAGGTTAATCATGCTCACCTCTCGCCAACGCGTCAGCCTCGCCCTCAACCACCAGGAGCCGGACCGCGTCCCGCTGGACCTGGGCAGCTCGTCGGTCACGGGCATGCACGCCAGCTCGGTCTACCAGCTACGCCAGGCGCTCAAGCTGGACCCGCCGGGCACGCCGGTCAAAGTGGTCGAGCCTTATCAGATGCTGGGCGAGATCGCACCGGACCTGATGGCCGCCCTGGGCGTGGATGTGGTTGGCCTGGGCGGCCCCAAGACCCTCTTTGGCTTCCGCAATGAGGGCTGGAAGCCGTGGACCCTCTTCGACGGTACGCCCGTTCTGGTACCCGAGGCGTTCAACACCGAGCCCGAACCCAACGGCGACATCCTCATGTACCCCGAAGGCGACCGCTCTGTGCCCCCCAGCGGCCGCATGCCCGCCGGCGGCTACTATTTCGACTCTATCATCCGCCAGCCGCCGCTTGTTGAAGACCAGCTCGACCCCGCGGACAACCTGGAAGAGTTCGCCCCCCTCTCTGAGGAGGACCTGGCCTACTTCCGCGCCGAGGCCGAGCGCCTCCACAGCCAAACGGACAAGGCCATCCTGCTGAACCCAGGCGGCACGGGCCTGGGCGACATCGCCATGGTGCCCGCGCCCTGGCTCAAGCACCCCAAGGGCATTCGCGACGTGGCCGAGTGGTACATGAGCACGATCATCCGTCGCGATTACGTCTATCGCGTCTTTGAGCAGCAGACGGAGATCGCCCTGGCCAACCTGGAGCGCCTCTACGCCGCCGTGGGTGAGCGCGCCGCGGTCCTCTTTGTGACGGGCACCGATTTCGGCATGCAGACGGGGCCCTTCATCGCCCCCCAGGCCTATCGCGACCTCTATATGCCCTTCCACAAAGCGCTGAACGATTGGGTGCACCGCCATACGCCATGGAAGACGTTCATCCACACCTGCGGCTCGGTGGTCGACCTGCTGCCCCTCTTCATCGAGGCCGGGTTCGACATCCTCAACCCCGTGCAGTGCTCGGCCAAGGGGATGGACCCGCAGACGCTCAAGGACCGTTTCGGCGAGCAGGTCACCTTCTGGGGCGGCGGGGTGGATACGCAGCATACCCTGCCCTTCGGCAGGCCCGAGGCAGTCCGCGCGGAGGTGCGGGAGCGGCTGCGCATCTTTGCGCCGGGGGGCGGATTTGTGTTCAACACCATCCACAACGTGCAGGCGCGCGTGCCGGTGGAGAATCTGCTGGCGCTGTATGAGGCAGTACGGGATGGGAGGCAGTATCCGCTCTGAGGCGCAACGTCTCAGCCGCAGGTCGTGGCGAGTGCTGGAACCTCCGGGGGTATGGATAACGGGGGAGTGGCTGTTGCCTCCCGAGCGATCACGAGAGTGCAGCGCAGCCTGGGCCCAGCGAATCCTCAGGCCCGGCTGCGCTCAGGCCATGTCTTCGACGGCCAGGGCAATCTGCCTAAAGAGCGTGCGTTCCAGCTCCGGCGGATAGTCCTCAGTGAGGCTGAGGAGTATGCCTCGGGTCGATCCCGCCTCGCGGATAAAGTGGCGCGCTGCAGCGCGCATCTCCTCGGGTGCTGCGTGCTGCAGCCGCGAAGGAAAGTTGATGGAGAGCACCCGGCCCGGCCACAGGCGCTGGGCCTCAGCCACCGTCACATCGCCGTCCGGCACCACGGCAAAGGCCTCCAGCACGTCCCATGGACACTGGGCGATCAGGTCAGCCAGCGCACCCGTCTTGTCGTCCAGGTGCGCCCCAAACCGCTTGCCGTGAGCATGGAGCAACTCGCCGAACTCTTGATAGCGGGGCAGGTAGTAGCCGGCAAAGCGCTCTCGGCCTACAATGTTGGGCTGGATGTTGGCGCCATAGGCCACGAACTCGGCCGGCCCCTTGGCCACCAGGCGGTACATCTCCCGGTGCTTGGCCGCCAGCGCCTCGTAGAGATCCAGTAACTGCCCGCGCCGGTCTGCCCACTCGAAGGCAAAGGTCTCGACCCCCATCCAGCGGATCATGATCTCGTGCATGGGGTCATAGCCGACATAGCTGTAGCAATAGCCGGCATCGCCCAGGTTAGCCTTCGCGCGCACAAACCCCTCATAGTCGGGCTCGTAGCGCATGGCCTCGACCATAGCGTGGAGTAGCCGGTAGTCGGCCTGGCCCTTGAAGTAACGCTCAACGATGTATTCTCCGCCGTGATAGGGCACGGAGAGGCTCGTGAGCGCGCCCGCTGGCGTCTCGATGATCTGCCGCCGGCATGGGCGTCCTTCGTGCTCCGCCTCTTCCCAGCGCTCCAGGCAGCCCTCAAGCCGCAAGCGGAAACCGGGACGGCTGCTCAGGACTCCCCAGCCCAGGTCACGCGCCCATTGGCCCTCCGGCCCGAGGGAGAGCATACGGCTCCGGCAGTGCAAAGGCACCCGGTCCGGCGTACCGCCGAGCAATCCACAGCGGAGCCGTTCGCGCAGCGTCATCATGAGTTAGCCTTTGATCCCAGTCAGAGTGATCCCCTCCACCAATTGCCGCTGAGTAAAAGCATATAGCAGGACCGGCGGAATGGTGGCGACGATCGAAGCGGCCATGAGCAGGTGGGTAGTCGGTTCACCCGAGAGATTCGCCTGTTGGCTCGCCGTCTGGGCCAGGATGCGCAATCCTACCGAGATGGTCAGCTTCTCCTGGCTGTTCAGATAGATGAGGGGCGCCAAAAAGTTGTTCCATTGGGCCAAAAAGCCCCGAATCGTCATGGCAATGAGCACAGGAGTCGAGACCGGTAGCAGGATCTGGAAAAAGATGCGCGGATAGCTTGCGCCGTCAATCTTGGCCGCTTCATCTAGTTCCAATGGAACGGTGCGGAAGAACTGCCGGAACAAGAAGATGGCAAAGGCGCCGCCGCCAAAGTAAGAGGGCACGATCAGTGGCAGGTAGGTATCCACCCAGTGCAGCCTGAAGAACATGATGAACTGCGGGATCAGCGTGACCTGCTGCGGGAGCATCATCGTTGAGAGCACCAGCAGGAAGAGCTTGTCTCGCCCCGGAAAGCGGAAACGGGCAAAGCCATAGGCCACCAAGGCGGCGGTGATGGTGGTGCCGATGAGCGAGAGCACAGTGACCACTATGGTATTCCAGAAATACCGCGCCAGGGGCACAATGGTCCAGATCTCGGCATAGTTCTTCCACTGCACGGGGTCGGGCAGGAAACGCGGCGGGAATTCCTCCAGTTGATAGCCGGTCTTGAGCGACCCCGATAGGGCCCATATGAATGGCATGACAAAGATCGCTGAGGCTAGCCAATAGGCTGCATACTTGGCTACCGTGCGCAGGACGGTGCTCGCTGCCTTGCGGCCCGCTTTCCGTCGCGCCATTGGTACACTATTCACCGCCATAGAATACCCACCTTTGCGAAGTCTTTTGCTGTAGCCAAGTCAACGCCAGGAGCACGACCGCCAGCACCCAGGCCAAAGCCGAGGCATAACCCATGTTATAGTTCTGGAACGCCTTGTTGTAGAGGTGCAGCACATAGAAATAGGTGGCATAGGCTGGGCCGCCGCCTGTCGCCACATAAGCGGCGGTAAAGACCTGGAAAGTGCTGATTACCGAGAGGACCAGAACCAGGAACATCGCCGGCGTGATCAGGGGAATCGTAATGTAGCGCTGCAGATCCCACCAGTTTGCTCCGTCCACTTGCGCGGCCTCATAGTAGCTCGAAGGGATATCCTGCAACGCCGATAGGAAGATGATCGCGTCGGCGCCGCCGACAGAACTCCATAGCCCAATCATCACCAATGAGTGCACAGCCCAATGTGGGTCACCAAGCCAGGAGGGTCCCTGAACTCCGATGCCAGCCAGCAGGCTGTTCACGAGACCATAATCAGCATTGAGCAGCCATGTCCACACCATGAGCGCTGCTACGCTTGGAGTAATCGAAGGGATGAAGAACAGTGCTCGGTAGAACACGCGCCCACGAATGGCCTGGTTGAGGATGATGGCCCCCGCCAACGCTCCAAGCACATGCAGAGGCACGCGCAATACGACGTACTGGGCCGTGACCTGCACCGACTTCCAGAACAGCATATCGCCGCCCGAGACCATGGTCCGGTAATTCTCCAGCCCGATCCATGCTGGCGGCTTGAGCACGTTGTAACGACAAAAGCTAAAGAACAGAGAAGCCAGCATCGGCCCCAAAGTGAATACCAGAAAGCCTAGAACCCACGGCAGGATGAAGAGATAACCCCATTTGGCCTCATAGGCCGCCAGGCGCCCCCCGGTGAGCTTCTGGAACCAGTTGCGGCCGCCCTGCGTAATCGCATGGCCTTGGCTCGTGATCATACCCTACCTCCGGATACGGGCCTCTTCGCCAAGTCACGAAGGAGCATGGCCTGGCGAAGAGGCTACAGCGTGTGCGCAAGCCGAACGAGGCACCTCATGGGGCCGAACGCCTGGCCCCCCATGGCCGGCAGGGCACTCGCGAGCGCCCCTATGCAGCCTGGCTTCCGGGCACGTCCAGAGCCGACCGCACACACCCACCTGGCACAGTCTCTAGACCCTGGGCTTGTCCAGCACCTTCTGTACTTCCGTGTCAACACGCTTGATGGCGTCATCGAGCGGTTCCATACCGAGCCAGGCACTATCAAAGCCCTGCTGGAGGAGGTCAAAGACTTCGGTCGTGCGGCCGTTGGCCGGCAGGGCGATTCCCAGCGGCGGATTGGCCATCCATTCCTTGATGTAGAACTCGTACTGCGGGCTGATAGTCTCGCCCTCGGGCAGCAGAGCAGCCTCGACGGGAAGCGGAATGTGCCGTGCATCCCGCACACGGTTGATCCCCTCTTCAACCTCAAGCGTACCCTTCACCCATTCCCAGGCCAGGTCTTTGTGCTTGGAGAAACTGGTGATGGGCGAAAAGTCGCAGACAAAGACGCCACGCGGCTTGCCGCTCTCATTGGGGGTCACAAAGGTGTCCCACTCGAAATCCTCGACCATCTCGCGCAGGAACGATTCCCGGTAGCCGTTGTCGTTGGCCGTCATGATCTTTTGTGCGGCAAAGGGTGGCTTCCAGTCAGCTATGTCGCTCGGCCTGGGCGCAGCGTTGTACTCGTTGATCATCTTGTAGGCCATCTCGAAGAAAGGCCGTGCCTCAGGCGCGCCGATGAGCGACTTGGTGCCCGTCTCATCGATGATGTCGGTGCCCAGGCTACGCAGGCCGACGACAAAGCCCTCCAGGTTCAGGCGCAGCCAGGTGCCATAGACCTTGTTGGCCGGATCGGACATGGCACGCACCATCTCCAGGTACTCGGCCCACGTCCAGTCCTTGTTGTCCAGCTTGAAGCCCTTTTCCTCGAGTGCCGTCTTGTTGTAGAAGAGGTAGAAGGAGCTGGGATGCCCGCCAAAGGGGATGCAATACTGCTTGCCATCGAACTGACCTGCTTCCACCGAGCCGGGCAGGAAGGTATCCAGGTACTCCTGGTAGTTGTCGCGAGCGATATACTCATCCAGCGGCAGGATGACTTCTTCCATGCAATAGTGAGCAAAACCCTGATAGTTCACTTCGCGGAACAAATCCGGCGGATCACCGGCGGCCATCCCAGACAGCAGCTTTTGGCTGAACTCGGTCTGAGGAACCTGCAGAAACTCGACCGTGGCCCCATTGTTCTTGGGACCAAAGACGTTCTTGCTGTACTGCTCAAAGCTCTCCACGAGCGCCGTCTGCGACACCCACAGAACGCGCAATGGTCCCGCGTCGGTCCCCGCCGGCTGAGGCTCCGGCAGAGCAGTCGCCTCACCGGCAGGCTGCTCTCCGCCCGGCACCACCCTGGTTACTTCTTTGACTACCTCGACCGTCTTGGGCTGGCATGCCGCCAACACGCTCCCGGCTGCCGTGGCGGCAGTACCGGCCAGGAAACGACGTCTCGTCATCTGCATAGCCATCATAGACCTCCCTTGAGTGATCACTATGGTCAGAGATCGAACTGATACACAACGATGACCTGTACACTCCGGTCCGGAGCACCTCCACTTCTTGCATGCCGGAGCCTCTGCCTCTATAATAACGCACGGTAAATGCCGTCGCAATATCCGGCCGGACATGGCGAGGACTCGGAACAGGACCAGCCGCGGACATGGGGACAACCGATGACCTGCAGGAAGCGGTGCGCCAGGCACTAGGCCACCTCTATGACCCAGACTTTCTGCGCAAAAGCCCCCTGGTCAGGCTCTTTGGCCTGACTCAGGAACGCAATCCAAGCGAGCCCCTGCGCGCGGCTTTGGAGAAGGCTATTGAAGCTCTCCGCCCCCCTACAGAGGAGCCCTCGTCATCTCGGGGATGGCGGCACTACCACATCCTCCATTACTGCTACCTGCAAGAGCTGACCCAGGCTGCAGCCGCCAACCGCATCGGCATCTCACCTCGTCATCTCCGCCGCGAGGAGGCTGTGGCGCTGCAGACCCTGACCAACTATTTGCGCGCCCACTATTGCCTGTTCGATCATGAACCGCCTCCCCCCAAAGACCCCGATGCCAGCAGTCCAGCCGAAGCCGAGGTCAACCGCGAACTGCACTGGCTGGCAGACTCCCAGGGTGACCGCACCGCCGAGATAGCACCAGTAGCCCGCGAAGCGATCCGGCTGGTGCAAGCCCTGGCGGGCGAGAAGCAAACCACCCTGGCCGTCGTGTTGCCGAACGGCCTGCCCTCCGTGGCGATGGCCGGAACTGTTCTCAAACAGGTCCTGCTCAACCTGCTCACGGGGGCGATCTCGAGCGTGCCGGGTGGGCGCGTCACGCTGGCCGTGCGGAGCGATGGGGGGGGCCATATCGGGCTCGAAGTGACCGCAGTAGCGGCAGCAGGAGAAGCACGTGGCCACTTCTGGCCGGAGGCGAACGTCCGGGTGGCACGCCAACTGGTCGAACTCTTCCACGGTCAATTCCAGTTGGCCGGCGAGCCGGGGGTATCCGCCGCTCGCGTCCTCTTGCCTCAGGCCGATCAGGTTGTCGTTCTGGCCATTGAGGACAACGAAGATACGCTCCGCCTCTGGCAGCGCTTTGTACGCAACACACGCTTCCAGCTCGTCGGCGCTGCGCATCCGGAGACGGCTCTCACGACAGTCGCCGAGCTGCGCCCCGACCTCATCGTCCTCGACGTTATGCTGCCGGACATCGATGGCTGGGAGATCCTGGGCCGCCTGCAAGTACACCCTGCCACAGCATCAACCCCGGTCATCGTCTGCACGGTCCTGCCGCAGGAGGAATTGGCCCGTTCCCTGGGCGCCAGCGGCTTTATCCAGAAGCCGATGACGGGCCGCCAGTTCCGGGCCGAGCTGGAACGCCAAATCGCGGCCCGAGCGCAGTCGTAACGGCCTGAACCCCCAGCATCAGATCGCGCGCCGAGAGCCCCCGCTGGCGTGTCACGGTCAGGCTCTTGCTGACGATAGGTTGCCGCTCCGGGTCCGTAGCCGAGACAATGATCACCGGAGTGCCGGCGATCTCGGGCTCCGCCGCCTTGGCCTCCAAGACGGCAAACCCATCCATCCCCGGCATCACCAAGTCGAGCAAGAGCAAGTCCGGGTGATGCTCTCGCAAGAGGTGCAGCGCCATCTCTCCATCCTCGGCCGTGAGGACCTCGCATCCGGAGCGGGCCAGCATGCGGCGGAACAACTGCCTGACCTCGATATCATCATCGGCCACGAGGATCAAACGTGCGCCCGGCGCAGTTGCCTCGATGCTGGCCCGCAGTTGCGAGCGCAAGACCGGCTTGACCAGGTAGCCCCACACGTTCAGCCCTTGGGGCTTGCCGCTGAGATCTGGAACCCAGCAGGAGATAACGGGAACATCAAAGGTGGCGGCAGAGAGCTCGGACAGTACCAAGGCGTCCACGCTGCCCTCAGCTTCGTTGGCGAGAATAGCAGCAGCAGCGCCCGAGTCAACGGCCTGGCGGGCCTCTTCCGCGCTGCGTACCGAGATGGGCTCCACATCGTCAAGATAGCGCTCCACCATCTGCCGGAGCGTCTCCCCGCGCTCCACGATGGCCAGCCCGGGCTTAGCCTCGACCCGAGGTGCCAACGAGCGCCGCGTGCGGGGCGTATACTCCTGATAAGGGTTGAACCAGGAGCGTGTATCGCGTTCAGGCGAAGGTATCTCGACCGGCAGAGTAAAGTTGAACGTGGTCCCCTGGCCCAGTTCGCTCTCCAGCCAGATGCGGCCGCCGTGCATCTCGACCAGGCGTTTGCTGATAGCCAGGCCAAGACCCGTGCCTCCGTGTCGCCGGCGGATTGACGGATCGGCCTGCTCAAAGGGTTGAAAGAGTTGGTCTCTCTTGCGGCAGTCCACGCCCAGCCCAGTATCTGCCACGCTCACGGTGACGGCGCTCTGCTCCACAGTCGCGCGAACAGTCACACCGCCCTGCTCTGTAAAGCGCCCGGCGTTGCTCAACAGGTTGAGGATGACCTGGCGGATGCGCGCCCGGTCGCAGTGCACAGGCGGCAGATCCTCGGGTATGTCGACCGTGAGCTGCAGCCCCTTCTTTTGGAAGAGCACGGCGACCGCTTCCGTCGCCTCGAGAACCAACTGACGGATCGGGGTCTCTTCGCAGAGGAGCCGCAAGTGGCCTGCGTCGGCCTCAGCCAAGTCCAGAACGTCATCGACCAGGTGCGCCAGATGCTCGCTATTGCGCCGGATGGCGGCCACGTCCTCCAGCAGTTCCTCAGGCAGCGCCGCCGCATAGACCTCGGGCCGCTCCAGAATCTCGTCGCTGAAACCGATGATCATGTTGAGAGGCGTCCGGAGTTCGTGGCTGACATTGGCCACGAATTCTTCCTTGGCCTTGCTGGCCTCTTCCAGGGCCTGACGGGAGGCCGTAAGCAAGTTGTTCAACCGCGCTGTCTCGCGCTGGGCCAAAGCCAGGTCGGCGAGCGCCTGTTTGAGCTCAGCCTGCCTGTCGCGGGCCTGCTCAAGAGCACTCTGCGCCCGCTCATAGCGATCCCAGGCCCAGGCCAGCGTGGCCTCCTGGCCCCATTCGGATATATAGATCAGATAGACCGCCAGGCCCTGGGTGGCGGTGCTGCTCAGCAGTTCTTTGGCGCCAAGGCGAAAGCCTGTCAACCCGGCGTCCACGAACAGGAGCAAGAGGGATATCACACCAGTGGTCGCTGCTGCCCGCGATCCGCGGCTGATGCCGGCCGCAACCACCGGTAGAACGAGCGCGTAGCGCATCCCAGGCGCATCAAGCCAAATCCAGGCCAGCCAGATCACGCCGATGAGCGACAGGATCGTCGCCCAGCCTACGACTTGGGCGTTTCTCTGACGCAGCCACCAGAGGACACCGGCCAGCAAGAGCATGAGAAGGCCTAGAGCCGTCGGCGAGGGCGGGGGCCCGTGCTCCAGATCCAGGAAGGCGATAAGCAACCCAACAAGTGCCAGTGGCAAGAGCAACCAGGGCACAATATCCTGGCGTAACTCGCCACGCAAGTCTTCGACTGAAGCGTCGCGCATCACACACATGCTCCTCGGGGTACAGCGCAGCGTCAGAGGGAGTGGGGGTAGATCAAGAGGCTTGGCGCCAAGCGCCTGTAGATTTGCGAGTTAGGACTCGCCCATGTCCGCGATTGGTCCGGCCTGCGGTCCGGCCTGAGTCCGGTTGGCCCTTGCGCAGGCTTCAACACGCATGGTATCCTGGATATTGTCACATACAATTCGCCGAGAGTCAATTCGGCATGTTAAAGCAATCGGATCGGGGCAGAGACCAGAATGCCCCCAAACAGGAGGCATATGCCATGTCCGCAAAGATTGAGCCCAGCGCTCGCTCCATCGAGGAGCCCGCTCGCCGCATTCCAGTCCGTGAAACGGTAGACGTCCTCGTCGCCGGTGGCGGCTTGGGCGGAGTTTCGGCCGCAGTCGCAGCCGCCCGAGCCGGCGCCAAGACGCTCCTGATAGAGCGAAACGGATTCCCCGGAGGCGTAGCCACAGCGGGCATGTGCTGCTCCGTCTTCAACTGCTACTACACGCCCAGCCACGAACTGGTCGTCAAGGGGAACGCTCTCGAGTTCGTCGATGAGCTGGCCAAGGCCGAAGGGCCGGGCTCGCGTTGGCACGACCACAAAGGGCACATCATCTACGACATCGAACGCGGCAAGCTGGCCCTGATCGAACTGCTGGAGCGATCAGGTGCCCGCTACCTTTTTGACACCTTGGTGACGGATGCTATCATGGAGGGCGACACTCTGCGCGGCGCCATCGTTGAGAGCAAATCGGGGCGTGAGGCTATCCTGGCTTCCACGGTCATCGATGCCACGGGTGATGCCGATGTGGCCGCGCTAGCTGGGGCACCAGTGCTCCGCGCCGATGGGCGGATCAAAGGGCGGCACAGCTACTGCTTCCGGGTGGGCAACGTCGATGTGGATCGCTTCATCCAGTACTTTGCCGAGCATCCTGACCAGTACCCGCCCTACATGGACGTCGATTGGGACTTTGTCGAGGCCTACAAGCAATACCAGGAGACCGGCACGTTCCTGTTTCCGCATGGCGGCGGCATCCAGATGGATATCATCAAGGAAGGCATCGCGCGCGGAGAGTACAAAACCAGCCTGGGGCTGCAGGATAACCTGGCCGCCTTCCAGATGCACGCCATCCGCAACTTGGGCATCGTCCACTTGATCACCGGTTTCTTTACCTTCGATGGCCTGGATGTAGCCACCATCACTCAGGCCATGACCGAGGGCAAGCGCATGGCCTTTTATGCCACCGAGTTCTTCCGGCGACACATGCCGGGCTTTGAGCGGGCCTATGTGGTCGGTACGGCCGATGACCTGGGCGTGCGCGTCTCGCGTTGGATCGATGGCGAGTTCGCATTCACCGAAGAGATGAAGACCAACCCCACGCGGTTCGACGACGCCATCGGGCGCGGCGTGATCATGGACCACCCTGTGAAGAACCGAGCCCCCGGAGCGTGGGGTGTGCAGTCCTTCCGCGAGGGTACCTACGACATCCCTTACCGTTGCCTTCTCCCACGCAAGGTGGAGAGACTGCTTATGGGTGCCGGCCGCAGCGTCTCCGCCAGCAACCCCTCACTCCTCAGGGTGATGGCCCACACGATGGTCGTGGGGCAGGGCGCCGGCGTAGCCGCAGCGATTGCCGCCCGCGAGGGCTGCACGCCGCGGCAGGTAGATATCGCCAGCCTGCAGAAGGAGCTGGTGCGCCAGGGTGTGGAACTGAGGTAGGCCAAATCATGCGCGAAAACCGTGTACGGAAGATGCTGGCGGCGGGCAAGATACCCATCGGCACCATGATCGGCGACGTCCGTACGCCAGCCATGGCGCAGATTCTGGCCGCTGCCGGCCTCGACTTTGTGATGTTGGACCTGGAGCACGGCACCTACGACCTTCCCCTCGCAGCCGATATCATCGCTGCAGCCCGGCAAGCGAACGTTACACCCTTGGTCCGTGTTGCCGATTGCCAGTACCACCTTATCTCGCAGCCGTTGGATGCTGGCGCGCAGGGTGTTATGGTGCCGCGCATTGAGACGCGCGCACAAGTCGAACAAGCCGTTGATGCGGTGCGTTACCCCCCATTGGGCAGCCGTGGAGCGGCTGTCACCAAAGGGCACAACGACTACCGAAAAGCCCCCTTGGCCGAGTTTGTGCAGCGTGCCAATCGCGAGGTGATGCTTATCCTGCAGATCGAGCGGGCACAGGCGGTAGAGAATATCCACGACCTGCTCTCCGTTCCGGGAGTCGATGCCGCACTGATCGGCCCCAATGACCTCTCCCTGTCGTTGGGCGTGCCCGGCGAGGTCGAGCACCCGCGGGTCACGACAGCCATCGAGAGAGTACTGGAAGCCTGTCGGCAGGCAGGCATCGTTGCGGGATTGCACACTAGCGATCCCAAAACACTCCGTTATTGGATGGAGCGCGGCATGCGCCTGATCATGTGCTCGTCCGATGTGCATATGCTCTACGCTGGCGCCAGCCAGATCGTGCACAATCTGAGGGATTGAGGAAACTACTGTAGGAAGAGGGCTGCAGCGGATTCGGAAACGAGGCGTAACGAGCATGCGTTTCATCGGACTGGACCTGGGAACCTCCTTCATCAAGGGCGGCGTTTTGGATCTGGACGCCTACACAGTGGCACACGTGCAGCGCGTCCCCTTCCCGGCGCCCATCGAGGGCCTGCCGCCCTTGTTCTGTGAGATCGACCCGTCGGCGATCGTCGCCGCCACACGCGAACTGATCGAGCGCCTGGTGGCGCAGGCGCCAGACTGCGCGGGCATCGTGGTCTGCACGCAGATGCAGAGCCTGGTGCTCACGAATGAGCAGGGGGAGCCTCTCTCCAACTGTATCTCCTGGCGCGATCAGCGGACGCTCATGCCCCATCCCTCCGGCAAGGGGTCCTACTATGACGTGCTGACGGCGCGCATCTCGCCCGAGGAGCGCCGCCGAATGGGCAACGAACTTCGGCCCGGCCTGCCTATCTGCGCCCTCTTCTGGCTGGCCGAGCAGAGGAGGCTGCCCTCCGGCCAGGTCATCCCCGCTGCACTGGCCGATTTCGTGCTGGCCAATCTGTGCCACACCACGCCGGCCATCGAGCCGACAAATGCATCGGTACACAGCGGTTACGATCTGGAGACGGGCGACTGGCTCTGGCCGGTCATCGCCCGGCTTGGCCTGGAGCCACTGCGCTGGCCCAGGTTGTGCTGCGCCGGCCAAGTCGTCGGCGAACTGGCCATCGGCTCGCGGCGCATACCCTGCTACGTGCCCGTCGGCGACCAGCCCGCAGCCCTGGCCGGCGCCCTGCTTCAGCCCGGCGAACTCTCCATCAATGTGGCCACGGGCTCACAGGTCAGCCTGCTCAGCTCCCGCCTCCAGTTCGGCAACTATCAGACCCGCCCCTTCTTTGACGGCACCTACCTGAACCTGATTACCCACATCCCCGCCGGGCGCTCTCTCGACCGGCTGGTCGCTCTCCTTGGCGAGCTGGCCGAAGCGCAAGGCATAGCTCTGGGCGATCCCTGGCCGTACATCGTGCGGGCAGCGGAAGAAGCCGGTCAAACGGACCTCGAGGTGGACCTGTCCTTCTTCCCCGGCCCCCGTGGCGATCGTGGGAGCATTGCCAACATCCGCGAAAGCAACTTGACGATCGGGCACCTCTTCCGGGCTGCCTTTGAGAGCATGGCCGAAAGCTATCATGCCTGCGCCCTTCGCCTGTCTCCCGGCGCCCAGTGGCAGCGGCTGGTGTTCTCCGGTGGGCTGGTGCAAAAGATCGACCTGCTGCGCCGGCTCATCTCCAACTCCTTCCAGGAGCAGGCCAGGTTTGGCGGCGAATACCGGCTCTGCCCCTCAACTGAGGATGCGCTCTTGGGGCTGCTGGCCCTGGCGCTGGCTTGCAGCGGGCGGGCGGGGAGCGTCGCGGAGGCCATCAGCCTGCTTTCGCAGCGCTACGGAGCGCAGCCGGAGTAGACAACCTCGGCCGCAGACATGCCCGATGAGGCAGGAGGTATTCCAGAATCATCGGCGACCGGGAAGAGTGTATACCAAAGCCACCAAGGATGACCTGAGGCCGCCAAAGAATGCTTGGCTATCAGTGCTCCGCTGACGGGCAACTACCTGATACGCGTGGCGATGGGCATTGAGGATAGCCTGGCTACGCGGCCGTGCGGGTTGTGCCCAGACACTGGCCTCCTGCCCATTCACCTTTGTGCCTTGGAGCCTTCGTGGTATGTGCATCTCCGCTTCCGGCGATTCTGGGGTACGCCCGATGCGATTTTGGACTCTGCACACTTCTTGTGGTAGAGTGTGGTTCACGACACACCACGTAAGGCGTCACACAAGCTCAAGCGCGCATCTCCTTGCGTGCTCCACGGGGTCAGAAGGAGAGCTAGGAATGCTTACCTCCCGAGAACGCGTGCTGGCAGCCGTGAACCACCGCGAGCCGGACCGGGTGCCCATCGACCTGGGTGGCCACCGCTCTTCCGGCATTATGGCCATCGCCTACCGCAAGCTGAAGGAGCACCTGGGCATCACTTCGGGCGACATCTATGTCTATGACCTTGTCCAGCAGTTGGCCATCATCGAGCCGGAAGTGCTGGACCGTTTCGGCGTGGACACCATCGAACTCGGCCGCGGTTTTGCCCAGAACCCGGAGGATTGGCGGGATTGGGTCTTGCCCGACGGCAGCCCCTGCAAGATTCCGGCTTTTATCGAGCCGGTCAAGGCCCTGCCCCATGAGACCCCCATCGCGAGTGGGACCCATGGGCCGGGGGTCGGCGGCGACTGGCACCTCTACCATGACCATACCCTCATCGGCATCCAGAAGCAGGGCAGCCTATACTTTGAGCAGACGTACTTCCCATTAGCAGACAGTACCGATGACTCCTTTGCCGACCTGGCCACGCCGCTGGAGAAGGTCATGTGGGCCGCCGCCGGCACGCCCCCCGCGCCTATCGGCTTTGACGATGAAGGCCTGAAGCAACTCGCCGCCGGGGCCAAAGCGCTGCGCGAGTCGACGGACCGGGCGATCATCGGCCTCTTTGGCGGCAACCTGCTGGAGAACGGCCAGTTCCTCTTCCGCAACGACAACTTTTTCACCCTCTTGGCCGGCGAGCCGGCACGCGCCCACCGCTTTCTGGACCGGCTGACCGAGATGCACCTGGCGAACCTGGAAAAGTACCTATCCGCCGTCGGCCCCTACATCGACATCATCCTCTTCGGCGACGACCTGGGCATGCAGACGGGCCCACAGATCTCGCCGCGCATGTATCGCGAGTTCTTCCAGCCCCGGCACGGGCTCCTCTGGCAGACGGCCAAAAAGCTGGCCCCGGTGAAGGTGATGCTGCACTGCTGCGGCGGCGTCTACCCCCTGCTGCCGATGCTCATCGAGGCCGGGCTGGACATCATCCAGCCCGTGCAGACGACCTGCAAGGACATGGGAGCGGAGCGACTCAAACGCGAGTTCGGCCGCGACCTCTGCCTCTGGGGCGGCGGCTGCAACACCCGCGATGTGCTCGGCGTCGCCACGCCGGAGGAGGTCGCGGAGGACGTGCGCCGGCGAATGCAGATCCTGGCCCCCGGCGGGGGATTCGTCTTCCAACAGATCCACAACATCATGGCCGATGTGCCGCCGGAGAATATCGTGGCCATGCTGGAGGCTGCTCGTGGATAGAATCTGCTCTTCCCGGCTGACGCGCCGGGATTTCCTGGGGCTGGCCGCTCTCACCGCCGGCTGGTTGGCTACCGGCTGCCGCGCCGCCCCCACGCCCCTGCCACCTGAGACGCCGGCTCCCCTGGCCGAATGCACGGCCGAGCCGCCACTGTATGGCCCAGCGATGGCCATGCCCGGCGTCCTCGGTGCAGCCTATGAGGGCGGAGTCCTGCGCGTTGTGAGTTCGGCGTCGCCCGCTGCCGTGGAAAAAGCCCTCCTCAGCGCCCTAGTCGAGGAGGGCTGGCTGCCGGTGGAGCGGCTCATCCCCCCCACCGACGAGGCGCCGGGCGCCTTTCTGCGCTTCTGGCAGGGCGGCGAAACGGCCTGCGTGCTCGCCCAGGCCAAGGGTG
This sequence comes from Anaerolineae bacterium, assembly GCA_034428955.1. GTDB lineage: Bacteria > Chloroflexota > Anaerolineae > SpSt-313 > SpSt-313 > DAOUGZ01. The sequence goes on along the minus strand of DAOUGZ010000170.1, from coordinate 4,950 downwards.
AAGGGACGGAGGTGTCCTTGGCCGAGGGCTGTGCAATGCTGGCGGAAGCACACGGCGAGGCCGACCTGGAGAGCTGGGCGCCCGAGGAGCAAGGCGACTGGGTCGACTGGACGGTGGGCCCCTTTGCTCTGCGCCACCCCAAAGCGTGGAGCGTCGCGGTCTCGCCGGGCCATGCCTGAGGGTGCTCGGCCCCGAGCCCTGGAGAGCCCGTGTGGCTCAATTACAGTCAAGACTCAGACGAGGGCGTGTTCACCTTCCAGATCATGCAGCGCGTCGAAGGCCAAACGCTCGACGAAGCGGCAGACGAGGGTTGGCAGAACGCCGTAGGGCGCGTTGAGACCCTGGAGCTCGTCGCGATGGAGCGCTTCGAACTGGAGGGCAGCATTGCAGCTATCCGGTCCCTCGGCGCCTTTCAGGGGCCGGAGCGCAGCGGCCTGATCCTGACAATCACCGCTTTTAGCGAGACCCACCGCCTCGTGGGGATGGCAACGGTCTACACCAGCGAGCCGCAGCGACTGCTGGCCCTGGCCGAGGCGGCCGCGGCCATCGCCCGCAGCATACGGCCGGCCGAGGCATAGCAAAGCGCGTAACATCCACTGGGGACGCAGAGGTACACAGAGAAGCAGAGGACCGCAGAGGCTAGGCTGGGGTCTTGCGCTGGCAGCAATACCCGTGGAGCCATGTGGCCTGGCTTTGTGGCGGTGAACTCTGCGGCTCTCTGCCGTTCTGGGGCTCTCTGCGTCTCCCACTGTGTTCTTGACAGCCCCTCAGCCCCGGTCTATCATCCCTGCAGAAGGGGATAGACCACGCCCGTTGCCCCTCTTTCGTCCTTCGCCGCGTCGGGCACGCCCGCCGGCGCCAACCTCCGGGAGATGGGATCAACCATGGAGAAGGAACTGCACGTCGCCGTCATCGGCACCGGCATGGGCCGATACCACATGGAGGGCTTTACCCAGAGCCCCAACGTCGTGCTCGATGCGGTCTGCGACCTCAATCGCGCCGAGGCCGAACAGTTCGCAGCCAAGTACGGCGCCAAGCATGTCTTTACCGACCTGCGCGAACTCTGGTCCCTCAAGGGGCTGGATGCGGTCGGCATTGCCATTCCGAATCACCTGCACGCCCCCGTGGCCATCGAAGCGATGGAGGCCGGCCTGCACGTCTTTTGCGAAAAGCCGATGGCCACCACCCTGGCCGATGCCGAGCGTATGGTCGCCACGGCCAAACGGACGGGCAAGCGCCTCATGATCGACATGAGCAACCGCTTCAAGCCAGTCAACATGGCCGCGCATCGCTTGCAGACGCAGGGCGAGTTTGGCGAGGTCTACTATGCCCGCTCAACCTGGATCCGCCGGCGGGGGATGCCGGTAATCCACTTCGACCCGGGTGGATCGATGGCCCGCGGCGCCTGGTTCGTCTCCAGGGACCGCGCGGGCGGCGGCGCGCTGATCGATATCGGCGTGCACGTCCTGGACCTCACCTGGTGGCTGATGGGTGGGCCGGCGCCGCGGCGTGTGCTGGCCTCCTCCTATCGCAACCTCTGCCAGGAAGAGTTCACCCGACGCGGTATCCTCTGTGATGTGGACGAACTTACCGCGGCCATGGTCAAATTCGATGATGGGGTGAGCGCCTTCTTTGACGTGAGTTGGGCCGCCAACCAGGATCAGCCCTTCAACGTGCGCATCTTTGGCACCCAGGGCGGCTTCCAGCTCAACCCGCCGGTCGTCATGTCGGGTGAGAAAGGGGCCTATCAGGACCGCACCGTGGAGCCCGCTCCCGAGGACCAACTAACTGCCTACCGCCACTTTATCGATTGCCTGCGCGACCCCGAGGCGCCAATGATTGCCTCCGGCGAAGAGTGCCTGAACACGATGAAGATGCTCGACGCCATCCGTCGCTCAGCCGAAAGCGGCACCGAGATAGTCATCGACTGAGCGCTCTGGGGGGCACTCGGCAAGCCTTCGGCAGGTCGGCGGCGTGGGAGCCGCCTCGGCTGGTATAAAAACACAACCTAGCCGCGCAGGAACTCGGCAAAGAGCCGGTGGTAGCGGTACGCCCGCCGCTCTTCGTCCAGCGGAATGACGAAGAGGTTGTGGCGCTCCAGCCACTCGAGCATGGCCTGCCCATCGCCGCGCCCAGTGACGGCGTTGCAGAGGGCCGCGCTCAGGCGCTCGAGCGGTGCCGTCTGCAGCAGAAAAGCCTGCACGTCGGCCGGCTGGCGCAACAGAACTGTTTCCGTCAGGTAGCCGGCGAGCGCCCAATGGCGGCCCGAGAAGCTTGCCAGGAACTCGCCGGCATCAGTATACTCCCGCAGGGCCTGAGCCGCTCGCACCAGCCCCAGTGCCCAGCCCTCGGTGTGCGCCAGCAGCGCCGCCACCTGCCCGGGCGAGAGCAGGTCGCCGGTCAGGCTCTGCAGCAGCACCTCCGCCTCGTCGGGTGTAAAGTTCAGCTCCCCCCAGCCCAGCTCCAGCAACTGGCCGCGCACACGCAGGCGCCCCAGGGGCAGGTCGGGCTCGGCGCGGCCGGCGAGGTAGATGTGCACCTGCGGGGGGAGATAATCGAGCAGCGGCGCCGCCAGGCCGCCCAGCAGCGAACCCTCGACCGCCTGGAGGTTATCCAGGATGAGAACCCAGTCCTCATCGGCCTGGGCCGCTTCGTTCAATAGCTCTGCCAGCGCCTCCTGGGCCCCTTGGCTCGTCGGCAGGCCGGCCAGGAGGCGGGCGCCCAGGCCGCCCGGCACGGCTTGCAGGCTGCTCGCCAGGCGAGGAAGAAAGCGTGCCGGCTCGCCGTCGGCCGCAGCCAGCGTCAGCCAGGCAACCGGCCGCGACCGGCCCTGCACCCACTGGCTGAGCAGGGTCGTCTTGCCCGCCCCCGCCGGCGCCGATACGACGGTCAGTGGCATCAGCAAGCCCTGCTCCAAGCGCTCCAGCAGGCGCGGACGGATCAGGGCCTTCTTGGGTGCGCGAAGGATCACCGCCAGCACACTCCAGACTAGGCGAAAAGATGCGCTCAGGCCAGCAAGAGCGCCGCCAGGGCATAGGGGGCCAGGGCAAGGAAGGCCACCGCCGGATGGACACGCTGCGAGGTGTTGCGGCTATCCCAGTTGAAGAGCAGTGCGGCCAGCCCAAAGGCCAGCAGCCCACCCGCCAGCAGGACCAGCGCCGACAGCAGCGGATCGTAGGCCGTTGCCCGCCCATAGGCCAGCCCATCGAAGGCGCGCATGGCGTGGGTGGCAGGCAGCAAATCCGCGACCCTGGCCAGCCCGGCGGGCAGCATGCTGAGGGGCACCATCATGCCGCTGAGCATCATCGAGGGCAGGTAGATCAACTGCGACCAGAGGATCGTCACCCTCGAGTTGGCCGAGATCACGCCGATGAGCACGCCAACCCCGGAACAGCAAAAAGCGATCACGAGAGTCAGCAAGGCAAACGCCCCCCAGTCCGCCGGCAGCGGTGCTTTGAAGAGCGGCCCCGCCGTCAGCGTGATGACCACCGCAGTGATGATGATGTGCACAGCCGTCGTCAGCGCCGGCACGATCAGGATGGAGAGGGCCGGCACACCGTTGACGCGAAAGCTGCGCAGGATTCCCGCCTCGCGTGCCTCAACCAGCGGGCTGGGCAGGCCCAGGATGGCCCCCGAGAGCGCAGCAAAGACGACCATCGCCGGAACCATCGTCTCCACGAACAGCGGGTTGATGCTGCCCATGAGGACGCCCATCATCAGGTAAAAGCCGAGCGGAAAGAGATAGTTCAAGAGAAGCAGCGAGCGGTTGCGCAGGCCGGTGCGAAACTCGTAGCTGAAATGCTGGGCAAAGGCGGTCATTACATACCTCCCGTGTGGGTGATCTCCAGGAACCGCTCCTCCAGGGAGGGGCGCTCTACGCGCAGGTCGATCAGCCTGTCGGCCTGGGCGTCGATGTGGGCGATCAACGCGGCCACCGTGGGCCCGGGATCGGTGCTGAAATAGACGGCGTACTCATCCTGCGTGAGGCGCTGCGTCACACCCGGGAAGGTGGTCGAGTTGGCATGCAGGCAGTTTGCCTCCGTGCGCACCGACACCTTGGTCCAGGTGGCCCCGGTGGCGGTCAACTCGCGGGGCGTGCCGCTGGCGACGATCTTGCCCTGCAGCAGGATAGCCACGCGGCCGGCCATCTTTTCGGCCTCAGCCATGTCGTGGGTGGCCAGGATGAGCGTCGTGCCGCCCTCCTGCAGCTCGCGCATGATGGCGTGCAGCTCGGTCCGCGACTCCACATCGAGCCCGGCCGTCGGCTCGTCCAGAAAGACGACGGGCGGGTTGTGGGCGATGGCCAGGGCCAGGGCCAGCCGCCGCTGCTGCCCGGTGGAGAGTTCCTGGTACTGGGCGCTCATCTTTTCCTGCAGACCCAACCGCTCCAGCAACTCATAGTGCGGGGCCGCGCCGTGGTAGGCGCAAAAGAAGCGCATGGCCTCGTCAACGCGCATGCTGCCGGGGAGCCCCGAACTCTGCAACTGCACGCCGATCCGGTCCCACAGCTTGCGCGCCTCACGGCTGGGGTCGATGCCCAGGATCTCGGCGCGGCCGCCGTCGGGCCGGCGCAGGCCCTCCAGGCACTCGAGGGTCGTGGTCTTGCCGGCGCCGTTGGGCCCCAGCAGGCCAAAGATTTCGCCGCGCTGCACCGCAAAGCTGATGCCCTGCACGGCCACGTGGTCACCATAGACCTTGCGCAGGTCTCGGACGGATATGACAGGCTCGTTCATACATTCCACTCCTGTGAGCTATAGCAGCCTGTCGGGCTGCAATACCCTGAGCCGCCAACCGGCCTTCATGCTTCGCGCTATCCCGATACAGGGGCTTTTGAGGGGTTTTCGGAGGTCTGAGTGGCCTGGGTGGGCCGCCCGCGGGCGGCCCACCCAGGCCACTCAGACCTCCGAAAACCCCTCAAAAGCCCCTGTATCGGGATAGCGCGAAGCATGA